>JAHZJR010000015.1 GCA_022600805.1 Pseudomonadota bacterium
ACATCAATGGGCATGGCTGTTACCATGGGCAAGTTGAAGTTTGAGGCGGGTGATTTTGGCTCGATGATCAAAGATCCGAGAATGGCAACACCTTTTGTTAAGAGTTTTGCGTTAATGGGTGCGATTGGCGGTGAGTAATTACTAGCCGGTTTTATCGATTAAAAGCCCGCCAATAGGCGGGCTTTTTTATGAGTGATGTTTTAGAGGTGTCGCCTGTTCAAAGGTTTCAATATTGATAAACCCATCCACAAGTTTTGTTTTAACTTTGGAGCTGGGCTTGCTAATAGCAACCACGGTACCAATGCCAAATTTTTGAGCAGAATTGAGTACACTAATAGAGTCATCAAAGAAAATACTGGTTTTTTTGTCAAAGCCAATGGCTTGCTCTAACTGCTGCCAGAAGCTTTGATCTTCCTTTGGCGCATTGTAGTCGTGGGAAGAAATAATATCGTCAAAATAGCTTTCTAAATTAGTGACTTGCATTTTGAGTTGTATGGTTTTTCGGTGCGCATTAGTGACCAAATAAATGTGTTTTTTGTGTTTTTTTGCTTGGGCTAAAAAATCTAGTACAAAGGGATGAATTTGAATAAGGTGAGATACATCCTCTTTGAGCTTGGCAATGTCTAATTGAAATATATTTTGCCAATAGTCTAAACAATACCAATGTAATTTACCTTGTTCAGCTTCCAGCATTGGGTATATCTTATCTTTGGATTGCTGATGGGTAAGGTTGTGCTTGTTGGCGTACACTAAAGGCAGGTATTCCATCCAAAAATGCAAATCAAAATTAAGATCCAACAGGGTGCCATCCATGTCTAGCAAGATGGTGTTGATGGTTGTCCAGTCGATACTATTTTCTACGCCAGCTGGTGCCATTTGCAGTGTCCTCTAAAACAATACCTAGTTCCGTTAGCTCATCCCTGATTTGATCAGAAGTGGCAAAATCTTTGTTTGCTTTCGCTACATTTCTTAGCTTAATTTTTTCATTAATATCTTCATCAGACAAAGTTACGCCTTGCTTAAGAAAGGCGTCTGCTCCCATTTGCAACAGGCCAATGTAACCACCTAGTTTAATTAGCAATTGCGCCAATGCGCTAGCTTGATCAATATCTTTGTTGCGCTCTGAGTTAATAAGTTTGGCTAGCTCAAATAAAATACTTAAAGCAATGGGTGTGTTGAAATCATCATCGAGTGCTTCATTAAAACGAGTCTCAAAATCAAAACGCTGTGAAACCTCTTCAGTAGCAGCATCACTAGCGTTCAGACCTCGAATCGCAGTGTAAAGACGGGTTAGCAAAGATTTGGCATTATTAAGATTAACATCAGAAAAATTCAGTGGAGAGCGATAATGTGAGCTCATAATGAAATAACGCAAAGTTTCCCCATCATAGTTTTCTAGCACGCCTCGTATGGTGAAAAAATTATTCAGCGATTTGCTCATTTTTTCATTATTAATATTGACAAAGCCAACATGCATCCAGGTATTTACAAAGCTGCATCCATTTGCCCCTTCGGATTGTGCTATTTCATTTTCATGATGTGGAAAGGATAAATCCATGCCACCGCCATGAATATCAAAATGATTACCTAAGTGATGGGTTGACATGGCCGAACATTCAATATGCCAGCCAGGTCGGCCGTCCCCCCAAGGAGATTGCCAGCTTGGTTCAGTTGGTTTTGCCATTTTCCAGAGTACAAAATCAAGTGGATCTTTTTTGTCGGAGTCAATATCAACTCTTGCGCCTGCTTCTAAGTCGTCTATGTTTTTACCACTTAATTTTCCATAATTAGTAAATTTGCGCACTGAGTAGTACACATCGCCATTTTTTGCCTGATAAGCCATACCTTTTTCTATCAAGGCTTCGATCATGTAGAACATCTGATCCATTGCCTCGGTTGCACGTGGCTCAATATCAGGCGGCAAGATGCCAAGCGCGAGCTCATCTTCATGCATGGCGTCAATAAATCGGTTGGTTAAGCTGTAAATATCCTCTGAGTTTTCAATCGCTCTGGCAATGATTTTATCGTCAATATCGGTAATATTACGTACATAGGTAACGCTAGGGAAATTGCGTCTTAGATGGCGAGTAATAACATCAAACATTACTAAAACACGCGCATGACCCATATGGCAATAATCATAAACAGTCATGCCACAGACGTACATACCTATTTTGTCAGGATCGATTGGGTGAAAAACTTCTTTTTGTTTGCTGAGTGTATTGTAGATTTTAAGCATTAAAGGATATTTTTATAAATAACTAAGTCTGAATAATTTTATTTTACGTTAAAGTGATGCTAATATGACCTGATACACAAACCCTTATTTTTTATAAGTATTGAGTGCGCTTGTCGTTGTATAATTAATGAGTTTATTAATTAATTATTGGAGAAGATATGAGCGTTTTAGTAACCCAACAAGCCCCAGATTTTACCGCTGCAGCCGTTTTGGCGAATGGCACAATCGTTGATGATTTTCAATTATCGAGCCTAAAAGGCAAAAAAATCATGGTGTTTTTCTACCCGTTAGATTTTACTTTTGTTTGTCCTTCAGAAATTCTAGCACATCATCACCGTGTGGCTCAATTTGCTGAAAGAGGTGTTGAGGTTGTTGGCATCTCAGTTGATTCACAATTCACGCATAATGCATGGCGCAACACTGCACCTGCAGATGGCGGCTTAGGTCCTATCGATTTTCCATTAGTCGCAGATACTGATCATTCTATTATGGAAGCTTACGGCATTGTGCATCCAGCAGGAATTGCACTGCGCGCTTCATTCTTAATTGACGAAGAGTTTAATGTGCGTCATCAAGTGGTTAACGACCTTCCATTGGGTAGAAATGTTGATGAAATGTTACGTATGGTTGATGCACTTGATTTCCATACAATACATGGTGAAGTTTGCCCAGCAGGTTGGAATAAAGGTGACGAAGGCATGAAAGATACGCCAGAAGGTGTGGCTGAATATTTGGCAAAAAATGCCGACGATCTGTAATAGTTAGTCAATTTGATCAAAGGGAGTGAAATGCTCCCTTTTTTTATGTATTTAATAATAGGAAATAGTAATGAAAAAATTTAAATGTATGGTGTGTGGTTGGGTCTATGATGAAGCTAAAGGCGCCCCAAAAGAAGGTATTGAGCCAGGTACTAAGTGGGATGATGTACCTGAAGATTGGGTTTGCCCAGATTGTGGTGTTACCAAGGATCAATTTGAAATGGAAGAAATCTAGTAAAATAGCCATTTTAGAAATTTATCCACAGGAAGTAAGATGTCAAAAGTATTAGTGTTGCCAGGTGATGGTATTGGTCAAGAGATTGTTGCTCAAGCTCTAAAGGTTGTTGAATATTTAAATGCAAACGACAACCTAAACATGGAGCTAGTTCACGGCTTAGTAGGCGGAACAGCCTATGATGAAACGGGTTCTCCATTGCCACAAGCGACTATTGACGCTGCGAACGAATGCGATTCAATCCTGCTTGGCGCTGTGGGCGGTTATCAGTGGGAGGCTTTAGAGCGCGATTTACGCCCTGAACGCGGGCTATTAGGCTTGCGTGCCGAAATGGATTTATTCTCAAATCTTCGTCCTGCAATTTTGTATCCGCAGTTGGCCAGCGCATCAACCCTGAAAGGGGAAGTTGTTTCTGGCTTGGACCTGATGATTGTTCGTGAGTTAGTATCGGGTATTTATTTTGGTCAGCCTCGCGGTATTGAGCAAAAAGATGGCGAACGTTTTGGTTTTAATAGTGCCACGTATACTGAATCAGAGATTCGTCGCATCGGACACTCTGCGTTTAAGATCGCACAAAAACGCAATAAACGCGTTTGTTCAGTCGATAAGGCTAATGTGCTTGAAGTCTGTGAATTGTGGCGCGAAGTAATGGAGGAAGTGGCTAAAGATTACCCAGATGTTGAGCTATCACATATGTATGTGGACAATGCTGCGATGCAGTTAGTTAGAGCGCCAAAGCAATTTGATGTCATGGTGACGTCTAATTTATTTGGTGACGTATTATCTGATTGTGCTGCTATGCTTACAGGCTCTATTGGCATGCTGCCAAGTGCATCACTCAACAAAGATGGATTCGGTATGTATGAGCCAATTCACGGTTCTGCACCAGATATTGCCGGCCAAGATATCGCCAATCCTTTAGCCACTATCTTGTCAGTTTCAATGATGTTGCGTTATTCGCTTGATCAAGTGTCATTAGCCGATAAAATTGATTCTGCAGTGAACATGGTACTTGATCAAGGCTACCGTACTGCTGACATTGCCAGTGATGGCGACACAGTTATCGGCACGAATCAAATGGGTGATTTAGTTGTTAAGGCTTTACAGGGTTAATCATGAAAATCGTCGTTTACTCAACTAACACTTGCCCCATTTGTGTTAAGACTAAAGAACTTTTAGACAAATGGAATCTACCGTTCGAGCAAAAATATATTGATGAAGATCGTGCCCATATGAAAGAATTTTCAAAAGTAACCAATGGCGCCAGAATGGTGCCACAAATTACGATTGATGGGAAGCATATTGGTGGATTTAGTGACCTAACCGAATTACATATGGACGGCTTCTTCGACTAAATAAGGTTTTTTCCAAAAGCTTTGTCGCGAAATTCTCAAAAACAGTTGTATTGCTAATGCGCCCAAAGGAAGTGTCTTTGGGATATAAGCGCTTATCTTTTTAAAACAGCCATATTAGTAACGCAACCACCACCACGAAGGGTAGTACGTATTTTTTAATATCAAAATCATCCTGAGTGTTTAGTGCACTTGCTGGTTGAACTGCGGCGGTTGGCTTTGATTCAGGAGTGGCGACTGGTTCAGACTTTTGTTCAGTGGCCTCAACAAGCTGTGCAATCAGTTCGTCCTTCTTGTGCTTAAGATTAAGCTGAACGCCAATAGTTTCGCCGTGGTCTTTGAGCTGTTGTTTGGTCATGCTCTTAAAATTCATATTCTCTCCTCAGATTATTCAAGATTATTTTATGATTACAGTGAATATATTACCTGTAAAAATTTCGAAAATAATCGAAACGATATAAAAAATGTCAAAAATTCTTATAAATAAAGCTATATAAGGGTTGGTTTTCAACAAAAACAGCTTTTTTAGCTTAAAAACTAATAAAAATCACCGCTTTAATCTTGATGCAAGCAATGCCTGTATCAAAAAAACAAAAAATTTGGAAATTTTATATATGAATACTAAATGCTTTGTTGCATTGCAATTAATAGGTTTTTAAGGATATTGGTACAAAATAGCAAGTTAATGATCGAAACGGGTTAATTTAGCAGCTGAGTTAGCCTGTAAATTATTAAGCAGTCTGTTCTGGATTTCAAACAAAAGAATGCAGTGCAAAAAAAATGACGACCCAGAGTCGTCATTTTTTTATTATTGAAAGGCTAGGGGTTACAGATCTAGTGCCTCAATTTCTAGCAGCATTTTATTAATGTGCCTGCCTAACTGCTCATCGTAACCACTCCAGTCCTTGTAGGCAGTTAGATGTTTATCGGCAAATGGTTTGATTTCATAGTCAGCCAAATCTTCTTCATAGCCTTTTCTAGTCTCTTGCTCGATGATTTTAAGGTAGTTTAAGTAGGGGTTGATTGTTTGAGTAACAGCGCCTGAGTAGCCATGTCCAGGCACATAAGTATCGATAGCTAAGTTTTTGGCATAATCTAAGATTTTAATGTTGTCTAGCATACTTGACTGCCCATCAAACCTTCCCATTCGGTCAGTAAAGGCGTTGTCTCCAGCGAAAAGTGTTTTAGAATTTACATGTTCAATCATAATGTCTGAAGATGAATGAGATGATGGCAAGGGTGAGTGAATAATGAACTGTTGACCTTCGATAGTTAGTGTGTCTTTGTGGCCAATTGAATAAGTTGGTATCACGGCGATTGTGCCTTTTGCCTTATTTGTAATATCGCTAAATGTTTTTATCCAGCGCTGCGCTTCACCATATTCAGCTTCTCGAATCATGTTCATGTGTGCGTAGAATTTAGCATTCGGGTATTTGTCTTGAATGGCATGGTTTCCTAGCCAGTGGTCACCATGTATGTGCGTGTTTATAACAGCCACAACAGGCTTTGATGATATTTTTTCAACTTCTTCCAGGATGTTATCTCCAACAAACTTTGAGCTACTAGGGTCAATCATGATCAAGCCATTACTGCCTTCGATAAAAGCAGGGTTATTCATAAAGCCATGGTTTTGTTCGCTGGGGCTTGCAATAGGCCCGTGCATGACATAAACTTGGTTGCTCACCTGTTCAAATTTAAAATCGCCTACGCCATCAATTGTCCAAGCGTGTGCCATTGATGCAAACATCACAGTGACTGATATTACTAATTTTTTCATGCCTCTCTCCTCTATATTGGTTTGCTTATTATAGCTAATGATATAATCCCAATTATGCAAAAAAAACCTAAACTGAGTAATATTGTTGACATAGCCACCACTCGATTTTTCAATATTCAATCAATGGATGTTGAGTTTTCTAATGGCGAAAGGCGCCAATATGAGCGCCTCAAGCCACCTGGTAATGGTGCGGTTTTGGTGGTTCCGATGCTGGATGACGAAACCGTACTGATGATCTATGAATACTCGGGTGGTACAGATCGCTACGAGCTAGCACTAACCAAAGGTAAGATTGACGACGGGGAGGTGCCGCTAGAGGCAGCGAATCGTGAGTTGATTGAAGAAATTGGTTATGGTGCTAAGCAGTTGACTTATCTTAAAGCTATGAGCATTGCACCGGGTTATCAATCAAGTGTCACTCATATTGTTTTGGCGCAAGATTTATATCAAGCATCGGCTGAGGGGGATGAGCCAGAGCCGTTGGAAGTGGTCAAACATAAATTGGCTGATTTGGAAACACTGGTTTATAACGATGATTTGACTGAAGCACGTAGTATTGCCGCTTTGTATCTAGCAAAAGAGGCGATTAAACAGCAACAGTTGTGATTGAAATTCCGCAATCTTTTGTACTAACAGATGACGACACACCATTTGCCAATATAGAGCAAGCTCTGGACGAACCTAATGGGCTGATTGCTGTTGGCGGGGTATTGTCAACCGAGCGACTTATCGATGCATATCAGCGCGGAATATTTCCTTGGTATGGTGAAGATGAGCCGGTTCAATGGTATAGCCCAAATCCAAGAATGGTTGCCACACCAGCCGAGCTTCATATTTCAAAAAGCCTGAAAAAGACACTTAATCAACATAAATTTAATATTAGCGTTGACCAGGATTTTGATTCGGTGATTCGTCACTGTAAAACGGTTAAACGTAAGAATCAGACTGGCACTTGGATTGATGAAGCTATGGTTGAAGCTTATACAATACTGCATCAGCAAGGCATTGTGAAATCAGTTGAAGTGTACCAAGATAATAAGCTTGTTGGCGGCTTATATGGCGTAGCAATGGGCAAAGTGTTTTTTGGCGAATCAATGTTTTCACTAAGGCCAGATGCTTCAAAAATTGCCTTTGTGTATTTGGTGCAATCAATGGGCTATGCGTTGGTTGACTGTCAAGTGGAAAGCCCACATTTAAAAAGCCTGGGTGCCTTTAATATTGAGCGCTCTGCGTTTATAAAACTATTAAAAGATTTACTGTAAAATAAGCGATAAATAATAATTAGGATAGAACATGAAAAAAATAGTACAGTTGGCCTTATTGGCTTTTGTTGTCGTTGGTATTAGCGCTTGTGGCAAGATGGGTGAATTGGAAGCGGTTAAAGTACAGCAAGTGACACCTTCTCCAGCGCCGGTTAGCACCCAAGCAATTGACAAAACAACGCAAATTATTGCGCCTGAGCTTGATATTCTGCCGCATAACTCAAAATAACACTTGAGCTTTTCTTATAAAAACCAATCTCTACACGCTGATTCTGTTGATATAGCAGACTTAATGGCTAACTACGATTCGCCATTGTATGTGTATTCGCGCAGCGACATAGAAAGCAATTGGCGTGAATTTGATGAAGCTTTTGGCGATCATCCGCATTTAGTCTGCTACGCTGTTAAGGCCAACTCTAATATTGCAGTGCTTAACGTACTAGCTAAAATTGGCGCGGGGTTTGATATTGTTTCGGTGGGAGAGCTAGAGCGCGTTTTAGCTGCAGGCGGACAAGCTTCAAACTGTGTGTTTTCAGGTGTTGCAAAAACTCAGGATGAAATTAAACGTGGGCTAGAGGTGGGTATTCGTTGCTTTAACGTGGAGTCTGCTGCAGAGTTAGAGCGTATTGCTGAAGTGGCAACCAGTATGAATAAACAGGCGCCAATTTCTATTCGTGTTAATCCGAATGTGGATGCAAAAACGCATCCCTATATTTCGACAGGTTTAAAAGAAAATAAATTCGGTGTTGATATTGAAGATGCGCTTGCACTTTATGAAACAGCACAACAATCCAAACATTTATTAGTTAAAGGCTTGGATTGTCATATTGGCTCACAGCTCACCGATGTATCGCCATTTTTAGATGCATTAGACAAAGTCCTGGGTTTGATTGAAGTGTTAAAAAATCAGGGTATTGAGATCGAACATCTAGATTTGGGCGGCGGCGTTGGTATTACTTATGATGATGAAGTGACAATTGATATTGCTGCTTATATTGCTGAAGTTTTAAAAAAAGTTGGAAATTTAGAAATTATATTGGAGCCAGGGCGTGCCATTGTTGGCAACTCGGGCGTCTTTATCACTAAAGTTGAATTTCTAAAGCAAAATTCAGACAAGTCATTCGCCATTATTGATGGCGCCATGAATGATTTGTTGCGACCTGCTTTTTATAATGCCTATCATCAAGTGCTTCCTGTGCGTGAAAATGCCCAAGGAATTAAAGCGAATTGGGACTTGGTAGGTCCGATTTGTGAAACTGGTGATTTTTTAGCTAAAGATAGACAACTGTCTTTATCTGAGGGCGACTATTTAGCTATTATGTCTGCAGGTGCGTACGGTTTTACCATGAGCTCTAATTATAATTCCCGTCCACGTGTGGCTGAGGTGATGGTGTCAAATGATACGCATCACCTAATTCGCAAGCGTGAAACCATTCAAGATTTATTTAATACAGAGATTCTAATCTATGATTAAGCTTACCAACAATCAGAAGAAATTTTTACGCTCTAAAGGGCACAGTCTAAAACCAGTGGTTATGATGGGTCAGCACGGACTCACTGAAGGTGTGTTAGCTGAGCTAGACTCCAGTTTGGAGACGCACGAGCTGCTAAAGATTAAAGTGCGTGGTGATGATCGAGAAGATAAGCAGCGTATTATCGATGAAATTCTTCAAAAGACACAAGCCCACTTGGTACAAGTGATTGGTAATGTCATGGTGATTTATCGTGCCTTTGATGAAAATCCTCAGCTTATTCTTCCAAGAAAATAACCCATATGGCTAAGATTGCAATTAGTGCTGCTGAAACCTCAGGCGACCTAATTGGATCAACGCTGATTCAAGCGCTAAAAATGCAAGACCCAACCCTTCAAATTGAAGGACTATGCGGTGAAAAAATGCAAGCTCATGGATGTACTCAGCGCTGGAATATGCGTATGGTGAATGTCATGGGATTTAGTGAGGTGTTTAAAAAACTCCCTTCATTGCTAAGATTGAGAAAGGTTATTGTTGCGTATTTTTTACGCAATAAGCCAGATGTTTTTATTGGGGTAGATGCGCCAGATTTCAACTTCGTTATTGAAACAAAGCTTAAAAAACAAGGAGTTAAAACAGTACATTTTGTTTCTCCTTCAGTTTGGGCATGGCGTGCGTCACGTGTTAAAAAAATCAAACGTGCCAGTGACTTAATGTTGTGTTTATTCCCTTTTGAGGTTGATTTTTATACACAACACAATCAAAGAGCGGTATTTGTCGGCCACCCACTAGCAGAAAAGTTGACACCTAGAACAAATCACCAAGCCGGTAAAAATATTTTACTCATGCCCGGTTCTAGAGCGGGCGAGGTTAAGCGTTTATTGCCTGAAATGTTGCTGGCTGCAAAGTCTATGTTACAACAAGACCCAGCGTTGAAATTTCATTTGGTATTGGCCAATGATGAGCTATTGGAGTGGGCACAAGAGCTGGTTGCCAGCCAAACTGTTAGCTTGTCAATTAACGATGCGCATGAACGCATGCAAACTGCAGATTTGGTGTTGGTGGCCTCAGGTACAGCGGCACTTGAGCTGGCGCTGGTCGGCGTGCCGATGGTGGTAGTTTACAAGCTATCAGCACTGAGTTATTTTATCGCATCAAAATTGGTGACAAGTAAATTTATCAGCTTACCTAATGTAATTGCCAATAAGGCGTTAGTGCCAGAATTAATCCAAACACAAGCAAGCGGTAACAATATTGCTCAGCACGCAATGCATATCTTAAAGAGTGATCAATCGGCGCTAGTTGCTGAGTTTGGAAAAATACATAAAAGTTTGCAACTCGATGCTGGACATGAGTCAGCTAAACTTATTCTTAAATTTATTCATGAATAAAAGACTTTTGGCAATTGTTGACTTGGCGTTGGCTGAAGATTTGGGTTCTGGCGATGTTTCAGCGAGTTTATTGACTGATGATCAAGCTTCTGCAACGATTATTTGTCGAGAGCCGGCTGTTATTTGCGGTATTGAATTTGCCCAAGCCGCGTTCTCATCTTTGGACGAGGATATCAATATTGATTGGCAAGTTGAGGATGGTGACCCCGTACAAGCTTCTCAAGTTTTGGCTACCTTGTCAGGCTCTGCAAGAGCAATCATTAGTGCAGAGCGAGTCGCACTTAATTTTTTGCAGACTTTGAGCGCGGTTGCAACACAAACTAGATTGTTGGTTAATCAGGTTGCGCATACTAAGGTGCAATTATTAGATACTAGAAAAACCCTGCCAGGATTGCGTTTGGCGCAAAAATATGCGGTTACGTGTGGCGGCGGCATGAATCATAGAATGGGATTGTATGATTGCATTATGCTTAAAGAAAACCATATCATTGCTGCAGGCGGCATCAGCAGCGCGGTTCAAATAGCAAAAGAAAATTATCCTGAACTTGATTTAATTGTTGAGGTGGAGACATTAGATCAGTTGACAGAGGTGTTAACATTAGAGGGTGTAACAAGAGCGTTATGTGATAACTTCTCGAATCAGGATTTAGTTCAAGCGGTGCGAATGGCGGCCGATAAATTGCCCTTGGAGGCATCTGGCAACATTGATGAGAGTACGCTAGTTGCGACTGCTGAAACTGGGGTTGATTTTATTTCAACGGGCAGTATTACTAAAAATATCCAGGCAATTGATTTGTCATTACGTTTTACCTGAGGCAAAAAATATCGGGCTTTTTAAACTATCCTGAGTATTGTAGCGTAAAGGCTGCGCATCTTCTCCAAGCACCTGCCCGCCTGCCGCCTCTAAAATGCAGACACCAGCGGCAGTGTCCCATTCAGAACAAGGGCCAAATCTCGGATAATAGTCATATTCTCCCTCTGCAATTTTGCAAAATTTAAGCGCACTACCCAAATGACTGATGCGATATTGCTCGAACCGATCTAGATGATTGTGTAATTTTTGATTATGAGATGAATGGTGGCCAATGACAACTTCTAAAGGTGATTTTTTAGGACTTACTTGAAGCTTAGTCGTGGTGTTGTTTTGTAGTTTAAAGGCACTAGACTGATCGTTGGTAAAGTAGTGAGTTTTACTTAGGGGTGCATAAATAAAACCAAAAATAGGGCGATTGTTTTTAATATAAGCGATGCAAATACAAAACTCACCAGTTTGCTCAATAAAATCTCTAGTGCCGTCAAGTGGATCCATAAGCCAGTATTCATTCCAGCTTGAGCGTTCTGAAAAATCAACCAATTCAGATTCTTCAGAAATAATAGGAATGCTAGGAGTTAGTTGGCTTAAGGCTGTAGATAATAGTTGGTGTGCCTTTTGGTCAATAACAGTTAATGGCGTTTGATCTGACTTAGTTTCAATGGTAACGCTAGTTTTATAATACGACATAATCATCTCTCCGACTTGCGTAGTGAGTGTGATTAAGTGAGGTGTTAGCGCATTAAATATCATGATATTATCATACCATTGAGGGCGATAAATACTGCTAAATATGGTGGGCCTACTTGGACTTGAACCAAGGACCAATCGATTATGAGTCGAGTGCTCTAACCAACTGAGCTATAGGCCCGATAAAACGGATTTTTTAAGAATCTAAAAAGCTTTGTAACTTATGAGCACGAGAAGGGTGTCGCAGTTTTCTTAGTGCTTTTGCTTCAATTTGACGAATACGTTCACGCGTTACATCAAATTGCCTACCAACTTCTTCTAACGTGTGGTCTGTGTTCATGTCGATGCCAAAACGCATTTTTAGCACTTTTGCTTCACGAGGAGATAGGTTGGCCAACAAATCCCCAGTTGTTTCTCTAAGGCTTTCTTTGGTGGTGATTTCTACAGGAGAAGATAAGTTTGTATCTTCAATAAAGTCACCAATGTTTGAGTCTTCGTCGTCACCTACGGGTGTTTCCATTGATAAAGGCTCTTTGGCGATTTTTAAAATTTTAATAATTTTGTATTCTGGCAACTCCATTTCTGTAGCTAGCTCTTCTGGAGATGCCTCACGACCAAATTTTTGTAGCAATTGGCGACGTACACGGTTGAGTTTGTTAATGGTTTCAATCATGTGCACTGGAATACGAATTGTTCGCGCTTGGTCGGCAATTGAACGGGTAATGGCTTGGCGAATCCACCAAGTGGCGTAGGTTGAAAATTTGTAACCACGACGATATTCAAACTTATCAACCGCTTTCATAAGGCCAACATTGCCTTCCTGAATAAGGTCTAAGAATTGTAAACCACGATTTGCGTATTTTTTAGCAATCGAGATAACCAATCTCAAGTTGGCTTCAATCATTTGTGATTTGGCTTTTTTGGCACGACGATCACCTTTTCGATAAAGCTTGTTAAGAGATTTTAATTCAGCAATAGTTAGTTGCATTTCCTCTTCATATTCGTGCAAATTTTTCTGCGCATAAAAGATTTCATCTTTAGCTAAAGCAAGGTTTTGTGCAACTTTTTCGTCTACTTTTGCATCGTTCAACCAATCGTAATTCGTTTCGTTACCGTTAAATAGTTCAAAAAATTGAGCTCTTTCCATGCCTGCATAAAGACAAGCATTTTGAATGACTTTCTCTTGTTTTTTAACCTGTGCAACGCGATCACATATTACCTCCATCATCGTGGAAACAAGCTTAGGCGCTAGGCGTAAATCTGATAAGCCTTTTGAGAGTTGTTCACGTGCATCTACGGTTTTTTGATGGCGAAAACCATGTTTTTCTTTCAACTCTTGATAGCTTTGAGAGCAACCTAAAACGGTTTCAAAACGAGTGTACACCTTGCCTTCATCAGGACCGGTATACTCCATCTCTTCCATATCTTCATACTCTTCATCGTCATCAAATTCACCTGCCTCAAAGGCAGCTTTTTTAGCTTCGAAATCTGCTGCATCGCCTTGATAACCAATAATTACGTCAGTCATTTTACATTTTCCTTCTTCTAGACGCTTGTGGGCCTTAAAGAAGTAATCGGTAATTGATGGGTAAAGGGTAATAGCTTGCATGATCTCAAATACACCTGCTTCAATTTCTTTGGCAATGCGAATTTCATCTTCTTGCTCTAATAAATCAACAACACCCATTTCACGCATGTACATTCTGACTGGATCGGTTGTTCGTCCAAACTCAGAGTCAAGGGCGGCTAATGCAGCAACAGCCGCCTCTGCAGAAGTTGATTGCGCTTTGGCACCTGATTCTACAACCAAAGTATCTGCATCAGGCACTGAATCAGAAACTGTAATATCTAACTCTTCTAAAATGGTAACAATTGGCTCTACCTGCTCTTGCGTTAGTAGATCTTCAGGCAAGATATCGTTGATTTCAGAGTAGGTTAAATAACCTTTTTCCTTACCAACTGTAATCAGTTTTTGTAGTGCTTGCTTGTGTGCTTTTGTAGTAGATTTCATAAAGTAGCGTGTTATGACAGACCAAATTGTGGATTATACACAAAGAACTCTGTTGAAAATCATAGCCTTGTGTGTTTTACAGGTGAATAATTATTGCAGATCGGAAAAAATATTAATAATAGATTGTTCTTCGCTAATGCGCTTGATAACTTCAGCCATAATAGGTGCAATAGAGAGTTGTCTAATTTTATGACATTTGGCAGCATCTGCGGTTAAAGGAATGGTATTGGTAGTAACTAATTCATCAAGCTCGGAGTTTTTAATATTGTTGATCGCATTCCCAGATAGCACTGCATGTGTGGCGTATGCTACGACTTTCTTGGCGCCTTTTTCCTTTAGAATGCCTGCTGCTTGACATAAAGTACCAGCTGTATCAACCATATCGTCAATCAAAATACAAGTTTTGCCTTCGACATCACCAATCACATTCATGACTTTTACCATATTGGGAGCGGGACGACGTTTGTCAATAATGGCTAAATCGGCATCATTAAGCTTTTTGGCGGCAGCACGTGCACGCACAACACCGCCCACATCTGGAGAAACCACCACAATATCTTCATGATTTTGGCTGACAATATCGTCTAATAAAACAGGCTGTGCATAGATATTATCAATAGGAATATCAAAGAATCCTTGAATTTGATCGGCGTGTAAATCAACTGTTAAAATTCTATCAATACCTGAAGACTCAACCATCTTAGCGGCGAGCTTTGCAGTAATAGGGACGCGTGTTAAGCGTGAGCGACGATCTTGTCGTGAATAGCCAAAATAAGGCACTACTGCAGTAATTCTTGCCGCTGATGAGCGCTTTAAGGCATCAGCCATGACTAATAATTCCATCAGTGTCTCTGCAGGAGAAGGTCCGCAAGTTGGTTGAATAATAAACACATCACAACCCCTTACATTTTCTAAAATTTCAACTTGTGATTCTCCATCGCTAAATCTGCCCACTAACGCTTTACCTTGTGCAACATTTAAACTGGAAATGATTTCGCCGGAAAGCAATGGATTGGCATTGCCACTAAAAATTTTGATGGTGTCGAGAGACATAAGTATGATTAATTGTTGAGAATTGCTCAAATTATACTAGGTTACGATGACAAAAATAGTTTTTGCTGAGGGATCACATGCGTAAATTTAGCCAAATAAAAGACATAAAAAAAAGCTGCATCTTGACGAGAAGATGCAGCTTTTTTGAAAATGGCTGGGCTGGCAGGATTTGAACCTGCGCATGACGGGATCAAAACCCGTTGCCTTACCGCTTGGCGACAGCCCATTTAAGGATCGGAGAAGTGTTTATTGCTTGCGCAGTAAAGCTCATCCATTTTTTAGGCATTTTTTCTAATGCTGCCAAAGCATCTTTTTGAGTTGAAAATTCAGCAAAAACACTGCTGCCTGTCCCACTCATTCTTGCTTTTCCTATCAAATTAGTGCAGTGGTTAAGCTGCTCTAATGCAAGTCTGATTTCATCTGTTTGCTCAATAGCTGCTTGCAGACAATCGTTATGAGTATTTGCAAGCTCAGAGAAGTCCGATATTTTCCCTATCATCGGACTCATTGTCAATGCTTTATGCGAGAAAATTTCTGAAGTGGAGGTATGTTGATTAATAAATACCACCAAAAAGTAGTTATTTGGGGTGTTTATAGGACTGAGAATTTCTCCTACACCTTCCGCCCAGGCGCTTTGAGCATTGATAAAAACAGGCACATCTGCGCCCAATTTTAGACCTAGTGTTGAAAGTTGTTGTAGACTTAGGCCAGTCTGCCAAAGGTGATTAAGTGCAACTAGTGTTGTGGCTGCATCAGATGATCCGCCACCCAAGCCACCACCTGCAGGAATGCGTTTTACAATAGAGATATTGCAGCCTAGAGGCGTTCGAGTGTTTTTTTGCAAAAGCTCGGCAGCGCGTACAACTAAATCACATTCTGGCGCGACATTTTCGTTGCCTGCAGTTCGATTGATAACACCACGAGTAGTGACTGTAAATTGCAATTCGTCGTAATAATTTAACAATTGAAAAATGGTTTGTAGATTGTGATAGCCATCTTTACGCTTGCTGTTAATATGCAAAAATAAATTGATTTTTGCCGGCGCTAGCCAAACTTCGGGCGTGTTAGACATCAATAAAGACGTCGCGGTAGTATTTTAATTCGTCGATTGAGTCACGAATATCGGCCAATGCCAAGTGCGCAGGCTCGCCTGTTCTAACCATTTTTACTTCAGGTTTCCAGCGTACTAACAATTCTTTGAGTGTGCTGACATCAATATGACGATAGTGGAAGAATTTTTCTAATTCAGGCATATAGTTGTATAAAAAACGCCTATCTTGACAAATAGTGTTACCACACATAGGTGAGACACCAGCATCAACATATTTTTCTAAAAACTCAATGGTTTGTTTTTCGGCTTGCTTGGTAGAAATAACACTGTCTTTAACGCGTTGAACCAAGCCAGAATTTGTGTGGTGTTCGGTATTCCAATCGTCCATACCTGCTAGAATCTCTCCGCTTTGATGAATGACCAAAGCGGGCCCTTCTGCCAAAATATTAAGATCTTTATCGGTAACAATGGTGGCAATTTCAATAATGACATCGCGCTCTGGCAAAAGCCCAGTCATTTCTAGATCAATCCAAATTAAATTTGTTTCTTTATTCATGGACTTGTCCTTTAGCAACCTGTTGATTCACGCACAAAGTCATCTAACTTTTGATGTGCCGAACCTTTATTTAAAATATTGAACGCCTTATCAATACCGTCTTGGAGTGAAGTGCCTAGGCCGCAAACATAAATAGCAGCACCGGCATTTAACGCAATAATATTTTTAGCTGAACCTTCCTTGCCATCAAGTGCTTGTTGAATTAGAGCTAAAGAGTCTTCTGCGTCGTTCGCTTTAATATCATCTAGACTGCCAAGCGGTATGCCAAAGTCAGTTGGATTGATAGTGTAGGTGGTGACTACGCCATTTTTTAACTCTGCAACAAAAGTATCATCTGCGACTGATATTTCATCCAAACCATCTTTAGAGTGGACGACCATTACATGTTTAGAGCCTAAACTTTTTAATACATTGGCAATAGGCTCAACCAGTTCTTTGCTGTATACGCCCATAACCTGGGTTGGTGCTTTGGCAGGATTGGTTAGTGGGCCAAGCACGTTAAAAATAGTTCTAACCGCCAACTCCTTACGCGGCCCAATGGCGTGCTTCATGGCTGAATGATGCGCAGGGGCAAACATAAATCCAACGCCAATTTTGTTAACACTGTGGCTGATTTGCTCTGCACTCATATCTAGATTAACGCCCGCTGCCTCTAAAACATCCGCACTGCCTGATTTTGATGAAATCGAGCGATTACCGTGTTTAGCAACTGATCCGCCAGCAGCAGCAACCACAAAAGCGCAAGCAGTTGAAATGTTAAACAAGCTCAGACCATCACCACCCGTGCCACAAGTGTCAACTAGATGTTTAGTGTTTTTAACTTCCACTCCTTTGGCAAGTGAACGCATAACTTTGGCGCTGGCCGTGATTTCAGCAATGCTCTCACCTTTCATAGCTAGCCCTACTAAAAATCCACCAATTTGTGCATCAGTGGTTTGACCGGTCATAATGTCACTCATTACAGCATGCATTTCACTTTCAGTTAGGTCTTGTTTTGCAATAACTGCTTTGATTGCTTTTTGTATATTCATGGGGTTAATCTTCATTCATTAAAGTTTCAATTTCATCTATGGTTTTGGCAAGTTGCTCAGTTAAAACCGTGTTACCAGTGCTTGTTACCAACACATCGTCTTCAATTCTAATGCCAATATCATGGTAAATAGGGTTGATTTTATCATTCTTACGAATGTAAATACCAGGTTCAACAGTGATTACCATACCCGCCTCAAATTTACGATGCTGTTGGTTGTGTTGGTATTTTCCAACATCATGAACATCCATGCCTAGCCAGTGGCCAGTACCATGCATATAAAAAGTTGATAAAGGGTCACTTGGTGCGAGTAAACCTAGCGATTCAAGCCCTTGCTGGATGATATTAGAGGCAATCTCATGTGGTTTGTGCACACTTGCACCAGGTTTAATACTGTCAATGGCCGCTAATTGGGCGTCTAGTACAATTTGATAAATTTGTTTTTGCGCTGTACTAAAGCGACCATTAACCGGGAAAGTGCGCGTGATATCGCTAGCATAGTGGTCAAATTCACAGCCCGCATCAATTAGCACTAGATCGCCATCTTTGAGTAGTTTGTTATTTTCTATGTAATGAAGTATGCAGGCATTTTTACCGCCTGCAACAATAGGAGTGTAGGCATGTGCTGCATTGTTTTTGACGAAGTGCGCATCAAAAACGCTTTGAAGTTCATATTCAAACATGTTGGGAGATACATGTTGCATGGCAAGTACGTGAGCTACCATTGAAATGTTGGCAGCTTTTTGCATGGTACTCACTTCAAACTCATCTTTGATTAAGCGCATTTCATGCAAGGGATCTTGTAGGCTTTTAATCGTGTAGCTGGAAAGTAAATTGCTAAGTTTTCTGTCAAAATCACATGGTTTTTCGTCAAAATAAACGACACTATCTGTTGTGATTAATTGTGATAAATGATCTTCTAAAAAATTGATGTCAAAGGCTTTTTCAAGTTTTAAAGTCTCGGGCGCATCTGCAAGGCCTAGGCGCTCTCCATCCCAAATTTCACGATCAGGATCTTTGTCTCTTAGGAACATGGTGTAAGTGTTTCGACTAATGACAGCGACAGCTTGAGGCTCTTGAAATCCAGTTAAATAGAAAAAGTCACTATGCGGCCTGAAGGGAAAGGTTACATCACCATTTCTGAATTGCTCAGGGTTGGTTGAAATGACGATAACAGCGTTGTTATCAATTTGGCTTAGCAGCTCTTTTCTTCTATTTTGATGTATCATTATTTTTCAATTCAGTTTAGTAGCGCAAAGATACCATGAAACACGTTCGCTTGTACCAAAATGCCCCGTTGAAAATTAATGATACTCTGCAATTGGACGACTACGGTTCTCATCATTTAACCAAAGTATTGCGCTTTCCGGAAGGGCAAGACATTACCTTGTTTAACGGAGATGGCAACAATTATACTGCCACAGTTTTGAGCGTTAAAAAGTACTGTGAGGTGCAAATACACAGCGTTACAGTTAATCAAAGCGAATCGCGTTTAACCTTGACTTTAGTGCAAGGAATCGCCAAAGGTGACAAGATGGATTTTCTAATGCAAAAAGCAGTTGAGCTGGGTGTAAATCAGATTGTGCCAATTTTTACCCAGCATTGTGTGGTTAGACTTAAAGGTGACAAGCTAAAAAAACGCAAGCAACATTGGCAAAAAATTATTATTGGTGCTTGTGAGCAGTCAGGCAGATCAGTGGTGCCTGAACTGCTAGAGCCGATTGATTTCGGACAGTTTATTGAGCAAGATTTTGGCAATAAGTTTGTCCTACATCATCGCGCTGAACAATCTTTGCTAAACGTTGAGCCGCTAACGCAGGCAACTATTATCATTGGGCCTGAAGGCGGGTTGAGTGATGACGAAATTCAATTGGCTGTTGAGCATAATGCTCAGCCGTTACTGCTAGGATCGCGCGTGCTTAGAACGGAGACAGCATCATTGGCAGTACTTGCCAATATGCAACTATTGTGGGGCAGTTAAAATAATACAATAATATTGCAATTATAATTTTTATTAGTATATTATTGCATTTTTAACCATACTAAAAATTAACAGCATGAAAAAAATCATCGTACCTTTTTTACTCTCAATCGCAAGTGTGTCAATTAACGCAGAAGAACAAAGACATGCTTCAGCGCATGTGCATGGGTTAAATAATGTAGAAGTATTGCTTAGCAACAATCAACTAAACGTAACCTACAAAATGCCAATAGTGCAACTTAACACCGCTCATGATGATCATGAAGAGCATCATGAGGATGGTTTATTTGCATTTATAACTGACTTATTTAGCCATGACGACCACGACGAGCATGATGAAGAACATCACAATGACTACGATGAGCATGAGAATCATGATGACAAGCACCACAATCAAGAAAAATTAGCAGAGTTTAAAGACAACACAGAGTTGTTTGTATTGCCATCAAACGCAAATTGCCATATTGTGGATTTTGATGCAGAGTTGCGCAGCGTATCAACCGAGTCTAGCCATAAGGATGTTGAGCTAACTTACAAGTTTGATTGTAGTAATTATAACAAGCTTAATAGTATTGAATTTACAGTCTTTAAACATTTTGAATTGGATGCAATTTTTGTAGAGGCAATTATTAACAATCATGCTGTTTCTAAAAAAATAACATCGACAAACCGTAAAATGGCCTGGTGATTCTAACAACAAAAGATCTTAGGTATACCTATCAAAACGGGAAGATAATTCATTTTCCCGATATTGAGCTTGACGTCGGAAAAAAAGTATTAATCGTTGGTTATTCCGGATCTGGAAAAACAACCCTGTTAAATCTGATTGCTGGAGCTTTAAAGCTTCAGAAAGGTGAAATTACGCTAGCAGGCAAAAAATACGCTGCTCTCTCATCTAGCCAACTAGACAAAATTAGAGCTGATAATATTGGCTATATTTTTCAAACTTTAAACCTCATTCCATTTTTATCTGTAATGGAAAATATTGAGCTTGGCGTCAGGTTTTCTAAAAATAGACGCTCAAATGTTAGCGATTTAACTCAGGAAATTGTAAGATTGCTAACATCGCTCGGGCTCAGTAAAAAAGTTTTAGACACCTCTGTTAATCAGCTTAGCATAGGTCAACAACAAAGGGTTGCAGTCGCAAGGGCGTTGCTTGGTCAGCCAGCGTTAGTTCTCGCCGATGAGCCGACGTCTGCATTAGATCGAGAATCGGCCAACAATTTTTTAAATGAACTATCGTCTACGTTTGACACATCAAAACAGGCGCTGTTAATGGTAAGCCATGATTTATCTCTGGCGCCATATTTTGA
The DNA here is from genome assembly GCA_022600805.1 of Pseudomonadota bacterium. GTDB lineage: Bacteria > Pseudomonadota > Gammaproteobacteria > PS1 > Pseudothioglobaceae > Thioglobus_A. The sequence continues at coordinate 20,983 of JAHZJR010000015.1, forward strand.
CCAAGTTATAGACATAACAAATAAAAATGTTTAAATTGTTGATTAAATCAGTCCGCTCAAGATTGTTGCCAGTCTCACTTGTTATTATTACACTGATGGCATCAATGGTGTTATTGCTAAGTATTGAGCGTATACAAAAAGCCACTGAAACAGGGTTTAATCAAAGTATTTCAGGTGTTGATGCAATTATTGGCCCTAGATCAAGCTCTTTGGAGTTGGTGCTTTACACAGTTTTTCATTTGGGGCGACCAACCAACAACATCACCATGAAAACTATTGACGATATCAGACAAAGAAAAGATATTGAATATTTGGTGCCGATTGCTTTGGGTGATAGTCATCGAGGCTTTAGAGTTATTGCTACTGAGCAAGATTATTTTAAATATATTAAATATTCATCAGATAAATCACTTTCTTTTTCTGCTGGACAGGCATTTAATGACATATCTGGCACGGTAATCGGTGCCGATGTTGCAAAAAAACTTAATTACCAAGTTGGCACCAAAATTCATATCAGCCATGGATCAAGCCAAACAGTCGCAAAAAAACATGATGATTTTTCATTTGAAGTTACAGGGGTGTTGGAGAAAACTGGAACGCCAATTGATCAGGCAGTTTTTGTCGATTTGAAAGGCTATGAGCTTATTCATCTTGGCTGGCAAAGTGGCACAAAAATCTTTAATTTAAAACAGTTAGATTTTTCTACTTTAAGTCAGGAAGAATTAACCCCTAAAACAGTTACAGCTGCATTTGTAGGGTTGAAATCAAAACTAACTTTATTTCGTTTTGCTGCTGATGTTAAAAAGTATCCAAATGAAGCAATTTCTGCTGTCATACCAGGCATAGCGTTGTCAGAACTATGGTCAATGGTAGGAATAGTCGACCAAGGGTTTGAGCTGCTCAGCTGGATTATCATTATTATTAGTTTGATTGCAATGGTTAGTTTAATTATTTCTAGTATTGATAATAGGAAGCGCGAAATGACTATTTATAGAGCAAATGGTGCTACGCCAATGTATTTATCTACCTTGGTCATACTTGAAGCTGTTTTTATTGGCTTAACAGCTATCATTGGCGCAATTATTTTTGTCACGTTAGTAACTTATTTGGCAACAGAGCAGCTAAACTTAATCCTAGGCATCACCCCGGAATTTGATTGGATTAGCTGGGATGAAGCCAAGATTTTTGCAATTATTTTGATTGCTGGTATTTTGAGTAGTTTGGTGCCGGCGATTATCGTTTTCAAGAAAAATCTACACCACACATTGAGTTAATATGTTGAAAAAAGTTTTTATTGTTTTATTTACTGTATTTAATTTTAGTGTGGCGGCTGAAGTTGTCACGGAGCAGCAGTTAGATAAGTATGTTAATAATTGGAGTACATTGATGCCAGCAGGTGCTTATGATTTTGTACCCGAAAAAGTTGATTATAAGTTATTATCAAACCCCGATTTTCAGCGTAAGCTTGACGAAGCAGGCACTAAACTGAATAGCCAAATAGAAGGCAAGATAATTGAACTTGCGGGGTTTATGGTGCCGATTGATGCAAAGAGTTCTGATGTTCGTCAGTTTTTATTGGTGCCCGAAGCAGGACAGTGTGTGCATGTGCCTCCACCGCCATTGAACCAAACGCTATTGGTTGATACTTCAGATTTCCCGACAGAACGACGAGATCTTTATGAGCCAATCATCGTTACAGGAAAAATTACTGTTGGCTCCCAGAGCTTCGATATTGCAGATAGCGGCTATTCGTTAACCAATGTTACGATTAAACCTTTGAAATTTTCTGATGTGGAGCTGGCTAATGATTGATATAGATAAAGTGATATCAAAATGCGTCCAATTTGGCAAGAGTGCAACACAACAAAGAATGGCGATCATTAAAGCGTTATCAGGTTCTGAAAACAGTATTTCCGCTTATGATTTATTGGCACAATTGCAAAAACAGGGGTATATGTTCAACATTAGTACAATATACAGGGTGCTAGATTTTTGGATTGAACTGGGGTTGGTTCATAAAATAGAATCCAACAATACTTATTTAGTTTGTAATGACTCTCATCATAATCACTTCCACGTGTTGTTTCATTGCCTCGGTTGTGAAAAAGTTGAGGAATCATGCAAATTATCTAAACAAACTCTACTTCCTAATATGCAGAGCTTCAAGCTGAAAGAGAATCAAGTGATAGAACTGCAAGGCTTGTGTGCCAACTGCTCTTAACTATGACGTTAACTAACAAGCAACTTTTTATTGTACGGTTAGGGTTTTTAAGGCTGTCTGAATAGGTGTTAGTACATTAGCCAGTTTTTTTCGAATAGCAGATCCGGTTAGATTATGAGCTGAAATGGTGCTAACCACCAGGTTCTCGCTAACACCGGCAAGAAGTAATCTAGCATTCAGCTTATCTTGCTCATCACCAGCTGATAAGGACAGGTCGTCAATTTGTTTTTCAATTTGTTCAATGCTGCGATAGGTGTTGATTTTTTCATGGCGCATATACTTTCCTAATACTTCTAGAGCGCGGTAAAGTACGTATTCTTGATTAATTTTTTTAAGAATATGAAGCAAGGTCGTTAAAAATATTTGCGATTGTTCACTATTAATGATGTGTAGATCAGCATGTTTGAAATTTAACGATTGAATATTTAATTCATTTGGCAAATTTCCGCTCATACGTTCAGCAAAACCAACCAAAAATGCAGTTTTTCTTTGACCTTGTTTCCATAGTCTCTCTTTGGCTTTTTGGTCAATCAGATCGCCTTGTAATACTAGGCTGGTGGTGTCGATAAGTTGCTCTGTGTCATTAACAAAAGGAAGAAATTCTAATAAATATTGGGCAATATTTTGACCTGTTTGAGTGTGAGTAACAAACTCTTTGGTTAATAAAAAGCGCCCAATTTCTGCTTGATTGTCCGTATTGGTAGCGCACCACCAAGTGAGTTCTAGTAGTTGATCGTCAAGATTGGTTGAGTTGGCAACCGCCACAACCGCTTCAACTTCACCTAGTTTGAGTAAAGAGGCTAAATTTGAAGATTCAACTTGCCCCATTCTTGACCAGCGTTTTAAATAAGAGGGGTAGCCACCCATTGCACCCAAAACTTGAGTGACTAATAGTTTTTTAACATCTTTGATATAAGTTGCACTATCTCCATTCGGTTTTAATTCGATTGTTTGTTCTTTAAATTGTGCATTAAGCCCTACAACAACTAATTTGTAGGTGTCAATGCGAATGGCAATTGAGGTGGCAATTAAAACATTTAATTTTAGTGTATCTTCAGGCTCAAGCATTTAACAGTCTGTTTAGTTGTGATAAAGAGTGAGAAGCAAGCGAATCTTTAAAGATAATCAACGAATTCTTGCCAAAGTTGATTATCACCAAGAATTGAGATTGATAGACGCAGTAAACACAAGGATATTGATGGGAAGCGCCAGATTTATCGATTGTTGTTAGTGCTTGGCCATCTAAAGTGATCGAACAAATAGCCTTTGACTTTGTTAATAAAATATGCGTATTTAACCAATAAAAATGCGCTATAAGTATGATGCTAAAGATCAAGCTAGCAGAGTAATTCAGATTATAGATCCAAATAATGGCGAGCGCAAATAAGTGTACAAGTATTGAGATACGTTGATAAATTTTTGATGCCTGAAGCTTAAAGGTAGTGCGTTCAGTCGCGATCACTTAATTCTGTCGCTAGTTGCCCCGCTCTGTCGAATGCAGCGCGCATAGCGTGTGCCACCACGATATCAAAATTTTGATCTTGAAACGACTCGATAGCGGCTTGGGTGGTTCCGTTTGGCGAAGTCACATTGGCGCGTAATTCTTTAGGTGATTCGTCGCTCATATCGGCCATCATGCTAGCGCCTAACGCTGTTTTTACGCTTAGTACCTGAGCGGTTTTTTTGTCCAATCCTAATGCAACGCCAGCTTTTGACATTGACTCAATCATTAAGAAAAAATAAGCAGGACCGCTGCCAGATAGGGCGGTGACAGCATCTAGCATTGTTTCTTCTGCTACCCATAGGCTTTGACCAACACTGTCTAGAATGTTGGCGGCTAATTGTTTTTGAGTATCGTTCACACAGTCATTAGCAAACATGCCTGTCACACCTTGATTCAATAGGGCTGGAGTGTTAGGCATGGTGCGTACAATTGCTTTTTTGCCACCAAGCCAACGGTCAATATCGTGAGCATGGACGCCAGCAGCAATTGAAATAATTAGCGTGTTGGAGTTTAGCGCTGTTTGCAATGATCGACAAACGCTAGCAAGAGCTTGAGGTTTGACCGCTAAAATAACCACATCACAACAACGGGCTAGCGCTAAATTATCCGTAAACACTTCAAGGTTAAGCGTTTGTTTTCGTAGGGATAATAGTGACTCATCGATATCGCTGATTTTAATATTTTCAGCAGAAAAGCCCGTGTTAATTAATCCAGAAATAATAGCATAAGCCATATTTCCGGCACCAATAAATCCAATTGTTGTTGTGTTTTTCATTACAATGTTTTTTAAATTTCGTTTTAGGACCATTCTACCAAAATAACCAAAGAGGTATCAAAGTGAGTACGAAAAAATTCAATCCAAAATTAATTATGATCGATGTTGATGGTACTTTGGTAGACAGTGTGCCCGATCTTGCCTACTGTGTTGACGAAACCATGAAAGCGATGGGTAGAGAACCCTGGGGCGAAGCTAAAGTTCGCCATTGGGTGGGTAATGGTGTGCCAAAGTTGGTAGAGCGTTCATTAACTGGCGAGCTAGAGGCTACGCCTGATGCAGTAGAGTACAACAAGGCTTATCCAATCTTTTTAGAACTATATGCAGTAAACACCTCAAAGCGTTCTTGTTTGTATGATGGCGTTAAAGAAGGGCTGGATTATCTGACAGCACAAGGCTACACGCTAGGCTGTGTAACTAATAAAGCTGAGCAGTTCACTTTACCTATTTTAAAAGATTTAGGTATTTTTGATTATTTTGGTCTTGTGGTATCGGGCGATACGTTGGCCAAGAAAAAGCCAGATCCACTGCCACTTCTGCACAGCGCTGATTTTTTCGGTATTGATCCGAAAGAGTCGCTTATGTTGGGCGATTCGGTAAGCGATGTTAAAGCGTCGCGTGCGGCTGGTTTCGATATTATCTGCATGTCGTATGGCTACAACCATGGCGAGGATATTCGCGATACCAGACCTGATCTGGTAATTGATTCGATGGCTGAATTGAAAGATTATTTATAAAAATGTTATAGGCAAGGCCTATAACATTTTTACTTATAATTTTGGAGGAAAGCAAGGCTTTCCTCCAAAATTAGAAAAGGCGAGATTCATCTAAAATTGCGTAAAATGTAGCTATATGAATACAGTTGACCAGCAACATATTTGGCATCCTTACGCTAAGGTTCCTAATGAAATTAATGCACACTTAGTTAGCTCTGCAAGTGGCGTTTATATTAATCTAGACAATGGTCAGCAAGTCATTGATGGTATGAGTTCATGGTGGAGTGCCATTCATGGCTACAATCATCCAAATCTTAACAAAGCAGTTGTTGATCAGCTGGGTAAAATGTCTCATGTTATGTTTGGTGGTTTAACCCATGATCCTGCCATTCAATTAGCACAAACATTAGTTGAATTGACGCCTGAAAACTTAACTAAAGTCTTCTTTACTGACTCTGGTTCTGTTGCAGTGGAAGCTGCACTCAAAATGGCGTTGCAGTATTGGCATAATAAAAGCCAAATCAATAAGCATAAATTTGTCACCTTGCGTGGCGGTTATCATGGCGACACTTTTGGCGCCATGAGTGTGTGTGACCCTGACAATGGTATGCACCATTTATTTGCCGGCGTTTTGCCTAAGCACTATTTTGTAAAAAGCCCTTCTATGGTGGCAATGGATGAGGCGTTGGACGACCTAGAAGCAACCCTTAATGCGCATTCAGACACAATTGCAGCCATGATTTTGGAGCCCGTTGTGCAAGGCGCGGGCGGTATGCGTATCTATAATCCGCAATATTTAACCAAGGCAAAAGCACTTTGCGATAAGCATCAAGTGTTATTTATTTTGGACGAAATTGCTACAGGATTTGGGCGAACCGGCGAATTGTTTGCGTTAGAATATGTCGATGTTGAGCCAGATATTTTGTGCTTAGGGAAGGCGCTAACCGGTGGTTATATGACTCTGGCTGCAACCATAACTACAGATGAAATTTCCCAAGGGGTTGGCACTCTGATGCACGGCCCCACGTTTATGGCTAACCCGCTAGCCTGTAGCGTTGCCAATGCCAGTATTGAGCTTTTGTTAAACTCTCCATGGCAGGATAATATTGCTGATATTGAGACTGTTTTGAATATTGAATTGTCTTCATTGAGATTGCATGATAAGGTTGTTGATGTGCGTATTTTGGGTGCCATTGGTGTGGTTGAATTAACCCAAGAAATAAATGTAGAGAAGGTTCAGAATCAACTGATTGAGCATGGCGTATGGCTGAGACCTTATGGTAAACTGCTTTACACTATGCCACCTTTTAGTATTAGTAAGCAAGAGTTATTGCTAATTACCAAAGCCATTAAAACTGTTATTGAGGAATTATGAAAAAAATTATTTTACTATTAAGTTTATTAACCTTTACAGCCCAAGCTAGTGATTATGAAAAAGTCAGTGTTGAAATGTCTGCCGAAAAGCTTAATGGCAGCGCGTATTACATACCTGGCTTATCTGGATCGGCAACTGAATACGAGGGTTTTATTTCCAATGCAGGTTTTGTAGTTACCAGCGATGGCGTGGTAGTGTTTGACGCCCTGGGCACTCCGTCACTTGCTAAAGCAATGCTGAGCGAAATTCAAAAAATAACCGATAAGCCTGTTAAATTGGTTATTGTTAGTCATTATCACGCAGACCATATTTATGGATTACAGGTTTTTAAAGAACAAGGTGCGCAAATTTGGGCGCCCAAAGGCACTTGGGATTATCTAGATTCGGAAGCAGCGCCAAATTTACTAAATGCCAGGCGCATGTCACTTTATCCATGGGTAAATAGTAAAACGTACTTAGTTGAGCCCGATCGTATTATTGATCAAGATACTGAATTCAGCTTAGGTGGTCATCAATTTTTACTAACTTACTTCGGCAAGGTTCATTCAGAGGGCGATATGTCTTTACTGAGCTTAAATGATCAAACACTTTATAGTGGTGATATTATTTTTGAAGGGCGCATTCCATTTGTGGGCGACGCTGATATTATTAAATGGTCAAAGACGCTTGATCGAGTTAGAGATATTGAGATGGAATATTTTGTTCCTGGACACGGAATGGCCTCAGACCAGCCACAAGAAACTATGGACTTGACTTATCGATATTTAAATTTTTTACTCAAACAATTGACTGCCGCTGTAGATGAAATGACACCTTTTGACGAAGTTTACGAGGCGATTGACTGGTCAGAATTTGAAGATGAGCCAGCTTTTGATGCAGCTAATCGTAAGAATGCTTATGCAGTTTACTTGTATTTAGAGCGCGTTATGGATTAGCAACCCTGTGTTTTGGATTGTCTTTATCCACTACCGCTAAAAATATTTCAATTGCTGTTTTGACCTTTTCAGGCGAGGAATATGTGCGCACCTCTTGGCAACCAACAGTTGACTATTTAAATGCCCATATATTAAAACATCGATTTAATCTTGTTTCTGTAGAGCCAAGCACATAACTCAACTGATTTTAATTGTATAGAGTTGGGGCTTATACCAATAATGTTGGCAGTTGTTTGAATGAAGGGTGGTTAGTCAATTGGATCTACATCTAAATACCAACGAACTTTATTTTTTAGCTGAATGGTGTCAATATGTCGATTAAAGGTGGCGAGCATCTGATGAAGTGCTTTTCTATCATTTGATTGTAAATACAAGTTGAAGTAATAATAATCTGCCTTTTTTTCAATTGTATTGGTTACAGGCCCCCAAATTTCTACTGAATCAAGCTTAACACTTTTTAGTAGTCCGGCCACCTCGCGCAGAAAATCCTCAGCATTTTGTTTATTTTTGGCATTTGCACACAATAATGCTTGATGGGAAAATGGCGGCATCATTGCACTCATTCGTTGTTTAAGAATACTACTGGCAAATTGTGTATAGCGATTAGAAAGCACATAATGAAACATGGGGTGGTCTGGATAGCGCGTTTGTATAACCACTTCGCCTTGATCGCCACTTCTTCCTGCACGACCAGAGACTTGAATAAGCAGTTGAGCTAGGTATTCAGTGGCGCGGAAATTGGTGGATAAAAAACCGCCATCAATGTCGAGAATTCCTACCATGGCTAAATTAGAAAAATCATGGCCTTTGGCCAACATTTGTGTACCAACAATAATACAAGGCTCACCAGAGTTAATTTTTTCTAAGTGTTGGGCGAGTGCTTTTTTGCGTCGTGTGGTATCGCGATCAATACGGATAATGGGCGTGTCAGCAAAGTGTGAATTTAGTGTTTCTTCAAGTCGCTCTGTGCCGTAACCATAAACCTCTAAGCTTTGCTCGCCACAATCAGGACAGGCTTGTTCTGGCATTTGCTCATCGCCACAGTGATGACACTTGAGCCGATTAATATGTCGATGATAAATCATGGAGGCGTGGCAATGACTGCATTCAGACTTCCAAGCGCATTCTGTGCAGAAATACACCGGCGCATAGCCGCGTCTATTAATAAATAACATTACTTGCTTGCCTTTAGATAAGTACTGCTGCATTTTTTCAATGAGCAGTTTAGACAAGGCGCCGTCAGTATGTGAGCGCATGTCAATCAGGCTAACTTTTGGCATCACCACGCTGCCAGCTCGATTGGCTAAAGTTAGGCGGGTGAGTTTATTATCCATGGAATTTTTTAAAGTTTCCAAGCTTGGTGTAGCTGTACCTAAAATTAAAGGAATATTAGCCTGCTTGGCGCGAATAAAGCTAAGATCTCGTGCTGAATAACGAAAGCTTGATTGCTGTTTAAAGGAGCTATCATGCTCTTCATCAATGATAATCATCCCAAGATTGGGCATGGGGGCAAAAATTGCACTGCGAGTGCCCAAAACAACACCAGCCTCTGTGCTCTTGGCCATAAGATAAGCATCAAGCTTTTGAGTTTCGTTCAGTTGTGAATGAATAGCGACGACACGAGTTTTTAGGCGTTGTTCAAAACGCGCTATCATTTGTGGTGTTAGGCCGATTTCCGGCACTAATACTAATACTTGCCGACCTTGATTAAGCATTTCTTGAGTAATGCGCAGATAAACTTCGGTTTTTCCACTGCCAGTAACGCCGTGAAGCAGAAAGCCATGATACTGATGTTGTTCGGCCAAAATAGCTTCAATAGCGAGTGTTTGCTCCTGGGTAATTTCAAAATTAGGCTGACTCGTTTTAACTGCTAGACCGATGAGTTTTTTTATTTGTGCCTCTTTGCCAAGGCGTAAATTTTTAGGCATGGCCGCCAATAGGACTTCGCCAATAGGGTGATGATAGTATTTGGCAGCCCAAAAAAGAAAATCCAAAATGGGTTTGTCGAGAATAGGTCTTTCATCCAAAACCTCTGTAATAGATTTTAGTTTGTTAAAATCGCTTTTATCTTTATTAGCAAGCGCAATTCCGATGACTTTTTTAGCGCCAAAAGGCACTTTAACACGCGCGCCAACAGCGACTTGATGATCACTTTGATAATCAAAAGTTTTGTTTAATGGAACGGCAATAGCAACTTCAACGATTGGCATGAATGCTGGAATATTAACCACGTAAAATAAATCATTTTATCAATTAAATCTTGGGCATGATTGTTATTCAAAATAGTATTGACGCTAATAGTATTAATGAAGCAAAATTTTCTAATACACTGCAAAGTGTACTGGATGGGCTTAACCTAAGCGATAGTGAGCTACTCGTGCGCTTTGTTGATAAGCCAGAGATCCAGCATCTAAATAAAACCTATCGCCATCAAGATAAAGCCACCAATGTATTATCTTTCCCCAGCGATTTGCCGATTGAAATTGAGGAAGCGATTTTAGGTGACGTGGTCATATGTATCGAGGTTGTTGCTGAAGAGGCGCAAGCACAAGGAAAAACTTTTGAGAACCATTTGCTGCATATGGCCATCCACGGAACCCTGCATTTAATGGGATATGATCATATCGAAGAATCAGATGCTGAGAAAATGGAGTCACTTGAAGTGAAAATTTTGGAAAAAATACAAATCAGTAATCCGTATCAATAATTAAAGCTTATTCAGCTTGTTGTGCTCGACCAAGGCGCTCTATAGCACGTAATTCATCGTTAATATAGTACATTTTGAGAGAATTTCGTTCCCAGGGCGGTATTCCCGCTTCTTGCAAGACCTTTTTAAGTGATTGAGAGTGCTTTTTACCTGCTAATTTAATACGTTGACCTTCCACTCGATAGCGAATTGAAAAATTTGGCAAATTTTGCAATTCTTCATGAATTGGGCATTTTTGTTGATTTTTTTCTGAGTGAGTATCAATAAAATATAGCTGTTGTTGATAGCGCCTAATTTCAAATCCATTCCAGCTAACTAATGGCATGGCATCGGCTTTGGCAGAGATAAGCTCAATAATTTGATCCATGATTTTGTCACTAGGCGCTAAAAAATTCAACTGATTAAGTTGATGGCGCAATATATTTTTAACTCTATGAAGTTCAAGCGTTGTCAGTGGATCGATTTGTAGTCGATTGTTAGCGTCAAGTAGTTGATAAGTTTGAATATCAAGCTCAGCCAATTCATGCATAAGTTTGAGCGCCTCGGATTGGTGTTTGGTGCTACGAGCAAGAGACTTTGTTAAATTTTGATAGATTTTTGCTAATTGAGGCAAAATCTCTAAACGCAATAAATTTCGTCTAAAATTAATGTTTTTGTTGCTATCGTCTTCAATCCAGTTAAGTTTCTGTTCAGTGGCATAGTCAATCACTTGTTGCTTGTTAATCTCTAACATGGGACGATAGTGAACCCCTAGTCCCAAGGGTTTTTGTGACGGCATTGAGGCTAATCCAGCAACACCAGCGCCCCGAAATAATTGTAAAAGCAAAGTTTCTGCCTGATCATCTTGATGATGGGCAGTACATAGGATTTCATTTTGATTTAGATCACAAGATAATGAAAAATAGCGTTTTTTACGTGCATTTTCTTCTATATTTGAGGATTTTTCCAGATATAAATCGATATTTTTATAAGGAATGTTAAGTTTGTTGCATAATTTTTGACAAAAAATCTGCCAATTATCACAATGCTCGGATAGGTGATGATTGCAATGCACTACCCTTAAGTGTTTGGGAAAATGAGTGTGTAAATAGTGGAGTAAGACGACAGAGTCTATACCGCCACTCAAGCCGAGGACAATGTTTTTGCCCTCGAGATAAGTGTCTTTAGTCTTTAAACTGTCCAAAGCTTAGGAGTTTTTCTTGTCTTGCTAAGAGCAAATCTTGCATAGGGATTTTTTTAATCGTGCTGAGCTCTTGTGTCAAAGCGACTTTTAATAAAGACTGCGCTTCTGATGGGTTTCGATGATTGCCACCTAATGGCTCGTCAATAATAACGTCGATTAAGCCTTCTTTTTTAAGGTGTGCTGATGTTAGTTTTAAAGATTCAGCTGCGATATTTGCCTGACTTGCATCCTTGTATAAAATAGACGCGCAGCCTTCTGGAGAAATAACCGAATAGATGGAATATTCAAACATCATCATTGTGTCTGCTACGCCAATGGCTAAGGCGCCACCAGAACCACCTTCTCCGATCACTACAGAGATAATTGGTGTCGCCAGGGTTGACATCTCAAATAAGTTTTTGGCAATGGCTTCAGACTGGCCACGCTCTTCAGCGCCAATACCAGGGTAGGCGCCAGGTGTATCAATAAATGTAATGACTGGCATGTTAAATTTCTCAGCCATCTTCATTAAGCGTAGTGCTTTGCGATAGCCTTCAGGGCGAGGCATACCAAAGTTATATTTGAGTTTTTCTTGGGTTGAACGACCTTTTTGTTGGCCGATGAACATGACTGGTTGACCGTCTAATTTGGCAATGCCACCCACAATCGCGTGATCATCGCCATAGGCACGATCACCATGTAGTTCGGTAAATTCGTCAAAGACTGCATCGACATAATCTAGTGTATATAGACGTCTTGGGTGGCGTGCCAATTGAGAGATTTGCCAGTCAGATAATGAAGAGAATATTTTTTTTGTAAGTGCTGTACTCTTGTCTTTCAGAGCCTGTGTTTCCTGCACAATATCAGCCTTATCTTTAATATTGCAAAGCGCCTCTATTTTGTCTTCAAATTCAGCAATTGGCTGTTCAAAATCAAGATAATCTAAATTCATAAGGCGTTAAAATAAATATTTAAATAATGATTGAATTATAGCAGATGGAACTATTAACGCTACTATCTTTAATGTTCGCCACATTTGTGTATGCTATCTCTCCAGGTCCTGGAATATTTGCCGTATTAGCAACCTCAACGCGCTATGGTCCTATTGCAGCTTTATGGCTTTCTATCGGTCATGTAATTGGTGATATTTTGTATGTATCAATTGCCATGTTTGCACTCACATTTTTAGCGCAAACTATTGAGCAAAGTATGACGTATGTAAAGATTTTTGGTGCTGCGTATTTACTCTATATTGGTTTTCAACAATACCGCTCAATGGGGGTTAGTTTTACAGAGGATAAAAGCCAGAAATCGGTTGGACATTTACTTATTTCTGGATTTATCGTGGGCGGAACTAATCCTAAAACCATTATTTATTATTTGTCTTTTTTACCTATTTTTATCGATTTAAATAATCTAACACTGATGACTGAAGTGCAGGTGATTTTAGTGATAGGTATAACAGTTCTGTTTGTACTAAGTTTGGCTAATATTCTCGGTTTGCGATTGAGAAAGTCTATTAAGGATCCTGGCGTTATTCAAAAAGTTAATAAAATAACGGGTATAACCATGATGTTGGTCGGTGTTTTTGTGGCATTATATTAAAATAATGACATTACTTGACTTCATCTCTTTATTTCTAATCGCTTTCGTGTTTGTGATTACACCTGGGCCGGGCACTTTGGCGGTATTTGCCAAGAGTATGGCGCAAGGATTTATGCCCGCTTTTTATTTGTCACTTGGTATGGTATTGGGCGATTTGGTATATTTGGCCGCAGTAATTTTTTCGCTGGATTTATTTGCCGAATTTATTACACCACTAATGGATTATGTCAGAATTTTTGGCGGACTGTACCTGGTTTATTTGGGTTATAGTGCTTGGAATGCACACAAAATAAAATCAAGTTCAAACGCTAAACACAACACCAATAACAAGGAGTTTTTAACGGGATTAATAATTAGTTTAACCAATCCTAAAGTGATGATTTTTTACATCGCCGTTCTACCACCTTTCATAGACTTATCTCAAGTTGATTTAATTTATGCTTTGGAGCTTTTAACTACTGTCGGTGTTGGGCTTATTGCTGGTATTAGTGCGATTAATGGTGCCGTTGGCAAGATTAAGCAAATATTTGCCAAGCCAGGTATGGAGGTGCGTATCAATAAAGTTAGCGGCGCAATCATGGTTTCTGTCGGTGTTTTATTGGGATTATCATGAGTAGTGATCGCCAGTTGTCTCTTTGGATTGTGCTCGCTATGTTGTTTTGGGGTGCTTCTTGGCCAATCGCGAATATTTTGTCAAATTATATTAATGCGCATGAGTTTATCTCCTATCGCTACATTGTAACCACATTGACCATGGTACCCGTTCTATGGTGGATGAAACTGAGCTTTAAGATTGATCTTAAAAGTTTGTTGGTGGCCAGTGTTGCTGCAGTTTTTCTTATCTACTATTCTAAATATTATTTTTTAAGCACCAAGTTTGGTGCGCCAGGTTTGGCGGGTGCAGTAGTTACAACATTGATGCCGGTATTGGTGTATATGCTAATGATGTTTAGCAAGCAAAATAAAACGCAACTTAAGGATTGGCTAGCCTTGCTTTTAGGTATCTTTGGGGTTTTGACTACCATGAATATTTGGCAGTTTCAGCTGAGTGATGTTGTCAGTGGCACAAGTGTGTATTTATTAGCGGCAGCGACTTGTTGGGCTTTGATGTCGATTGTTACAACTTATGTCAAAACTGTTGCAGCTGCAACGTTGAGTTTTTATATTTACTTAATGACCGCATTATTTGATTTACTATTCTTTTTTGAGCCAACGCACGGCTCAATTTTTGCTATGGATGGTGTATTTTGGCTCAATTTTTTAATTGTTACCATTGGTTCAACAACCTTTGCAACAACAGTTTATTTTTTAGGTATTGCGCAATTAGGCTCTAAACGGGCGAGTGTGTTCACTTTTTTAGTGCCATTTTTTGCTGTTGGATTAAGCGTTTTATTTTTAAATGAACATTGGTATTGGACAACGATATTGGGCGCCTTAATGACCATTTCAGCACTTATAATGCTAAATAATATTAAACTAAATCTTGACAATAACCAGTCGTTAGACAAAGGTTAATTGCAGTTTTTTTGGTGCTTGTTGGTATGAGCGTGATGGCGGTGCACTAATGATATAGCTAGAACACCCGTAGAAATAACCTAAATCTTATTCATTTTCATGTGTCGCTTGCACTTGGATTTGTTGATCAAAGTCTATTGATATATCAATGTTCATTGGTCGACAGCATACTGAACAATCTTCTATATAGCTTTGTTCACCTTCAGAGCAATCCACCTGTATCTCAATAAACTCCCCACAATAAGGACACATGAGTGAGTGATTCTGCAAGCTAAGCATCAATATCTCGATCTTTCAAGTCTTGCATAATGGCTTGCCTAACGGCATCTGAATAATTAATCCAGCCGCTTATTTCGCTACTATGGCGCTTGCAGCCAATGCAATAATTAGCCTTATTGTATTTACAAATGCTGATGCATGGAGTTTTGGCCGTTTGATTTTGTTTCATAAGATCATTATAGATTGAGCTTATACTGTTGGGTGTAGTGAATGTAAAATACGCACCTTCATTTAAATACAATTATATTATGGGATTTACAAAATTAGGCTTATCGGATGCCATTCTAGCAGCTGTTAAAAAGCAAGGCTACGATACTCCTTCTCCCATTCAAGAAAAATCTATTCCTTTGGTCTTAGAGGGTAGGGATGTGATGGCTGCCGCACAAACAGGTACCGGCAAAACGGCTGGATTTACGTTGCCTATTTTGCAGTTACTTTCTAAAGGTCAATTAACTAAATCAAATCAAGTGCGTACACTAATACTGACGCCAACACGCGAGCTTGCTGCTCAAGTGCAAGATAGTGTGAGTACTTATGGCAAGCAATTGCCGCTTAAGTCAGCGGTTGTATTTGGCGGTGTAAAGATTAATCCGCAAATGCAAAAATTACGTGGCGGCGTAGATATATTGGTGGCCACGCCAGGGCGTCTATTAGATCTTTATTCTCAAAATGCGGTGAAGTTTGATGAGCTTGAAATTATTGTATTTGATGAAGCTGACAGAATGCTAGATATGGGGTTTATTCACGATATTAAGAGAATTTTAAAGATTTTACCGACTAAAAGGCAGACGTTAATGTTTTCAGCTACATTTTCTGATGAGATTAGGAAGTTGGCAAAATCGTTGGTTAATAATCCTGTGGAAATCTCTGTCACGCCCCGTAATTCAACCGTAAAATCTGTCAAACAATGGATTCATCCGGTAGATAAATCTAAAAAACAAGCATTATTAACGCAGCTTATTAAAGATCACGGTTGGTATCAAGTATTGGTATTTAGTCGCACCAAACATGGTGCTAATCGTATTGCCACACAGCTTGGTAAAAAAGGCATTAGTGCAAGTGCCATTCACGGTAATAAATCTCAAGGTGCGCGTACTCGAGCTTTGGCAGATTTTAAAAATGGCAAAGTGAATGTTTTAGTGGCAACTGATATTGCCGCACGAGGTATTGATATTGCCGAGTTGCCACACGTGGTTAATTTTGACTTACCTCATGTGCCAGAAGATTATGTTCACCGCATTGGCAGAACAGGGCGTGCTGGTTCAAAAGGTGAGGCGGTATCGTTGGTTAGTGCAGATGAAGCTAAGCAATTATTTGATATTGAGCGTCTTACGCAAAAAAAGCTAGAGCGTATTATGGTGGATGATTTTGTACCAGATCATAATCTACCAGAGTCTTTGAAAAAGCAACTCCCTCCTAAAAAGAAAAAACCGAAAAAAGACAAAAGCAGAAACAAGCCTAGATACGGCAAAGACAGCAACTCTCAAGAGAATAAAGCTAAAAAGAAAAAAGGCTTCTGGGGTAATAAGCCCAACAAAAAACCTAAAAATAACAAGCCCAAGTCATCAGAAAAATAAATAAAATTTGTCAGCAGTATAATCTTTATTAATTTTTTGCTTGCAATTATCATAAGATAGGCTTAAATATAGTTTAGTTTTTTACAATAAATTGAGTAGTTAATATGAGTTGGTGGACAGCAGTTTTAGGAGGTGCATTCGGGTTTATATTAGGCGGTCCGCTTGGCGCCATGTTGGGCGCTGCGTTTGCAGGTAATTTTTCTAAAGGCAAGTCAAATTTTGGCAATTTTGATCAAAATTATCATGTAGGCGATCAACAACGAGTGCAAGCGGCGTTTTTTAGTAGCGTGTTTTCGGTCATGGGATTTCTTGCTAAAGTTGATGGCAAAGTATCAAAAGAAGAAATCCTTTTAGCACAGCAAGTGATGCAACATATGCAGCTAGCAGATGATATGCAAAAGGTGGCTAAAGAATTGTTTAATCAAGGTAAGCAGTCGGGATTTAACCTAGATGAGGTGCTTGAACAGTTTCGCCTAGAAAGTCATAGGCGTACTCACTTGGTTCGCATGTTTTTGGAGATTCAAATCCAAGCCACTTACGCCGATGGCGTCTTGGACAGTAAAGAGCATGATGCATTAAAGTACATTGCGCAAAAATTACACTTCCCGCTTAATGAGCTAGAAAATTTAATTCAGCAATTCGCTGTTACTAGTGGCAATGCAGCGAAGCTTACTGTTGACGATGCTTATAAAATATTGAATACAGATAAAAGCCAAACTGACAAAGAGATCAAGCGCGCCTATCGTCGCTTATTGGCACAGCACCATCCTGATAAATTAGTGGCTAAAGGTTTGCCAGAAGAGATGATGATCATTGCTAAAGAAAAAACCCAAGAGATTATTAGTGCCTATGAGCTCATCAAAAAGCAGCGTAACATACGATAATTTAGAAAAATTACAGGAAACAATATGAAGACTAAATTCACGATACTTGCGCTAACATTGTTAGCCTCCTTATCTGTACAAGCAGGGCTCTGGGAGAAAATGACCACCATGGGTGCGCCAACAATTAAACCTTCTTCTGAATATTTAGTTGAAACTGCTGGCTGGAATATTCGTGTGTACGAGTGGATTCCGGCCGACAATCCAAATACGCGCTGTATGTTTGCAGCTGGATCGCAAAAAGGCGGCGTAGCGTGCTACTCAATTAACAATTAAGACGATGTTTGAATTATTTATACTTGGGTTTATCGTGGCAGTTGTTTTTTACTTAATCAGAGGAAAAATTTAGTTATCAATATGATGTCTAACTCAACTGTTCTTTCGATTGTAGAGTCGCCATTATTTCCCGATTTTAGCGACTTGTATCAAAATAAAACCATGGCAGAGCTTAGAGTGAACAGTATTCGCAAAGCAATTTCTTTGGTAAAAAAGCAATCAATAGATTTGATTGTAGTGGAGTTTTTTTACGCCTATAGCACTAATTATAGTGGCATCTATAAATCGAATATAGAAGTGTTATTAGTTAGTTTGCGTAAGTATTCGTCCAAGACCAA
>JAHZJR010000088.1 GCA_022600805.1 Pseudomonadota bacterium
GGCAGAATTGTTCCCACGATGGCGTCGTTGTAGCTGAGACCGCGAGGATCCTTGGTCGGCAATGGGTTCTCGACCAGCGGATCGACCAAAGAGCGGTAGACATCTACCGCTTTGGCCGGGTCAGTCCCCAACGGGCAGTCCGAGTCCATGGCGCACTCCGCGGCGTAGTCATCGAACGCAGTCTGGAACGCTGCGGCCTGACGGACGTCAGCCTCGACGGGGTCGGCATTGGGGTCTACCGCACCGTCGAGGATCATCGCGCGCACATGTTCGGGGTAGGTCTCCGCGTAGCTCGCGCCGATGCGGGTGCCATAGGAGTACCCGAGGTAGGTCAACTTGTCATCACCGAGTGCCGTGCGGATCGCTTCCAGATCCTTGACCACGCTGGCGGTTCCGACGTTGGCCAGAAAGCCCTTGCCCATCTTGTCCACGCAGCGCTCGACGAACTGCTTGGTTTCGGCCTCCATGTGCGCCACACCTTCGGGCGTGTACTCCACGATATTGTCGGCGCGGAGCCGGTCATTGTCGGCGTCGCTGTTGCACCAAAGAGCCGGTGTCGAGTTCGCCACCCCCCTGGGGTCGAAGCCGACCAGGTCGAAGCGCTGCCGCACGGCGTCCGGGAGCAACCCGACTAACGACGCGGCGGCCTGGACTCCCGACTCCCCGGGGCCACCTGGGTTGATGACCAGCGAGCCGATCTTCTCGCCGGTCGCCTTGTACCGGATCAACGCGATCTGGGCTACCCCGTTCTCCAAGTCATCTGCGTTATCCCAGTCCACCGGAACCGAGAGCATTCCGCATTCGGCGCCCACCAGCAGGCGCGGTTGGTCAGACATCCCGGCCTGGCAGGGTGCCCATTGAACGGGTGAACCGGGCCTTGGGACGGAGATCAGGGCGCGCCCCGCCACCACCTTGCCGCAACCAGCGACCAGTAACAGCGCAGAGATGAGGAGCACGGCCAACCGCACTGCCCCAGTCTTGAGGGTCATGGCACCATATGCTGCCATGGGTCGGCATCGCCGCTGGCGAAGCGGTTGCCGCGAGCCCTTTCCGTGCTACCCGGTGGCGCCCAGTAGTTCCTCAAGAGCGGTCTGGAAATTGTCGGCCATGTCCCACAGGTCGGGCAGCAACTCCGGGCATGACACGATCCCGACGTCGAGGTTGCCGTTGAGCGACATCACTGTCATGTTGAGCGCCGAGCCGTGGAAGATCGGGCCCAGCGGATACATGGCCTTGACCTCACAGCCCAGCAGGAATAGCGGTATCTGCGGGCCCGGCACGTTTGAGACGACGAGATTGTGCACCGGCCGGGCGCCGCTGAGCCTGCTGCTGGCGTAAACCCGCATCGCGGCACCGAACACCGCAGGTGCCGCGAATTGCGACCAATCCTGCAACAGGGTGGCGCTTATCGCCGAACTGTGTTGTTTTGCGATGGAATTGCCTTCGGCGATGACCTTCAGCCGCTCGGCTGGATCCTCGATATTGGTGTCCAGCCGGGAGAACATGCCCGACACCTGATTACGCCCGGGGCGGTCGGACTTGTCATGAACCGATACCGGAACCATGGCGACCAATGAGCTCTCCGGCAGAACGCCACGGTCGAGTAGGAACTTACGCAGCACGCCGGACACCAGCGCCATCACCACATCGTTGAGTTTTACCCCGAAGTGGTTCTTCACGATCTTGATGTCATCGAGGTCCAGCTGAGCGAACGCGATGGTTCTATGGGCGGTGACGTTGACGTTGAACGAAGTCTGCGGTGCAGCGAACGGAGCCGCCATCGCCAGGCCGCCGCGGACCCGTCTGACGGTGTCGACGACCGAAGAAAGTGTGTTCGGCAAGACGCTGGCCAGGTTCAACGGCCTGCCCATGAACCGCACCGCGCCACCGACAGCGATCTCCAGCCCGCTGGCGTCCCCCGCCCCGTCGACTGGGTCCGGCGGTGAGGTGTCGGGCTCGGTCGTACACAACCTCGACATCAGGTTCGCGCCCGTGACGCCATCGACACCGGCGTGGTGAACCTTGGTCATCACCGCGATACGCCCCCCGTGGTGGGCATCTGTACCGGCGACGTTCTCGATGACCCACATCTCCCAGAGCGGGCGGCTCCGGTCCAGCGGCAGTGACGCGATGTGGCCGCAGATCTCGGAGAGCTCGTTGCGGCCGCCAGGCGAGGGAAGACCGATCCTGTGCAGATGGCGATCGACGTCAAAGTCCTTGTCCTCCACCCATACCGGATGGTCCAAGTTGAACCGGTTGTCGGCGATCTTCTCGCGGAATTCGGGCATCGCCTGGATTCGCAGGAACAATCCGTCGCGTAGTCGGTCGAAGGTGTATCCACCCGGCATCGTCGAGGTATCGAGCTCCATGATCGAGCACACGTGCAATGGCTGCGCTGCGGTCTCAAGGTAGAGGAAGCTGGCGTCGAGTCCGCTGAGCCTTTGCATGCTGCCGATCGTATGCCCGGCCGGCGCGGGTGTGAGGAAATCCACTTAACGAGACGTTCAACTTCTCGTGACTTTTCCCGATGTAGTGGCACACTGGGGGCGGCAGCGAAACCCGGGGACCTTATCTGGCCTCGAGGATTCGAAACGACCCACCCGATGAGGGGACAACGATGTCCGAACAGACCGTCTATGGCGCTGTCGCCGAGCCGCAGCCGCGCGTCAAGGTGCGCACGCACCACCTACACAAATGGAAGTCCGAGGGGCACAAGTGGGCCATGTTGACGGCCTATGACTACTCCACCGCGACTGTGCTCGATGCGGCGGAGATCCCGGTGCTCTTGGTCGGCGATTCCGCCGCCAACGTGGTGTACGGCTACGACACCACTGTTCCGGTGACGATCGATGAACTGATTCCGCTGGTACGCGGTGTGGTACGCGGTGCACCCCATGCGCTGGTGGTGGCCGACTTGCCGTTCGGCAGCTATGAGGGAAGCCCTTCCCAGGCGCTTTCCACGGCAACGCGCTTCCTCAAAGAGTCCGGCGCCCACGCCGTCAAGCTGGAGGGTGGCGAACGTGTGGCGGAGCAGATCGCGACCGTTAGCGCCGCCGGCATCCCGGTGATGGCGCACATCGGGTTCACCCCGCAGAGCGTGAACAGCCTCGGCGGTTTCCGCGTCCAGGGCCGCGGCGACGCGGCTGAGCAGACGATTCACGATGCGATCGCGGTGCAGGAGGCCGGGGCGTTCGCCGTCGTGATGGAAATGGTGCCCGCTGAGCTCGCGACACAGATTACCGGCAAACTGAC
>JAHZJR010000119.1 GCA_022600805.1 Pseudomonadota bacterium
GATTAATTTTTCTAACCGGTTGTTTAGTTCGTTATTCATGGGTAATACTCGTTTTCTATGACGTCTACCGGGAGTTGTATTTCCGGGATAGCCGGTTCGAGTGTTATAACGGGAACGCATAGCGAACACCATCGGTCGCCGTCATGCCATTTTATATTAGCGTATTGCCCCGATATCGATACGAGGTAATAATCGCGCTCGTTACCGTGCCGGGCTTCCTCCATAGAACCGCGTTTAAATTTTACGTACTGCATGTTCCGCCCTCCCCTATATTATCTTTAGCGACTTGCGCTTCCTGTAACGCGATTACAGCGTCGATAAGGTTGTCCGCTGATACCTCGAACGATATCCCATAAATTAACGTTACGTGTCCATCCTTGCCGACTACCATCGTTAAACCGGGCGTACCTAATACCCATTGCATAGCCTGCAATGAATTCATAACATCACCCGTATAATATCACTCTCGCGACTCGGTTCGCCGTTGTCGTCGAGTTGTGCGTCTACTGCGGTACCGATAACAAACGTACCGGCAACACACGTAACGCGCCATGTCCGCCCGTTACGGTCGAATGTGGTATCCATAATCGGACACACTTCGGCATCTTTTAGCATTGTCTCTAATGCTACTTTATTAGTCATTTGATTTATAGATAACAAACCTTTCATCGTAAACACCACCCGCCGTAACACGGCTTATAATATTTTAATAGTTCGGCGTCGCTTATCGGTTCCTCACATGCGAACACGTCCGACGATATCAGGACCATAACGACACAAAATATAATCAGTTTCCAATGATTAAAAATAGTTGCTAATACGAAATATGTTTTATCGTTCACGTTATTTAACCTCGTAATGTTCGTTAACGACTTCGATAGCGTTGTCGATAGCTTTATTAAATAGCCTATCGTTTAAAGATACCGGGGCGCCATTTATAGGCATAACGTAATTAGCGGCAATACCGCAACGTAAAATAGTTGCATCGGCGTTACGTTGATTTTCTAGGTTAACGATATCGGCTTCGAGTTTTTCGATATAATCGATTGCTTTAGGGATCGATACGTTAGATTGTACGTTCGGTGCGTTACCCGGCGCTATAACACATGTTGATAGGTGTTTTAATCTGTTTAGGTATTCGCTCATAACGTTACGCCTCTTTCAACATGTCGAATACGTCGGCACTACTAACAACGCCGATAACGTCTTTATTAGATATACTGATTACGAAATTACCGTTTTCGTTAACTGCCGAAAATGAATTCGTACCGGCGTCTACTACCTGATACCATCGATTATCGTTAACCGCCTTACGTACGTATACGTAATCTCTATCGTTAATTGTCATTTTTCTAAATCCTCTCTTATTTGTTTTAATATCTCGTTACCGTGTCGTCGTATCGCTTGACGTTCGGCGCGCTTACGTTGTTTCTTTTCCGTTTTAATCGTCTGCCATGTTTTACAGTTCGGCGCGTCGTCGTCGGCGTCCCACTGATAACCACAACGGTTACAAGTGTACGCGCCTGTACGGTCGCGAAACGCTCTACATTGCGTAGACAATCCAAACACCCCTACGTAATATACAACGCGTTATAGTGCGGTTACGGGCTTCGCGCATTGCGTCGCCTAACCCTTTTCTAGCTACGATTAACATTGTGTTATATGCCTCTAATAAATATAAAACCTAAATTTAGATTATAGTTAAAAAAATCGAAACGGTTTTCCAAATGTGGCGGTATTAACTCAATACAGTTAGTCGGTACACCCGCCGCCATTACTGCGAGTAATATTTCCTCGCGTTTGTCGTTCGCTTCGTTAATTCTATCAATCATCGACGGCACACCCGACGGACAATTACGTACCCGTTCTAAATCGGACGGTGATAAATTGTTAAATAATGTATTACTCATTTGTTAAACCCCGCTATTAATGTTTTTGTTAACGGTAATACGTTCGTAACAATCAATCGGACGAACAACCCCGGCGGCTTTTTGAAAGTCCGCCCATTTATTATTAACAACCGCCATAACCGCGCGGCGACCTTTAGCAGTTAACCGTACACCCATGTCGAACGCGGTGTCGAGCATTGCTTCGGTTTCATTGCCGCAAAAATCGCGAGTCGTGATTACTGCGTCGGCTATAACTTCGATAATGTTGTCGTTTTTCATAATTTTATACTCGGTTCGTTATTGACTGATTACAAGTATATGTTAGGGGCTAACGTATGTCAACCCCTAACGATGATTTATTTTATTAACTCTGTAAATTGATAACCGTTGCCGCTACCGCCGAACAAAGCGCCACAGTTTTGACACCGTTTACCCCCGCCACATATCGACCATACATACGCTTTAACCTCACACGTACAGAACGGACAATCGAACATTATCCAATTTTTCGACGGTGGTTCGAACCCCTCACGATGTACGTTAATTTGTCGTGTTGTAACGTCGTCGTTTCGTATTTGGTCGAATTTAATATGTTTACGTTTTACCATTGTTTTTAACCCTCTAAATTATTTAACAGGTCCGTAATTTCGTCCCAATTATCATACACGGCGGTTAGTTGCGCTTTTACTTCGCGTTCCTGCTCGCTAACCTCGTCCCATATATCCGGGTCGATATATTGTTCGACCGTGTCGGTTATGAGCGATTCGAGTACCGCCGGTTCGAGTGCGTCGAGTTCCCACGACGATTTACCGTAACGCTTGATATATTCTTTAGCGCGACTGTCTTTTAGTTTAGTCGGGTTAACAGGTGGTCCGTATTGGCGGACTTGGTCCATGTTTAACGCTATACGTTGTACGTCGACACCTTGCCCGGCAAACAAATCTAACCGGTCGGCATTGTCGCGCGTCATGTCTATACCGCTAGGGTCATGGTCGCCTAAATGAATTAGTACGCAGTTTTTACCCTCGTTTAATTTGTCTTCGAACCGCATACCGGCGCGCCACGCTTCGGACGCTGATAGATATCCCTTACATGCCATGTGCGGCACCATGAGCGGTTTACATGCGCGTTCGATAACATTGCCTAACGCTTCTTTTTCGACCCATACTTCGACGTACGTGTCTTGTCGCGCCCATTGGTCGAAACGGATATAATGCGGCAACGCCTGTACCGGGTTCGTTATATCCTCGTCGGTCCAGAATGTATTATGTTCGCGGTTACGGTCTTCGATTGCTTCCCATGATACGTAACCCGCCATACGCGCCCGTGTGATTATGGACCCCAAATTTTTATAACTGCGTTCGGTGTTTTCGATAAGCCCGCGCGCTACGAATTGGTAATACAGTTGTCGTAACGTTAGGACGTACCCGGCGGCGGCGTACTCGTCGATAATATCGTTAGCAGTAGCGACAAGGTCCAACGACGCCGAATTCGGATTCCAATTTTTATAATGTCTTTTCATTTTGTACCCTATTTTCGTGATTCTTTAATTATATCAATTAGAAACTGTTTTATTTCGTCGTGCCATATCCACACGGCGGCGATTAATATAAAAGCGGTTTCCATGTTTACAACGAAGCTAACGCCGCTTTCGTTTGCGGTTTCTTACCCGCATAGTTACGAACCGCGTCGGCTTCGTCCGGGTGTACCCATACTTTCGCTTGAATTAGTCCAACGTCCTTACGACGTTTAACGCTACGTGCGACGCGTTCGGCGCCGGTCATTGCTTTAGTTTCTTTTTTGTTTTTTGTTGCCATGATATTTATACCTAGTTATGTAAAATTTTAATCGTTGTGGTCCGTTATAAGGTCGACCGGCTACCCTGCATATAACACCGACGCCCAAAAAATACAACGCGTCCGATATTTCCTTCGTACTGTCTAACGGAAACGCCGCGCTATATCTTACGACGTCCCCGTTATCTAAACGACAATACGTTTTAGCCATTATAAGCGATACCCTACGTTTAGCATGTAGAGATTATCGCCCGTGCCGTACGAATCGACCGACACCGTTACGCGACGGTATTCGATACCCGTACCGACATGTAACGTCATACGGTCGCCGTCTGCGGTGTCTTTAACGAAACCATACGGACCCGCTTCGACATACATAGCGTTGTTACTACCTTTCGGAATTTTATATTTAAGGTCGACACCGGCACCGATATTAATCGTATCGCTAAAATCGGTCGTCGTTGTTTCCTCGGTTACTAACCACATTACCGACGGATTGACGCAAACGTATAAAGCGGAATAACATAGTTTTTCCTGTACCGTAAATTTGACGTTAACCGCTTTGTCGGTTTCACCGATAGAACCGCCGACACTAACGAGTAGTTCCGGGGTAGTGTGTAACCATCGGAACCCGTCCGCGATAGACGCTGTACTAATGGTTAATAATGCTATTGCTAATATTGCTTTTTTCATGTTGTTACCCTATTTTAAGTTATGGGGATTATTCCCCGGTTAGTGTACGTTAAGGGGCTAACGCATGTCAACCCCTAACGCTTGTTACTGTATCCCGATACGTACCTCGACAGCCTTACCGTCTTTTAATAGTTGCATAGCTTGATAGCCTGCGGTTTCGTCGTCTAGGTCTTCGCCGTGTACCTTCCACATGCCCGGACCTAATTCGGTTTTGTACCATACTGTATATTTCATTTTATTACCCTCGTTGTGTTATGGGGATTATTCCCCGGTTAGTTAGTAAATGTTACTTCCCCTGCGTCCATTGCTTCGATAGCGTTGTCCTTCGTGTGGTAGCTAACATCACTTGTTACGAAGTCCGGGTCCTGCCAGTAATAACCGCCATCCCCTTGCGCGTCGTCGTCTTCACTAAACCACAAATCGCAACCGTTAATAGTTGTTATCGGACTCATAGCGGACACCGTTCGATATTATCGATAACGTCCTGTTTAGCTTTTTCGTGCGTTTCGACCGCTTCGTAATATTCGGCGTCTTCCATACCGTCGTCGAAGTCTTCCGGGTCCGGTGCGTCGTCGAGCGCGTCCGCGTCGTTTGCGGCGTTTTCTAGTTCGCTAATCCAACCGTCGAGCGTATCGACCTTTTCTTCGATTTCCTCCATAGTCGGGCAACCGCTAGGGAATGCGTCCTGCATGTTATCGTAACTCTCTTGATACTCGTCGCGTACTTCCTCGACACTGGTAATAACGTCCTGTATAGCGCTACTAATATCCTCGCCGGTCATGTCCGCTCTAATCGTTTCGTCGATTGCTTCGTCTGCGGCATACACCCCGGACATTTTCGATAGCGTTAACTGCGATTGTTTCGGACGTGTTAACCAATAACGTTTAGTGCTACTACGCGGACCGGTTTTAAACGACGCCCAATAATAAGACTCGCCCTTTTTACATACCGGGTTATCCTTACGTGCTTTTTTTACATGGTGTACTCTTGGCATTGCTATTACTCCCCGCCCCCGTAGGGGCTATTGTTGTTTAAAGATTTGCGAAAAACGATTTAATGTTTTCGCGGTTTGCGTCGCGGGCGTCTTCGCTAAATTCGAACGCTTTGTCCTGCATATACATAAACGCTTTTTTAACGTTCGTGTCGATATCACCGTTATAAACCCATGCGGTACCGTTAACAGTCATGGACCATTGACAAGTAAAACCGGAAAGGTATTTTTTAACGGTTGCTTTCGTTTCGACACCTCGCGCGTCTACGACGGTAATAACATACTCGTCGCTAGATACACGCTCGATATGGTCGGCTTTTTTAATCATTTTTTCTAAATCATTGCTCATTTTCTTACCCTCGTTAGTTATGCGAATAAATCGTATGCGTTATGTTCGTTGTGCGAACCGCAGATATTACAAAATTGTTCCCAATACCCTCGGTCCTGCATTTCGTTTTTTAATTCGGTGTAGCGGTCGATTAGGTCGTATGCCCTGCTAGATTGCATACGATTCATACCGAAATTTTTATTACAGTAACTAGATATACTAGCGCGGGTTTTCATACCCCAATTAATTAACTGTAATTTAGTCATTGTTTTAACGTTTTTCATGTTCGTAATCTCGGTTCGTTGTTCCAGTGATTACAAGTATATGTTAGGGGCTAACGTATGTCAACCCCTAACGACGATTTATTTTAAATTAATTTCCAATACCCGTACACGCACCGGGTACCGTCCCGGCTACAATCGTACGTATCGTTAATAACGCCGTCAATCATAGCGGTATAATGTTTAGATACGTTCAATACCAACCGCCCCGCCGGTAGTTCGTCGGCTTTAGCGTGGACTGTACAACCTGTACCGATACCCATAGTAGCGACCCATTCCCAACCGTCTAACGTTCCCATAAACGATTTAAACGTATGGTTATGTATCCCGGTCCGTGGGTGTGATTTACCCCGACGGCGTTTGCTAGGTCGTTCGTTTTTACAGTGTTCCGCCATGCGGTCGTATACTTCCCGGTATGGTATCCCGGTCGCTATTGCTATCGCACGGACACCACAATCGCCGGTGTCGCCTTTAAACCCTGCGTCCCTACGTCCGCCGTCGTTATAGTTAAACATTTGTAATTAACTCCCCGTTTTTAAACGTTACCCGGTTAGACATAAAGTTCGACATTAATACGACGCTATCGTTACCGCCGAAAGGCGCGCATAATATACGTTGGTCTATGTCGTTACATGCGTCGTCGAAATTACGTAACGTCGCTTTATTGTTTTCAATAAAAAACTTTTTACGGTTTTTCGGTGTGTTCGCTAGTGTTAATATCATTTTCTTAAACTCCCCGCCCCCGTAGGGACGTCCCGGTTGTTGTTATTGTACGTCGCGGTTAGCGCGGTAAATCGTACACATTGAATAACGACCATGTGGGTAAATCATTTCGTTACCTTCGTCGTCGTGTACAACGTTACAGCGTTTGTCGTCGTAACCACGTTGGCGGATAGTAACGGTACATTTAGTACGTTTTAAAACTTCCGCTTCGAAAATACATTCGCTATCGCAGATAGATGATGTTGCCAGTTTGTCGCCTTGTTTAAATGTTGCATTTGCCATGTTGTTACCCTCGTTAGTTGCGTTCGTTGTTCCAGTGATTAGAATTATACACTGTTAGGGGCTAACGTCAACCCCTAAAACGAAATTAATTTAAATTATTTACGCCCTCGGTATAGTAACGTTTAGTTTCGCTTCTAAGCTATGCGCGGCTTTATGGTATGCCAACGCTTGCCCGCGTGTTATTTCGCCCGTAGCGACCGCGTCGTCTTGTCCTGCGAACCATGTAGACCCCTCGCAGCATTCGCGAAGTACGACCATTTCCGCGTCGTTGAATATTCCGCGAGCGTGTCCGTTTAGTTTCAACATGTAGATAGCGTCCTCTAACGCCACCGGTCCGAATACCGGGAAGTCCGCGTCGGTTAGGACCTCGATAATAGCGTCGTCGACTTCTAACCGGTGTAGGATTATTTCCCATTCTGTACGTGTAAAGTGTCCCATTGTTTTACCTCCAATTAAAACTACGAGCAACGTCTAACGTTTCGATGTCTTTTGCCCTAACATTGATACGATTACAATTAACGTTAATTTCTACCCATCCGTTATTAATCCGATTAATAGTACAGGTTTCGTTATGGTGTTCGCTGTTGTGACTCGGTGAAACGACGCATAACAAACCTTTACCGCTTTCCAATATCTCTTTTGCTTTGTTTAATTTCATAATTTTAAACCCTCTCGAAAATGTTGCGGCGTGGTGCTAATGGTTTGCGCGCCTCTTTAATAAAAAATGCGATTACCGCTGTAGCGGTTGTAATCATAATTGCTATTTCGATAATTCCCATTTTTCCTACCTCTTTAAAAGTTCATTTGCTTAACTGTTAAAGAGATTATATACGCGTTAGGGGCTAACGTCAACCCCTAACGGTAAAATAATTTAAATTAATTTAGAACCCCGCTACTTCGTCTAAAAAGCTAGTTAGCTTAATGGTGCGGTTTTGATTGTTAACCACACCGGCACGACCGTTAACGGGTTTAATCGCTTCGGTTACGGCGTTATGGAAGCGCCATAAGCTATGCCCGTGTTCCGCGTGTTCGTCGTGTGTAGGTTGGTCCCATTCCTGTACAACGCGGTTAACCTGAGTAGGTGTAATAACCTTACGTCGTACACACTCTACGATAGCGGCGTCGCCCCAACGCGGTTTAAATTCCATGTCTTTATAACGGTCGAAGCGTTGTTCCTGCTTTTCCGATAGGTCGAGTAATTGACCCATAGCGCCGTTAATCATACGTGGCAGGCGTCGCGCTATGTGCGTAGTTTGACGGGTGTTAATAGTAACCTCGCCGCTAAACGCTAGGTTATCGCATACGAACACACGGGACCCGATAGCTAGACCACGCGCGATACTTTGATTATACGAACCGCGTAAACCGACCATTAAACCGAAGTCGTCGTCGTTGTCCGCTTTCAAGTATTCACCCTCTAATACTTTCGGTTTGATTTCCATTAGACCGAAAAAACTACCGCCGTCCGCATGTACGCCGAACGATTCGTTATGTATAGCGTAACCGTGGTCGTCTAGGTTGTGGCTAACCTCGTTAACGTAATCGATATACGGTACCGGGTTATGATGCGCGCCCATTGCTTCGGGAGGCATTACGTTAGTAAGTTCGTTTCTGCCGATAGCGTCGGCGCCGCAATGTAACATTAATCCGTTCATAATTTTACCCTCGTTTTGTTGTGTTGTTTATGTTGTGTACGGTTAGTATAATATGTTAGGGGCTAACGGTTGTCAACCCCTAACGGTAAATTAATTTAAATAAATTTTACGTCGAACCCGTTGTTTAAAAATTCGTAGTGCGGCGACCTGCCCGCATGTTCGTAACCCATCGTAACCACACCGTTAGCGGTATCGATACGGTCCGGGGTGGTAGCGCGTTTAGTAGCGTCGCTAACTTTTTTTAATTGGTTGATGTATGCTAATTCTGTTAATGTCATTTTTAAAACTCCCGGTCCCCGTAGGGACCATATTTTTTTAACCTGTAAAATTAACCGAGTAAACTACATAACCGGCTTTTTCTGCGAATCGACGCGCTTGCGCCCGGTTGTTAGCGTATACGTCTAGGTCGCCTTTGTCGGTTTCCAGTTCATAACCGTGTTTAAATTTACGGTAGTCGTTTAATACTTTCATTTTCTTACCCTCGTTAGTTGCGTTCGTTGTTCCAGTGATTACAAGTATACGTTAGGGGCTAACGGTTGTCAACCCCTAACGGTAAATTAATTTTATTTAATTGGTGTTAATTCTGTAGGTTTCCAATTTTTAATACGGTCTTTTTGCCATTCGATATATTGTGTACCTTGCGCGGCACGTTTGCGAAGACTAGCGGCGTATTTTTTATTTTCGTGTTGTATAGTGTCTTCTAATGTTTCTATAGAGTAATCGCCGGGAGTTACACCGCGTACGCCTTTAGGGTTATCTATCCACGCGAAAAACTCGTAATCGCTAAAATCGCGTTTCGAACTAATAATCTCGATTTGTTCCCATTTACGACTAGATTTACGACCGTTTTCCCATGATGCAGGAATGAAAGTGTAACGCCACGCGGGACCGGTGTTAGTGTTTTCCCATTTTTCAGCGTCGGCGAGTAGTTCGTCTACTTTCTTTTGTGTAGTATTAATAAGCGATTCGATAATATCTTTAGATTGTTCGAAAGGGAGTTGACCCGCGCCGCTACATGTACCGTTAAAGAAACCGTAATCGACGGTGTAACCGTGTTTAGATAATTTGCCGTTAGGTAGTTTTTGAGCGTTTCCGCAACATTGGCAAGTCCCGATGTGAGTAGCTTTTGACATGTTTTTAACCTCGTTAGTTGTGTTCGTTGTTCCAGTGATTACAAGTATATGTTAGGGGCTAACGGTTGTCAACCCCTAAACCGAAATTAATTTAATTTATTTTTTATACACGCGCAGGGGCGCCCCTCGCGGTTGGCGCTTTTCGATATGGGTTAAGTATATGTTAGGGGCTAACGAATGTCAACCGTTTTTTATGTTTCTTTTCCGAATGCGTTAGCGGCGGCGTTACTACCCTGTATTGCTTGCCCGCCTTGCGCGTCTTGATACGCTTTAGAGATTTCCGCGCATGTTTTGAGGTTTAACGCTATGTGTCCTTTTTTAACGTATAGTTTCGGCTTCCCGTTGTCCATCATAATATGATTATTAACACGACCGTTTTTTAAATTCGGGTGCCAGTAATAACCCATGTCGTTTAACATTTGCTTACGTTTATTTTGTGGCATTGACCGGGTAGCGTGTAAGTTATCGAGCAATACTTCTAATGCCGTCGACGATATCCAACCACCGGCGAAACCGGGGCGACCTTGTTCGATTGCTTCTAATATCTCTTGTTCGATACCACCGAGGGACGCTTCGATTACTTCGTCCGTACTCGACGTAGGCGGCGCGCGGTGACATGATGTAGCCGGGTTTAACTCGTCGGGTATCTGATACGTTTCGAGGTAGTTAGCCACAATCGCGTAACCGTCCTCGTTCTTTAACCATTTATACAAGTCCGGGAAATAATCCCCGCCCATGCCGTCACGTTCTAAATCGCCGTCGTTTTGTTGTGCTGTATAGAATATAGCGAACCGACGGTCCCGGCGTGTTTTACGGACCGCGTCTTTATGATTCGAGTTAAACATAAAATTACAACATATCGAACGCATAACTTGAGCGACGCCCATAGCACGAATAGCGTGTCGGTCGTTCGTTATCATCGGTTTTAAAACTTCGATTACGTTTAACTTATGGTCCGGGACGTAGATATCCTCGACGCCGATAAATAACGTACCGTATAACCACTCGTTATATTTTTCCGCGAGTTGTTCCGCCGGTGGCATGTGGGTAAACCGTTCGCCGATTGCAAACGCTACGCACCGGGTAAACAATGTTTTACCGTTACCCTCCATACCTTGTAATAACGGCGCCCATTGAAATTTAACGCCTTTATGTTGAATACATGCCGCCATGTAAGCGAGTATAATAGCCCGGTCGCCCTCGTCGGGTAAAACCTTCGCTAGATGATTTAAAAACCGTGTCGGGTCGCCTGCGACGCGTGGCGTGTTAGTAGGGACATAGATATTAACGGCGACCTTATCGTCGTACGTTGTAAATGCCCCGGTCGGTAACTGCGGGTTAAAACACGTCGTTTCCGCCTGCTTATATTCGACGACCTGCGATTCGGTAAACGCCTCCCATGCTTTTTTAGTTTCCTTTCGGTTAGTATCATCTAACGCAAAAACATAGCCGCCGTACGTGGCGTTAAATTGGTCCGGTTTCAGGAACGCACCACGGGGAGTAAATACCCGGTGTAAATCCTGTACGTATACACAACCTTTAAAATGTTCGATTTGTTGCGGACCTGCTAGATATCTAAACCCGGATAGTAAACCCGGTTCGATGTTTTCACGTTGTACGGGTGCGGCTTTTTCTAACGATACTTTCGGTGGCGCGCCTTTATACGTATTGTCGTCCGGTTGTAAACTAACCGCGCGCATAATCGTACCGCGTAAATAATTTTTATGTTTGGTCCACTTGTCGCGGGTTAACCCGGATAACCACATTAACCGCTCTATCGCTTCGCAATTCTTACCGGTCCAAAATGCTAAATGTTGCGCGAGTGCCATGTCTGCGGACGACTCGTCAAACTCGCCCGTATCGCTTGCGTCCGGTTCCCATACGGCGGCTAACGCTTCGACGTCACGTTCCCATAGATTACGGAACGTCGCACGTACACCGAACGCACCGGCGGCGGACTTGCTACCTAACGCCTTTTTAATTAACGCCTCGTCGTCTAACGGGTTACAACCTGCGACGGGTGCCGTGGTCCATGTTTCCGGTGTAACGACAACACGGGGCGCCATATAGTTATTAATAAACGATTGTAAATATTGGTCGCCGTTTGTACTGGCATGTCCGATTATATTCGTACCGGTTAACGCAACGAAACGACCTTCGGTATAGAACTCTAAACCGAGCGGAATATTTTTACACGCGTGGTCGGGCATGGTCGTATATGTACCGAATATATGTAACCCGGTCCCGGATTGCGATACCTCGACGGCGGCGTCCGGGAAATATGACATAACGACGTTAGCGGTATCGGACCACCCGCCCGCGTTGTTACTACATTTATCGATATCGATAAAATAGAAAGGGTCGTTAACAGTGAATACGAAACCGACGCCGTAATTATCGCCGAACAATCGCGCGGCGTTTATAGCGGTTTCTGCATCGGTCCACGCTTGCGCGTCGTGTGCGTCGGTGACGGCGGCGGTTTGGTAGTTAACCGGTAGTTTTATTAATTTGCCGTCACGTTCTACGGTGGTCCATAAAATAAATTGACGGTAATTATTTAACGGCGCTAACGCGTCGGGTAGTTGCAACATAGTAACTCCCGATTAATAGTTAGCGATTATATTAGCGGCTTTTGTCTTTAGTTCCTTCGACGCTTTTAATGCGTGTCGGTCTTTATTTACTAAACCTTGCGCGACGATTTCAGGTATACCACGTTTAACGGCGGCGCGCATAATATCGCGTTTTAGTTGGTTCATCGTTTCGAAGTAGTGAGTAATTAAACCCATGCTAACGCCTGCGGCTTCGGCGACCTCGTCGCGTGTAACTTTGTTGTAACCTTTATCCATAGCAACCACGATAGCGCAATCTAAAATATGGTCTTTACGTAACGCCGGGTCGACACGAAGTTTAACGACCTTGTGTATAGTTTGGTCTTCGACCTGCGGGCGCAACTTGCTAACGAATTCGGTAAACGTACAACCCATGTGATAAGGGAACGAACCGTCCGCGATACCGGCGCGCTCGCATAGTTCTAAACGCGATAGATTTATTAAACCGTTGCTATGTATCATGTCTAGCGCAATGTTTGTTATATGTGATTTCATAATTATTATTCTCGTTATAGTTTTGTCGATAGTAACGGTTATTGTTTATACCGTCAATATAAAATTATTTTGTTACCCTGTTTATTATTCCGAGTATTAGTAAAACACTACCGATACCAACGGCGATATTTAAGTTTAATCCGTAAGTTAAAAAAGTAATTCCTAATGTTATAGCTAATTCGTCTATAAATTTCATATCGTACCCACCGTATTAGCGAACGCCGCGTCCCCGCCTAACGCGTTAACTAATTCTAAAAATCGTAATTGTGCTAGTTCCCGTTTGTTACCGGTGTAGGTCCATCCCTCGCGCTTAACCTCCCGCGCGATAAATTGACCGAACACACCACCGACATGTTGCGAGGTAATCGTTACCGGGCGTATGCCGATTAGGTCCGACGATTTTATTATGTCGTTTAATTTTTTCGAATCGTTCGCTAGTCCATAGCGTAAAAATGCGCCGTCTTCGGTCGTTGTCGCGCCGACGTTATTACGCCACAACCGGGCGCCTGCTTCCGACGCCTCTAACCGTATCGCCGATTGTATACGTTGTTCGCTTCCGTCGTTTTCTACCGGTGGCGGGTCGGTGTTAATCGTTCCGAACTCCCGGCGCAAGTCTTCGACCGCTTCGAAAGGTACGCCCCATTTAATAGCCCATTCGTTAAGGTTCATTGTTCCTTAACCTCGTTGTGTTTAAATTGTAACGATTGTAAAGGGTCTTCGTTAATAGGCGTAACATTAATATATTTTGTATCGCCTCCCGTTACATGTGCTATTTTATTCTTATGTTCGCCGACTAAGATTTTAACTTTAATACGGTTTACTATTAAACGTTTTATAAAATCGTTTCTCATGCCGCTAACCTCGCTAGTTCTTCGTTTACTTTCTCGGCTAATATTTCCGCCTCTTTAACGTTTAACGCCGTAGCGCTTAATACGTCGATACCAAATTTAAAATAGAACCGTCTATACGACTCGCTATCGCTACGACCTAGCGCGCGTTGATATCCCGCCCACCATTCGATAGACGACCGTAACGCGGCTTGTATTTCCTGCCGGGCGACATGTCGTTTAATACCGGGTGTTAATGCTATTTTCGGAACGAACCGCGCTAACATATCCGCGCGCGCTTCGTCGACCGACATATCGACGCGGGCAACTTCCCCGCGCATTTCGGCAAGGGTCGCCGCGTCTAGTTCGGTTAAATCACCGTCGACAAATTCAGGACCGGAACGCGCCGCCGGTGGGTTCGTATATCCACAGTACGGGCAAACGTTCGTTAACCGTTCGTACACGCTTAAACATTCAGGGTTTAGACAAGTCGTCGTAGGGATATCGTCGTTAGCTTTATTTTTACCGGTACGCTCGCGACGGTCTAACGTCCATATACGCGGACGGTCCGGTAGACCATGACGCGCAACGTTACCGACATGGTCGATAATTATAGCGTGTGGTTTTATACTTGCGGCGATTGCTAACCGGCGTTGTAAATCTGTATACGTGTCCCATACGGCGCGTGTAATATCGCCTAACATTAAACGAAGCGCGCGTCCGAATTGTTGAACGTATAACGCGTAACTTTGTGTAGGTCGTGCCATGCTAACGACTTCGATAGCCGGGAGGTCGAAACCCTCGCCGAATAAATCGACGTTAACTAATTGCATTAATTCACGCGCTTTAAATTTGCGTAATATTTTTACGCGGTCGGCGTCCGATGTTTTAGCGCTAACAACTTCGGCGGGCACCCCGGCGCGGTTAAATTCTGCGGCTACCTGTTTAGCAGTATCCACACTATCGACGAAAGTAATACCGAGTTTACCCGGTGCGATTCGTAAATAATGTTTTACGACGTCGCCGACTACATGCGATTTATTTACCGCCACTTTTAATGGTTCTTTACTAAACTCCCCGGACTTCGTAACGTTAACGTTAGTTAAATCTAAATCGGACGGCGGCGCGAATACTCGATAGTCGGTTAAATAACCCGTGTCGATTAACTCGCGCATTTGCGGACCTTCGACCATAACGTCGAATACGCCGTCCGCATGTCGACCTAGTCCGTAACCGTCGGCGCGGTCCGGTGTAGCTGTTACACCTAACCCGATAGCGTTCGGAAACATGTCGACCGCTTTACCCCATTTGTTATTTAATAAAACGTGGTGCGCTTCGTCCTGTACCCATTTCGTTACACTGTTTAACCAATTAGCTAAATTATCTTTACGACGGATTAACGTATCGACACCGGCAACGGCGCAAGGTGCCGACGGGTTATAGTACGACGTCCCACATTCTGCCATGTGGATATTAACCGCTAGTTTAACTACGTTGTTCGGTCCTATTATTCTATGTGGTACATCGTCACGTGCTAACGCTAACGATATTTGTGTTACTAATTCTTGTCGATGTGCAACGGCACAACTCGACCCGGTATGGTCTTTTAATACATCGGAAAATATAACCGTTTTACCGGAACCGGTCGGCGACACACCGAGTACGTTTTTATACCCGTCGTCCCACGCGTTATAGATATCAGTTTTTAATTTTCCTTGCGACGGCGATAGAATCATAGTTATTATTTTTATATTTGTTGTTGACGGAATGAATAATAGCGGTTATAGTTCGTAACGTCAATAACCAATAGAGGAAAAAATTACAATGACAAAACTAAAATTTAGTGTAGCTACTACCCCGGTAGAGTTACGTAACTTATCGCTAATACTAAACGGTATGGCGGACCAAATCGAAAAAAATATCGGTGCCGGTGCTGAAACAACCGACGAAACCGAATACCCGGAACATTTAGGCTCGTATCCTTTCGGTCCTAACGGTGAATCTATAGACGTGTTTAGTAACACCGAGTTAACATCACAACAAGCAATGTCGTTACCGTCCGAAGTTTTAGAAAAACACACCGGGCGTATTAAATCTAACATTGACGAAGCAATACTTGACACCACAACTCAAACAGCGGCGGACGCGTTCGGCGGTGACGGTGTAGACGATAACGCCGACGACGAACATACCACCGAAATTATCGACCTCGACGACGAGGGTTTACCGTGGGACGCACGTATCCACGCGGCAAGTAAGTTAAAACTTAAACGCGGTAATACATGGAAACTTAAAAAGGGTGTCGATAAAGGTTTAGTCGAAACTGTTAAAGCAGAATTACGCGCCGCTATGGGTGCCCCTGCTACGACGGAAACAACTACCGCCGCGCCCGATAACGTTACCGACATTAACACCGCGAAACCTGCGTCGCCTGCCGGTCCTGCCGGTCCTGCCGGTCCTGCCGGTCCTGCCGGTCCTGCCGGTCCTGCCGCCGATGTTAAATACGTTACTTCCGACGGTGAATGGACACGCGAGCAATTAAAAGCCTCGCTATACACCGACGAACAAATCGACGCGCTACCGATTGCTGAGCAAACTGCCGCAACCACCGTAACAACGTTCCCGGAATTAATGCAACTCGTAACACCGGCGTTAGCGGCTAATACTATTAGCGACGCTGATATCGTTGCGGCATGTTCTAAACATGGTATCGCCTCGTTAACTTTGTTAGCGGCTCGACCTGATAAAATCGACGCGGTTAAAGCTGAATTGTTCCCGGCTTAATGAACGAACATTCTATAATTCCGCCGTCTTCGGCTAGTATATGGGGCGCGCCCGGTGGTTGTACCGGGTGGGTTTCCATGTCGCAACAATACCCCGAAACCGAAGATAGCGAAGACGCTAAAGAAGGTACCGCGTCGCATGAAATAGGCGCGTACTTAATTAACGACCATTGTACAGGACCAACCGTTCGCACCGCCGATAAGTTCGTCGGACGGCAAGCGGCTAACGGTATTATTTTTACCGAGGAAATGTACGACGGCGCTAAACTTTATGCGGACGACGTCGGCGACGTTATGCGGGACCGTGCTATTTTTGGCGGACCCGGTTACGGTGTCGAAAAACGTTTAATCATGCCCGACATAAACGAACATTCGTTCGGGACGACGGACGCTTTTTTATACGATAATCGCGACGCTCATTTGTTCGTGTGGGATTATAAGTTCGGACATTTACCCGTAGAGGCGTTTGAAAACTGGCAAACAATTAATTATATAAACGGTATTGTTAAACTCTTACCGAATATAAAAAATTGGGACCCGGCGGCGGTAACTATCCACATTCGAATAGTTCAACCGCGAGCGTTTCACCGTGGCGGAATTGTTCGGGAATGGGTCACGACGTTAGCCGATTTAATACCACGCTTTCAAACGTTACACGATAACGCCGCTATCGCTTTAGGTCCTAACGCAACTATCCGCACGGGTAAACATTGCCGCGACTGTCAAGCGCGACACGCTTGTCCTGCGTTACTGGATTCCGGTCTAGGTTTCTTAGAAACGGCTATGCAACCGGTACCGGTAGAACTCGACCCACAATCGCTAGGCGTTCAACTCGCGATAATACAAAAAGCTATAGAACGTTTAGGGTATTTAGAAACGGGATATAAGGAACAAACGAAAGCGGTTATAAAAAACGGTTCTATCGTTCCTAATTATATAATGGAAAATAGTGTCGGTCGTTTAGCATGGACTAAACCCGCAAGCGAAGTTATTGCACTCGGTAGCGCGCTCGGTGTTGAATTGAAAAAACCCGACGACGTTGTAACACCGACGCAAGCTAAAAAATTAGGTATTGACGACGCCGTCATTAACGCGTATTCTGAAAAACCTAACACCGGTTTAAAGCTAGTAGCGGACACCGGTAATAAAGCGAAATTATTTTTTAAATAACAAACTCAATAAGAGGAAATTAAACATGATTGAATTAACTACCCCGGTCGGTCGATTAGTCGGCGGGCATCCGATGATAGGACACCCGGTTAAAGACGACAAAACGAACCTACCGAAAATGCAA
The DNA here is from genome assembly GCA_022600805.1 of Pseudomonadota bacterium. GTDB lineage: Bacteria > Pseudomonadota > Gammaproteobacteria > PS1 > Pseudothioglobaceae > Thioglobus_A. The sequence continues at coordinate 17,780 of JAHZJR010000119.1, forward strand.
GCGGACGGCGTAACACCACAAGTATCGTATTACGTCGGTCTAGCTATTCAAAAAGGTACCGAAACACACTGGAACCAAACGGAATGGGGCGCTAAGATTTGGGCGGAAGCGGTCGCGGCATGGGCGGGAGGCGAATATAATCACCCGTCATTTAGTTTTAAAATTACCGACGGCGATAGCCAAGTCCCGAATAAAAAAATGCGTAAACCGTGCGACCGTGAAGGTTATCCGGGTCATTGGGTTATAAACGCGTCTAACGGTTTCGCTATTAAATCGTATCACCGTGGTATGTACGACCCGACACAAGTCATACAGCAAAAAGAGGCGATTAAAACCGGCGACTATTGTCGTTTAGTTATTTCGATTAAATCGAATCAATCGACGCAAACGGCGGGCATGTATATTAATCCGTCTATGCTCGAACTGTATCAAGCGGGTATCGAAATCGTTACCGAATCTGCGGCGGACCCTAACGCTACATTTGGTGCCGAAGAGGGTGCTATGCCTGCTAACGCGCAGATAGACCCTAACGTCCCGGCACAAGGCGTACAAACGGCGGCACCGGCACAACCGCAAACAGCGGGTCCGGGTGGCGGTCCTGCTAGTCCGGGCGGTCCTGCGGCACCGGCGCAAGCTACCGGGTTCGCTAACGGTCCTGCGGGTCCTGCGGGTCCTGCGGGTCCTGCGGGTCCTGCGGGTCCTGCGGTCGAGGTTAAATACGTTACCGCCGACGGACAATGGACCCACGCGCAATTAATACAAGCGGGGTATAACGACGCACAAATCGCCGCACTACCGCA
>JAHZJR010000089.1 GCA_022600805.1 Pseudomonadota bacterium
GCCGATGCCGGCGATCATGCCGAACACCCGGTCCCGGTAGCAATCGAAACCCCCTGAGGCGGTGCGGGTGGTGCGCTTCGTCAAACGCGCTCAACAACTCGGATTCACCCTCGATGACATCGAGGACCTGCTGCAGCTAGCCGAGGGTGGACCCGAGTCCTGCCAGGAGGCCAGGACGATGGCCCGCCAGCGGATCGCTGAACTGCAGTTGCGCATGAACGAGCTCGCGGGCATGCGTGATGCGCTCGCTCGCCTGATTGACACGTGCGATCAGCCCCGCGCCGAGCGTGACTGCCCCATCCAGCAAGACATCGAAACCGCCGCCACCACAACAATCTCCACCGGCCAGGAGTAAGCACCATGCATATCGAACTACTCACCTCGCCGGGATGCCCCAACGCCGCCGCAGCCAAACAGACCATCACTGACTGCCTGACCACACTGGACATCGACGTACCGATTATCGAGCGCATCGGTCGTTATCCCTCACCCACGGTCCTCGTCGACGGCGTCGATGTCATGCGCCCCGAGGCCGGAGCGCCGATCGGCGATGCATGCCGACTCGACCTGCCCACACCTCAACGTGTTCTCGACGCATTACGCGCCCACGGGCCAGACCACGTCCATTCCGGTTCCACGCCGACGAAACCCGCGATGCCCGACCAGTCCGCCGGGGTACCCCAGTCGGTCGCCGCCACCGCCCAGCAGCTCCCGCCAGCGATCCGGGAAGTACACCGAGCCGTGCTGCGCGGCTTCCGCGATCACGGCCAGGCCCATCGCGACGACCTGCGCCCGACCGCGGCCACACTCGAAATCGACCTCGACTCCGCGTTGCATCAACTAGCCGGCGCCGACCTCGTGCACACCGCACCCGATGGACAGATCGAGATCGCCTATCCCTTCTCTGGCCTGCCCACCAGCCACACCGTCCACCTCGCCGACCACCCCCCGGTGCCAGCGATGTGCGCGATCGATGCACTCGGCATCCCATTGATGACCGGCACGGATGGCGTCATCGACTCCGCCGACCCCGACACCGGGGCACCGATCCATATTCAGCGCCGTGGCGACGAATGGACATGGCGACCTGCCAGTGCCGTCGTCGTCGTCGGCCACACCGACTGCTGCGGAACCCTCGCCGATACCGTATGCCGCTCCATCACCTTCCACACCGACCCCCAACACGCACAGTCCCACCTCGACAACCACCCCGAACTGCAAGGCTTCATCGTCGGCCAGAACGACGCAATCGCCCTCGCTGATTACGCATTCGGGCCCCTGCTCGACAGCTGAATGGACCCGTTGCCTTACCGCGCTGCCCCAGGCGGTCCCACCACGCTCCCGACTGCCGAAGTGACCGACAACGACGCACTCGGCTGCTACTCAGCAAACCACTTCCTCACTACATCTCTCGGCGAGAAGTATCCCGATATCGAACGGCGCCACCTGCCACCCGGAGGCCATTCCGACATCGACGAGCGCCGGAGCACTTGACACTTAAACCCATCGGAGGTCTGTAACGCCCCAGGCGGATCGGGCGGTTTGAGTAGATCGAGCCATTGAAGATAGAAGATATATGTAGGCCGCAGGCGGGGGCTGTTCCTTGATGCACATGTAACCGATGGCGATGGCGGTCCTGCGTTCCGTCTCTTGTCCACCGACACCGCGAATTCGGGACACTCTGTGTGAGACAGGAAACGAGACGCTCCTAAGGCACTCCGACCAGGGATAATGGGCTGGGAAACTGAGCGCCAGTCCGGTGTCTCGATTTTCTAGAGACACTGATCTCGGAGGTCGACTACGCCTCGCAACCCCCATGTTCTATTATCTATTTATGCATGCAGATACGGGGGGTTGTCGGCGGCGACTCCCGGACGACCAGACGGCTCTGGTCGTCGAGGTGTTTAGGATGCTGGCCGAGGCCACCCGCGTGCAGGTGCTGTGGGCTTTGGTGGGGCGGGAGATGTCGGTGAACGAGCTGGCCGAGCACATCGGGAAGCCAGCACCTTCGGTCTCACAACATTTGGCTAAGTTGAGGATGGCCCGGTTGGTCCGTACTCGCCGTGAAGGCACCACGATCTTTTACACTCTGGAAAACGATCACATCGGGCAGCTGGTGACCGATGCAGTGTTCAATGCCGAGCACGCCGGCCCCGGCATGCCCGGGCATCACCGTGACACCGCGGACCTTCGAGAACTGCACCTCACCACGGAGTCCCAAGCCGCCTCACGCGGGTCAAAAGGGTCGGGCGCATGACCCACGATTCTGGCCAGCACGCACACGCCCACGGCCACTCTCATCATGACCACGGCCATGCTGGCTCGGGGCTGGGCGGCAGGGCCAAAGCCGCACTACGTGAAGTGTTCGCTCCACACAGCCATGACGCCTCTGACAGCATCGACGATGCGCTGGAATCCAGCGCCGCGGGAATCCGGGCGGTGAAGATCAGCCTGGTCGCCCTAGGCGTCACAGCGATGGCCCAGATCGTCGTCGTGGCTATCTCGGGCTCGGTCGCGTTGCTCGCTGACACGATTCACAACTTCTCGGACGCCCTCACCGCCATACCCCTATGGATTGCCTTCGCGCTCGGCCGCCGGGCCGCAACACGGCGCTACACCTACGGCTTCGGCCGCGACGACGAACTCGCCGGCCTCTTCGTCATCGCCATGATCGCGCTGTCCGCGGCAGTCGCGGGCTACCAATCGGTTAACCGGCTCTTCAACCCGGTTGCCATCGAACACCTCGGCTGGGTCGCCGCGGCCGGGCTAGTCGGATTCATCGGCAATGAACTTGTGGCGATCTACCGCATCCGCGTCGGACGCCGTATCGGCTCAGCCGCCCTCGTCGCCGACGGCCTGCATGCCCGCACCGACGGATTCACCTCTCTGGCAGTACTTCTCGGCGCCGGCGGCGTCGC
>JAHZJR010000001.1 GCA_022600805.1 Pseudomonadota bacterium
AGACTTGTTCTTTTTCAATCACATAAGCTTCGTTGATGAGATCGGTTAGTTGGTTTTTGGTAATACGCCAAGCGTTAAATGCCAACGCGCCAGCGATATCATCAATGGTTTTAACTTGGGTTTTGTGCCAGGTGCTTTTAACTCTCATTTAGCGTTATTACTGATTCTGAATAAGAGGATTTTAACAAGCAATGTTGGAGTAATTGCTGATAATTATCAAGGGAAATTATTCGCAGTTGTAATTTTTAAAAGAGCCGAGATCGTACACTTCTGAAAAACCCATTTGGGTCAGATAATTTTTAGCTGTAGCTGAACGAGCACCACTTAAACAATACAAGATGATTGCCTTGTCTTTATCAATAACGTTGTTGGCATTCATGATGCCTTGAAGTGGCAGGCTGATTGCGTTTGGCAGTGCGCCACGAGAAAATTCCGCAGCTGTTCGAACGTCGACAAGTTGTGCGCCTTTAGCCAATAGTTTGCATGCATCAGTAGATGAAAAAGAGTTAAACATAGTATAATTTCCGTAATAAGTTTTATTTGAAATTTAGGTTGTATCAAGAATTTCAAATCAATATAAGGAAACCATTATATAACAATGCTAAGTAGAAAGCAACTAAGAAATGATTTAGAGACAGTCGCAGAGGCACTTAGTAGACGCAATTTTTCTTTTGATATCAAGGCGTTAACGGAACTTGAAAATAGTCGTAAAAAAAATCAGGTTAAAACCCAAGAGCTGCAAAATTCACGCAATACACAATCAAGGTCTATTGGCAAGGCAAAAGCGGCCGGTGAAGATATCAAGCCTTTGCTAGATGCAGTTGCAAACCTAGGCGATGAATTGGATCGTGCTAAGTCTGAATTACAAGAAATTCAAATAAAAATTGATACCATTGCCTTATCAATGCCTAACATTCCACATCAATCAGTCCCTTCTGGTAATTCTGAGAATGATAATGTAGAGGTAGCAAAATGGGGTGTGCCGGGTGCTTATGATTTTGAGGTAAAAGATCATGTTGACCTGGGCGAAATGCACGGGCTTGATTTTGAGACAGCAGCAAAAATTTCAGGCGCGCGTTTTTCAGTGATGACTGGAAAAATTGCTCGCCTGCATCGTGCACTCACACAGTTTATGCTAGATCAGCATAGTGAAGTGAATGGCTACACTGAAGCCTACGTGCCTTATTTGGTGAATGCCGAATCATTAACAGGCACAGGGCAATTGCCTAAATTTGAAGCAGACCTATTCAAAACACATTTGCATGGAGAAGAGGGTGACGCAAAGACGCTTTATCTGATTCCAACGGGTGAAGTGCCAATCACTAATATGATGCGTGATAGCATGGTGAATGAAAAAGATTTACCGTTAAAATTTGTAGGCCATACGCCTAGCTTTAGATCAGAAGCGGGTGCTTATGGGCGAGATACTCGCGGTTTAATTCGACAACATCAATTTGAAAAAGTCGAGTTGGTGCAAGTGGTGAAAGCCCAAGATTCTTATCAAGCTCTGGAGACCTTAACGGCCGACGCTGAAGGCATTTTACAAGCGTTAGAGTTACCTTATCGTAAGGTGAATTTGTGTGCCGGTGATTTAGGGTTTTCTGCGGCAAAAACCTACGATCTGGAGGTGTGGTTGCCAGGGCAGCAGGCCTATAGAGAAATTTCTTCTTGTTCTTGTTTTGAAGATTTTCAGGCGCGTCGTTTACAACTCAGATATAAAAACAAAGAAACTAATAAGTCAGAATTATTACATACCCTTAATGGTTCTGGGCTTGCTGTAGGCCGAACGTTGGTCGCTGTATTAGAAAACCATCAGCAAGCTGATGGCAGTATTAAAGTTCCAGCCGTGTTGCAAAGCTACATGGGTGGTTTGAAAGTTATTAATTAATAGGAGAAAAAAAGATGAATTTATTAGATTTAATGATTGCCCCTGCATATGCAGAAGAGGCAGCCGGTGCTGGCGATCCAATGGGTGGCCTGCCATTTTTGATTATCATGTTTGTGCTGATGTATTTTTTACTCATCAGGCCTCAGCAAAAACGCGCAAAAGAACATAAAACTTTATTAGGCGCCTTGAAAGAAGGTGACGAAGTGGTGACGAATGGTGGCGTTGTTGGTAAGGTAAAATCTGTTGATGAATCTTTTGCCACGTTAGAAATTGCACAAAATGTCGTGGTTAAGGTGCAAAAACAAGGTATTAATCAAAAATTGCCTAAAGGTAGTGCCAAAATATAATTAACCCAAAATCTGCTATGAATCAATTTTCTGCACTTAAGAATACGTTAATCGCATTCTTTTTATTGCTGTCAGCGCTATACGCCCTACCAAATGTTTTTGGTTCAGATTTGGCAGTGCAAATCTCTGCTGCAGGCGATGCGGCTGTTGTTGAGTCTGACTTAGATAAAGTTAAAACAATACTCGACGAGCAAAAGCTGAGTTATAAATCGATCGAACTAGTTGGCCGTCGAGTTTTGGCAAGGTTTGAGGACAACAAGTCTCAACTGAGTGCCAAGGAAGTTTTAAAGCAAAAAATGGGTCGTAATTATGTAACAGCCCTTAATTTGGCACCTTCTATTCCATCATGGTTGTCAAGTTTAGGGGGCAAGGCAATGTCGCTTGGCTTGGATCTGCGTGGTGGCGTACATTTTCTTTTAGAAGTTGATATGCAGGCGGTGGCCAATAGTTCGCTTGATAAGTCTTATAACGAGTTGCGTACGTTACTGCGACAAGAACGACTCTATAAAAGCATCAAAAAAGAAGGTGACACATTATTGGTGCACTTTAAGACGCCAGCGGCAAAGGTCTCCGGTTTGGGCTTAATCAAATCTGAATTAAGCGATTTATTGGTTTTGGATGTCGCTCATAAAGATGATTTGTTTGTAAGTATTGGTATCAGCGATAGCGCTTTAGCTGAAGCTAAAAGTCATGCACTTAAACAAAATATCACTACATTAAGAAATCGAGTTAATGAGCTCGGCGTGGCAGAGCCTATTATCCAACAACAAGGTTTGGAGCGTATTGTTGTACAGCTTCCAGGTGTGCAAGATACGGCGCGTGCAAAAGAAATTTTGGGCGCTGTGGCGACACTAGAATTTCGTTTAGTTGATGAGAAAAATGATCCACAAACTGCCATTCAATCTGGCAGAGCTCCGATCGGCTCCAAGCTTTATTACTTTAGAGATGGACGCCCGTTATTGCTTAAAACGCGCGTTATTGCAACGGGTGAGAATATTACGGGTGCTGCCTCAGGTGTCGACTCAGAGAATGCCGCACCAATGGTAAATATTACATTAGATAGTGCTGGTGGGCGAGCCATGCTGGACACTACTAAACGATATTTGCATCACCGTATGGCTGTTGTCTTTATTGAAAATAAAGTTGAAACAGTATTGGAAAATGGTAAATTGGTTAAAAATCGCTCAAAGACACAGGATATTATTAACGCGGCAACCATCCAAGGAACGTTCTCATCACGATTTCAAATTACCGGTATTGATAGCGCACGTGAAGCGAGAAATTTATCACTCTTATTAAGAGCAGGTTCGCTTTCAGCGCCTATTGAAATTATTGAAGAGCGTACGATTGGCCCAAGCTTGGGCGCTGACAATATCGCCCAAGGTGTTATGAGTGTTATTGTTGGTTTTATTTTGGTGCTGATCTTTATGGCGTTGCGCTATCGTGTTTTTGGTCTAGTAGCAAATATTGCGCTAACGCTTAATCTGGTTATGATTGTAGCTGTCTTGTCATTACTACAAGCGACATTAACTTTGCCAGGGATTGCAGGCATTGTCCTGACCGTGGGTATGGCAGTCGATGCGAATGTGCTTGTTTTCGAGCGTATTAAAGAGGAGTTAGGCTCAAATAGCAATATTCAAAAAGCCATTGCTGCAGGTTATGACAAGGCAATGCTGACTATTGCAGATGCAAACATTACTACACTGATTGCCGCTTTGGTTCTGTTTAGTTTTGGCACAGGCCCAATTAAAGGTTTTGCTATTACTTTGTCTATTGGTATTGTGACATCCATGTTTACTGCCATTATTGTTTCGCGTGCCATTATTAACAAGATTTATGGTGGCAAGAAGTTAGAGGAGATTTCGATATGAGTCTAAAAGCTTTAAATATTCCAACGATTGATTTTGTTGGAAAGCGTATATACGCTGTGATTCTCTCTACTATTTTGATTGCGCTGAGTATTTTTTCGTTGACAATTAATGGGCTTAAGTTAGGCATTGATTTTACTGGCGGAACTTTGATTGAAGTCGGCTATCAGCATAGCGCAGATTTATCTGAAGTACGAACAACATTGGCAGAATCTGGTTTTAATGGTGCCAATGTTCAATATTTTGGCTCAACCAACGAGATTTTAATTCGTCTTGAGCCGCAAACAATATCAAGTGCCAAGCTTAGTACAAAGATTATTAGACTTTTGGGTGATGATGTCGATATTCGTCGAGTTGAGTTTGTTGGTCCTAAGGTTGGCGAGGAGCTGACCAATGACGGGGGGTTAGCGATGCTATACGCATTGATCGGTATTTTGATTTATGTGGCATTTCGCTTTGAATATCGTTTTGCACTGGGCTCTATTTCAGCCTTAATTCATGATGTTATTATCACTTTAGGCTTTTTCTCTTTATTTGAATTTGAATTTGATTTAACCGTATTGGCGGCTATTCTTGCAGTGATTGGTTATTCTCTTAATGATACGATTGTTGTGTTTGATCGAATTCGAGAAAATTTTTTATCAACACGCCACGTTGATCCAGCCAAAATTATTAATGGTGCGCTTAATCAAACCCTATCGAGAACTATTATGACCTCACTAACAACGTTACTAGTGTTGTTGGCTTTATTCTTTTTAGGTGGTGAAATTATTCACGGCTTTGCCATGGCATTATTAATTGGTGTTTTGATTGGTACTTACTCTTCTGTTTATGTGGCAAGCTCAGTGATTCTTGCCATGGGGATCACCAAAGAAGACATGCTGCCTTCAGAGAAAGAAAAGCAAGAGATTGATACAAGGCCTTAATGTTGGCTTTTAGTTTAGGTGTTAAAAAGGCCGCTTTAATTAGCGGCCTTTTTTTAAAGTGTTTTTTTAAGCTAGGCTTTAAATTTTTCAAATACCAAGCAAGCGTTTGTACCGCCGAATCCGAAACTATTCGACATGACTCGATTAATCGATTGAATGGTAGTTGAGCGAACAATCGGCACACCTTTGGCAGCCTCGTCAAGGTTTTCAATATTGACAGATTCAGCCATAAAATTATTTTCTAGCATCAGTAGTGAATAGATTGCTTCATTAACACCTGCTGCGCCCAATGCATGACCTGATAGAGATTTGGTTGACCCTACATTTGGAATATTATCGCCAAAGACTTCTTTGATGGCGCCCAGTTCTTTTACATCACCGACAGGAGTTGATGTGCCGTGTGCATTGATATAGTCAATTGGGCCGTTCACAGTAGAGATGGCAAGCTCCATGCAGCGCTTTGCGCCTTCGCCGGATGGTGCAACCATATCGTAGCCATCAGAGGTTGCACCATAACCCGTGAGCTCAGCCAGTATAGTAGCGCCACGGGCTTGCGCATGTTCTAGTGATTCTAATACCAAAGCACCTCCACCACCAGAGATAACAAAGCCATCACGATCAGCATCATAAGCACGAGATGCCTTATCAGGTGTTTCATTATATTTGCTTGAAAGCGCACCCATCGCATCAAACAACATTGTAAGCGACCAATCTAACTCTTCGCCACCGCCCGCAAATACCACATCTTGTTTGCCTAGTTGGATTTGCTCCATAGCATTACCGATACAGTGTGCAGAAGTTGAACAGGCGGAGCTAATTGAATAGTTGATGCCTTTAATTTTAAACATGGTTGAAAGACAAGCCGATGTTGTTGAACCCATTGTGCGCGGAACTCGGTAAGGTCCTACACGTTTAATACCTTTTTCTCTTAAAATGTCTGCTGCTTCAACCACGTTTTGGTTTGAAGCGCCACCTGACCCCATAATTAAGCCTGTACGTGGATTAGATATCTGCTCTTCGTTGAGACCAGCTTGGTTGATAGCTTGATCTAATGCAATGGCATTGTAAATAGCAGCATCTGCCATAAATCGCATCATTTTTCGATCAATAATTGTGCTTGGATCGACTTCAGCTACTTGTCCAGAGACATGCGACCTAAGACCTAACTCTGCGTATTTTTCATCGAATTTGATGCCAGATTTCGCTGTTTTTAAAGATTCTAATACTTCGTCGCAGTTTGCGCCTAAGCTAGAAACAATACCCATTCCGGTTACCACTACTCTATTCATCAGAAGGCACTCGTATCAGTAAATAGACCTACCTTTAGGTCTGTGGCTTCGTAGATAATTTTGCCATCCACTTCCATCGTTGCATCGCCTATACCCATGTATAGCTTACGCGCAATCACACGTTTAAGATTAATGCGGTAGGTCACTTTTTTGGCAGTTGGCAAAACTTGACCAGTGAATTTAATGCTACCACCCAGTGCACGTCCACGCCCTGGTCCGCCTAACCAGCCTAAATGAAAGCCAATTAACTGCCACATGGCATCCAGCCCTAAGCAGCCAGGCATCACTGGGTCGTTGTTAAAGTGGCAACCGAAAAACCATAAATCTGGATTAACATCAAGCTCGGCAATAATTTCACCTTTACCATGTGCACCACCCTCATCTGAGATATGTGTGATTCTATCAAACATAAGCATAGGCGGTTGTGGCAATTGTGCGTTGCCAGGGCCAAATAATTCGCCGTTGCCACATTTAATCAATTCTTCGTATGAATATGAATTTTGCATAGAGTTACCTTATGTCATTTTTGATGAAATTATACATCAAAGTCCTTTGTTTATATCGTCTATCAAGTCGCCTACATCTTCCAGTCCGACCGAAATTCTAATAAGCCCTTCTGTGATGTTAGAATTTTGTTTTTCATCATCTGTTAGGCGACCATGTGTTGTGCTTGCGGGGTGCGTAATGGTTGATTTTGTATCGCCAAGATTTGCAGTAATTGAAAATATTTCAGTCGCATTGATAATGCTAAATGCAGCATTACGACCACCCTCAACTTCAAAAGAAACAATCCCGCCAAAATCAGACTGTTGTTTCCTGGCAAGCTGATGATGTGGATGGGATTCAAGGCCTATATAGTGCACATGTTTAACTTTTTCTTGTTGCTCGAGCCAGGTTGCTAATTTAAGTGCATTGGCAGAGTGAGCTTTCATTCTTAAACTAAGTGTATCTAACCCTTTAAGTACAATCCATGCGTTAAATGCACTCAAACTTGGTCCAGTAGTCCGCACAAATCCATGCACATGCTCAATAATTTCTTCAGTGGCTAGTACGGCGCCAGCAAGACAACGACCTTGGCCATCTATGTATTTTGTGGCAGAATGAATGACTATGTCGGCACCTAATTCAAGTGGCTTTTGCAAGGCAGGCGTTAAAACACAATTATCTACAGCTAATAAAATGTTATTGGCTTTTGTAATTTTACCAAGTTCTATAAGATCAACTGCCTGTCCCAAAGGGTTGGAGGGGGTTTCAAGTAAGAATATTTTGGTGTTGTTATTAATGGCATCTTGCCAGGCGGTCAAATCCGAAAGGTCGACAAAAGTAACGCTAATCTCAAATTTAGAGATAATGGTATTAAGCAATACGATTGAAGTGCCAAACATATTGCGTGATGCGACAATATGATCACCAGATTTTAATAAAGCCATTAATGTGGCAAAGATTGCTGCCATACCTGAAGACGTAGCAACGCAAGCTTCTGCCCCTTCTAGAGCGGCCAGTTTTCTCTCAAAAGCATCTACCGTTGGATTGGTGAAGCGCGCATAAATATTGCCAGGCTCTTCTTTTGAAAAACGCTTGGCAGCTTGTTCGGCTGAGTCATAAGTAAAACTCGAAGTTAAAAATATTGCTTCAGAATGCTCTTGTTCACCGGTTGTTCGATAGCCTTCTCGAATGGCTTTAGTGTCAAAATTGAGATCTTTCATGAGACTTTTGCATTGGCAAATAGGACTATTCTACACCATTGCTGATCAAATCAGAGCTTTCGTTGGTTGTGTTCTTTTCTTTAACCGAATCTGCACGCTTAGCTTCAATGCCATCTAGATACTGTTGATCGATATCGCCTGTGATATATTCACCATTAAAGCAAGAGCAATCAAATTCGGTGATATTTTTATTACCTTGTTGGACACACCAGATAAGATCGTCTAAATCTTGATAAATTAATTTGTCTGCGCCAATGGCTTGACACACTTCTTCAGTAGTTTTATTGTGCGCTACAAACTCTTTGTTGCTGGCCATATCAATACCATAAACATTAGGGTGGCGAACGGCAGGAGCAGCCGAGGCGAAAAATACCTTTTTGGCGCCTGCATCTCGGGCCATTTTAACAATTTGTTCGCTGGTTGTACCCCTAACAATCGAGTCATCAACTAACAAAACGTTTTTGCCTTTGAACTCTAATTCGATTGCACTTAGTTTCTGGCGAACGGATTTTTTTCGTAATTTTTGTCCAGGCATAATGAAAGTGCGTGCAATGTAGCGGTTTTTAATTAAACCTTCTGAGTATTTGACCTCGAGTTCGTGTGCTAATTGCAAAGCGGATACTCTTGACGTGTCAGGGATTGGAATCACCACGTCAATATGTTCATCATCCCATTCTTTATGAATTTTGGCTGCTAGACGCTCACCCATTCTTAGGCGAGTTTTGTACACTGAAATATCATCAATGATGGAATCAGGTCTAGCGAAGTAGACAAATTCAAAAATACAGGGTGAATATTTTGGTGCTTCGGCACATTGCTGTATAAAAATATTTCCTTCACGATCAATAATCACCGCTTCACCTGGTTTGATGTCTTGAGTGATTTCATAACCCAGCGCTGTTAGTGCAACACTTTCTGAAGCCAGCATGTGCTTGGTGCCACCGTTAGTGGTGCGCTTTCCTAGAATTAGTGGGCGAATTCCGTTAGGATCTCTAAAGCCAAAAATGCCATAACCAGGAATCATGCCAACACTTGCATAAGCACCACGAACCCGTTTGTGTACTTGCTTAACAGAATCAAAGATATCCTGCTCGTTAATGCGTTGTTTTTGCAATTTTGCTAATTCACTCGCAAACACATTAAGCAAAATTTCAGAATCCGAATTGGTATTGATATGGCGCAGATCTTGTTCGAATAATTCCTGTGCTAATTCTTCAGTATTGGTTAAATTGCCATTATGGGCAAAGGCGATACCGTATGGGGAGTTAACGTAGAACGGCTGAGCTTCAGCCCCACTAGAGGTGCCTGCAGTAGGGTAGCGTACATGACCAATACCCATATCACCTCGAAGGGAGGTCATATGCTTGGTTCTAAATGCATTTTTAACCAAGCCATTTGATTTGCGCATGTAGAATCGATCTTTGTGAGCGGTAACGATACCTGCAGCATCTTGTCCGCGATGTTGAAGAATGGTTAGAGCATCATAGATATAGACTGCTGTGTCTTTTTTAGTAGTAGAGAGAATGCCAACAATGCCGCACATAAAAGAGTTTCCTTATTCGTTTACGATAAATAGTAAGTGTTCTGATAGAGCAGGTTTGATGTTGGAGGCAACATCTTGAAAAAACCTTAATGCGCCATTTGCCTCAATCCAATAGTGCTGCTGAGAGATGCTATCAATACTTTGAAAGACTAGAACCATGATCAAAATAGCCAGACTTCCTTTAATCAAGCCTACAAGCAGACCACCAAAATTATTGCTATTGCTGTTAATATTTTTAGCATTGAGCAATTGGTCAAGACTGTGTAGTGTGTTGAGAATTTTTTTAAATAAGAGAGATAGGGCGCATGGTTTTGAGGAGTCAATAGAAATATTAAGCATGTTAGATATACTCATGCATACGCCAGTAATAATAGCGAAAGTAATAGCAAAAGATAAGCCAATTCTCACTGAATCGCTAGTTACAACGATTTCCATAATACCAAGATTGGCAACAATATCTAAATAATACCAACTGAGTGTTGCTGCAATACCTAGAAATACAAAATAGGCAAAAATCTTATTTAAAGCACAAGGGTTGTTAATTTGAGATGAAATGTCAGTCAACTTATAAAGAGATTTTTTAATAAGTAACACGCCAACAAAAAGCATACCAAAAGCGATAGCCATATGCGACTGATGGGAAAGCAGTAGCCAGGTGACAATATTATTCGTTGCTAAAGGTTGATAAAAAAACCAGGCAACGATAATAGCTAGCAATAAAAAAGCAAGATTAATCAATTCTTTTGCCATGCCTCGTTTAAAGCCTAACACCAGGAATGTAATTAAAATAGCCAGTGTTGCCCAGTCAGACCAAACTAGCAGATTAACCGCATTCCAAATATTTGTCAAAAACTCATTCATCAGCTCTCTCCAGAGAGGGTTTTGTTATAGCTATCAATTTTACAAGATTTTACAATCAAGCATCACCTAAGTGTTTTTAATGCGTCTGCGACGATATAAAAAGAACCAAAAACAACAATGCGTTGGCAGGTGTGCTGTTGCAGGGCTTGATTGATGGCTGCATCCATATTATTGCAAACATGAATTGTATCTCTAGTAGAGAATTGCTTGATTAAAAAATCCATGCTAGCTGCTCGATGCACGTCTAGTGGTACAAGCAACCATTGATCGATTTGCGGCGCCATGGCATGAATTATGTGGGCAATATTCTTATCCTTTAAAGCTGCAAATATAGCCAGCGTCGGCTGCTGGTCTTTTGCCAGCTCTTGAGCTAAAGTTTGGGCGGCTGCTTCATTGTGTGCTACATCGAAAATCACCAATTTGGTGTTGATTGTTTGAGTTTGAAAGCGGCCATCAAGTTGGGTGGATTTCAACCCTTGACAGAGTGTACGTTCGTCAATGGGAAATCGTGTTTGAAGTTGGTGTATACATAGTGCTGCTAAAGCGGCGTTTTGTCGTTGATGGTCTCCATGAAGTGACAATGCACCTGTATAGGGTTGCGAAACAAACTTTAATAAGGCACCAATCGTATGAGCATGTTTAATCAACGATTCTGGCGGGTCGATATCACCACAAACGCAAGGAGTGTTGCTGCGCATAATGCCGGCTTTTTCATAGCCAATCAACTCACGCGTATCGCCCAAATAATCCACATGATCAATGGCTATGTTGGTAATAACAGCTACATCGGTATCAACAACATTAACTGAGTCTAGTCGACCACCTAGGCCTACTTCTAAGATGGCAATATCCACGTTTTGTTCAGCAAAAATAAGCAGTGCAGCCAAAGTTGAGAACTCAAAATAAGTCAGAGAGATATCACCGAGAGCTTGTGCTATTTTTTCAAATGCTAGGCAAATTTGATCATCAGTTGCCTGCTCACCGTTCACCACAAAGCGCTCGTTATAATTCAAAATATGTGGTGAGGTAAATTTAGCTACTTGGAAGGCGCTGTGTTGATAAACACTTTCAATCAAAGCAATAGTTGAGCCTTTGCCGTTCGTGCCAGCGACGGTTATTGTGGTAAAAGGCAAACCCGTTGGAAAAAGTTTTGTATAAACACTTTGAATGCGTTCTAGACCTAGGTCTATCTCCTTTGGGTGACAATTTTCTTGCCAAGTAAGCCACTGATTAAGTGTTTTCAATCTTCCCAAAATTCACCTTCGAGAGTTTTGTTCTTTTGGGTGTTTGACTCTTTTGACGCCTGAGATTTGTGTGCAAAAGGTGCGCTGTTTTTGGTAAATATCTTTTGAGCGTTTTTCTTTAATAGATTGTCGATAAAGTAAGCTCTAGAGAGAGGCATAAGTCCTAATAAGCCGATAGTATCAGTAATAAAGCCAGGGGTTAGTAACAAGATGCCTGAGATTAATATCACAACACCTTCTAACATTTCAAAGGCTGGCGTCTGACCATTGGCCATAGCGTTTTGCGCTTTGGCCATGGTTGACCAACCTTGCTGCTTGAGTAAAGTTGATCCGATTAAGGCAGTAACCACAACCAGTAAAACAGTTGATAGTCCGCCAATAGATTCACCCACCGAAACCAGTACATAAATTTCAAGCAAGGTCATAATAACAAATATTGGAAAAATCATATTATTTCTCGTTAGTAAAAATCATGTCCCAAACGCCATGGCCCAATCGTTGACCACGCCGTTCAAATTTAGTAACTGGACGTCGTTCAGGTCTTGGTAGATAGTTATGGGCGGTTGTCGTGTTTTTAAAGTGGGCGTGATTTTCTAGAGTTTCCATCATTTGTTCAGCATAATGCTCCCAGTCAGTAGCCATGTGTACAAAACCGCTATTAATTAGTTTTTTTGATATCACATCCATAAATTCATTTTGCACAATACGGCGCTTATGATGTTTTTTCTTATGCCAAGGGTCAGCAAAATATAGCTGAAATCCAAACAAGCTATCATTGGAGATGTTGTTTTTCAATACCTCCACCGCATCTTCTTTTATAATTTTTAAGTTCGTGAGCTGATGCTTATAAGCCTCGTTGATCAGTCGTCCAACGCCAGCTTCGTATACTTCAATGCCGAGAAAGTTGTGGTAAGGCTCATTGATGGCCATTTCCAGCAAGGAGTCGCCGTTGCCAAAGCCAATTTCTAAAATAATGGGCTGTGATTTTGCAAAAACAACGTCAAAATTAATGAATTTCTCAGCTTGAGGTTCAATACCATAGTCAGGCCAAAGTTCATTTAGACCATATTTTTGACCTTCTGTTAATCTGCCAGAGCGTTTAACAAAGCTTTGAATTTTTCTAACTTTTTTGTTATTGCCGTTATTCATAGGTCGTAATCGATAATCAAAGGTGAATGGTCTGAAAAACGTTCCGTTTTGTAGATACTGGCATCTTTAACGCAGCCTTTTAAATTATTGCTAAGTATTTGATAGTCAATGCGCCACCCAGTATTGTTCGCCCAGGCTTGTCCACGGTTTGACCACCAAGTGTATTGTTCGGATTCTTGGTTTACTTCTCGAAATGCATCCACAAATTTTTCTTGAGTGAAAAGTTGATCCATAAAATGACGCTCTTCAGGCAAGCAGCCAGAGCGGTTTTTATTACCTTTGAAATTTTTAATATCGATTTCTTTATGCACAATGTTGATATCGCCACAAATCATATACTGGCGCCCATCTTTTTGTAGCTCTTGAAGATAAGGCAAAAAGCGCTTTGTCATAAAGTCCATTTTATAATCTTGACGTTCTTGTTTGGCTGAACCAGAAGGGATGTAAATAGAGATAATGCTTAGTTTCCCAAAATCAGCTTGAATGAAGCGCCCCTCAAAATCAAAATCTTCCCAGGGGCTAAAAATAACTTGATCAGGTTTTTGTTTGCAATATAAACCGGTGCCACTATAGCCCTTGCGCTCGGCAGGTTTATAATAAGTGTAAATGCCTTGGGGATAAAATTTATCATCAAGCTGATCCTCCTGTGCCTTGATTTCTTGCACGCAAACCACATCAGCATCTTGGGTTTTCATCCACTGGAAAAAACCTTTTCGTTCAGCTGCACGAATACCATTGACATTAGCCGTTATAATTCTCTTCATTGGAAATATTTTAATGATTTAGAGGAATGTATGGAACAGTATCAAAAAGACTTTGTAGATTTTATGTTAGAAATTGGCGCGTTAAAATTTGGCGAATTTACGCTTAAATCTGGCCGCATTAGTCCTTATTTCTTTAATGCCGGCTCGTTTAATACGGGCGATCATTTATCTAAATTAGGCAAGTTTTACGCACAAGCCATTACTGAAAGCGGGCTTGATTTTGATGTGTTGTTTGGTCCAGCATACAAAGGTATTCCGCTAGCAACCGCTTGTGCAATGGCACTTAATGATTCATTTGATACCAATGTGCCTTATAGTTTTAATCGCAAAGAGGCCAAAACACACGGCGAAGGTGGCGATATTGTGGGCCATGCACTGGAAGGCGATATTTTAATTATTGATGATGTGATTACGGCTGGCACTGCTATTCGTGAGGCCATGGATATTATTGATGCAAATGGTGCAAAGGCCAAAGGCGTGATTGTTGCGGTTGATCGTCAAGAAAAAGGCAAAGGTGACAAGTCAGCCATTCAAGAGGTCGAGGAGAATTTTGGCATTACCGTGTTAAGTATTATTAATCTCGGTCATTTAATCGATTACTTAAAGCAAGGTGACGACCAAGTGTTAATCGAGCGTATTGAAGCTTATCGAGATCAGTATGGCGTTTAAAAAGTAATTGAACTATATTGGTATCCTAAACTTTCAGCAACTGCGTGATGGGTGACTTTTCCTTGGAAAATGTTTAATCCGTTTAACAAGTTTATATCTTCTTGCATTGCTTTCTTATATCCTTGGCTGGCAAGTTTGCGAATGTAAGGCAGTGTTGCATTTGTCAGTGCTAAGGTTGCCGTTTGCGCTACCGCCCCTGGCATATTGCCCACACAATAATGAATAATGCCATCAACCA
This sequence comes from Pseudomonadota bacterium, assembly GCA_022600805.1. GTDB lineage: Bacteria > Pseudomonadota > Gammaproteobacteria > PS1 > Pseudothioglobaceae > Thioglobus_A. The sequence continues at coordinate 14,493 of JAHZJR010000001.1, forward strand.
CATAGGTTGGTTTATCGTGAGTGGTGACTTTTGAAGTCTCAAAACAGCCACCTTGATCGATCGAAACATCTACTAAGACCGAGCCTTTTTTTATGAGTTTTAGCATATCTCTAGTAATTAGTTTTGGTGCTGATGCACCAGTAACAAGTGCAGCGCCAACGACCAGATCAGCTGTTTTTAACCGTTGTTCAATAGTGGCCTGGCTGGATAAATCCACAGTCAGTTGTGATCCATATATTTGTTGAAAATCTTCGAGCCGTTTGGATAATGATCGATTAAGAATCGTGACTTGTGCGCCCATGCCAAGTGCTACTTTAGCAGCATTCATGCCCACAACGCCACCACCAAGAACCAGCACTTGTGCAGCCTCTACCCCGGTAGCCCCACTAAGTAACACACCGGATCCACCCTGGGTTTTTTCCAAATGGTGGGCGCCAGATTGAACAGACATTCGCCCTGCAATTTCACTCATGGGTTGTAGCAATGGTAAGTGTCCAGAGCCGTCAGTAATAGTTTCATAAGCGATGCAAGTTGCACCTGATGCCAGTAGTAGTTCTGCTTGTTTTGGGTCAGCAGCCAAATGTAAATAAGTAAAGAGCACTTGGTTTTTATTGAGTAATTTACACTCCTTTGGTTGAGGCTCTTTGACTTTAATAATCATGTCAGCCTGGGTGAAGACAGATTCGGCTGAATTAGCAATATTTGCACCAGCTTGTTGGTAATCATTGTCGCTAAAACTAACACCGTTGCCAGCGCCGGTTTGAACAATCACTTGGTGTCCAGCTTTAACGAGTGTTTTGGTACCTTGTGGTGTCAGACCAACACGATACTCATGTGCTTTAATTTCTTTTGGGATGCCGATAATCATGTTAATATTGTAATATGAATCATTTACGATTGACCATATAAATTTTGACATGTTGACCAAGGCTTATGCGCAAGAAACATTTGAAGGTGATGGCGTGGTTGTCAAACGACTATTTCCAATACCAAAACGAATGAATTTTGATCCGTTTGTATTATGGGATCATTTTGATATTTCTGCTGGACACGGCTTTCCTGATCATCCGCATCGTGGTTTTGAAGCGATTACTTATATGCTCGAGGGCGGTATGCATCACCAGGATAATTTAGGTAATGATTCATTTGTTAGCAAGGGCGGTGCGCAAGTTTTTTGTGCAGGCAGAGGTATCGTGCATTCAGAAATGCCAACAGGAAGAATGCCTAGTGTAGGTATTCAGCTATGGATTAATTTACCTAAACAGCTCAAAAAAATTAATCCAAGCTATCAGGAGGCTTTAGAAAAAGATTTGGCAGTTGTTACTTTTCAAGGTGGCAATTACCGAACCATTGTTGGCGCGGGATCAATAATTAAATTGCAAACAGACATTACGTACCAGCATTTTCACCTTGCTAAGAATGGCCATTATCAGCTATCGTTTGACCAGGGCTCGCATGCAATAGTTTATGTGTTGCTAGGTAGTTTAGCGATTGGTAAACATCAAGTTGATGCGACTCAAGCGCTATTGATTGATCCTGAAAAACAACAAGATTTGTTGATTAAAGCTACAACAGATAGTGAGTTTATGTTTTGTAGTGGACTGCCACACCATGAGCCAATTTATCAGCACGGACCCTATGTTGATTAGTTAGAACGTATTACTCAACAATCTCTTCGGTAAAAACTAAATGGTTTGTTTTGGCAAAAGCAACAAGACGTTCAAATGTAAAAGAGCAAGCGTATTTTAGCTGATCATCAAAAACAATAGACTTAATGCCGTTAATTCGTTGAATTTTTAAATGACCACTGTAGCGTTCTAATTGTTCAGGTTGGGTGCAAACTAGCCGTTCAGTCCAATCACTTGGCCTAAATTTTTGACCCTCTTGAGTCATGCCAGAGATGGTGTATTGAGTGGTTGTCATCTAGCTCCCCAGAAAAAGACAATGATCAAAGTATAAAGGGTTTTCCCTCATTTTTTATAACAGTATAAGCTAAAAAATTCTGGAAGATGAGAAAACAAACAGACATTATTTCACCATCTGAAAATCAATCAATCAGTAGCATATCCAACCAAGATGGCTCAAGTGATTGATTGGTGTTTTTTTGGTATTTATAAATTAGCAGTGTTGTAAGAAAAAACGTCTAATATACAAACAGGGATAATATGGTGGAGGGACAGGGATTTGAACCCTGGAAGGAGATTAATCCTTGCTGGTTTTCAAGACCAGTGCATTCAGCCGCTCTGCCATCCCTCCGAAGTGGGGTATGATACAGCCAATTAAAGCAATAGTAAATAGAATTTTTATAAAATTTAGCCTGGAAAGTGAAATAATTTTAAGTATAATTCGTTTCTTTTAGATTTTTGAAAGGTGAGAGTCATGGCAAAGGTATGTCAAGTAACTGGTAAGCGCCCAATTAGTGGTAACAATGTATCACACGCAAACAATAGAACGCGTCGTCGTTTTTATCCAAATCTTCACACGCACCGTTTTTGGGTAGAAAGTGAAAATCGTTTTGTTAAGCTTAAGTTAACTGCCAAAGGTTTGCGAATTGTTGATAAAAAAGGCATTGAAGTAGTGCTTCAAGAAATCCGCGCACGTGGCGAAAAGGTTTAGGAGTAAGATATGAGAGAAAAAATTAAATTAGTGTCATCGGCTAAAACTGGCCATTTTTACACAACAACAAAGAATAAGCGTCTTCATCCAGAGAAAGTTGAGGTTAAAAAGTTTGATCCTGTTGTGAGACAACATGTTATGTACAAAGAGGCCAAGATTAAATAATCTATCTCTTTTTAAAAACAATAAAAAAAGCCGCTTAACTAGCGGCTTTTTTTATTGTTTTTAAACAAGCTAACGTACCTTTCGATACGTCAATTAACCAGTCTCTATGAGTTTAGAATATTTTCTACAGGTACCGTTGTTGCTTGGTCTTCGTATTCACCAATTTGATCAAAATTTAGATATTGATAAATTTGCGCCTCCATTGGCTTAATATCTTTCATTGCAGTCAAGTATTCTTGCGCTGTCGGGATGTGGCCAAGTTTTGCAGAAATAGCAGCCACTTCGGCAGAAGATAAATAAACATTGGTTTCATCACCTAAGCGATTTGGAAAGTTTCGAGTTGAGGTTGAGACTACGGTTGCATTTGTCTTAACACGTGCTTGATTGCCCATACATAGAGAACAGCCAGGCATTTCAGTATGCTCAGTAATCGCACTAAACGCATCGTAGACGCCTTCTTGCTTCAGTTGTTTTTCATCCATACGCGTTGGTGGCGCAATCCAAAGCTCAGTGTTTATTTCAGACTTGCCTTTTAATAGCTGGGCGGCTGCTCTGAAATGGCCAATATTGGTCATACATGAGCCGATAAATACTTCATCAATTTTAGTGTTGGCAACGTCAGAAAGTGTTTTAACATCATCAGGATCATTCGGACAAGCTAGGATTGGCTCCTTGATGTCGTTCATGTTGATTTCAATGATTTCTGCGTAGTCTGCGTCAGCATCGGCCTTCATTAATTCAGGATTCTCTAGCCATTTTTCCATTGCTTGAATGCGACGTGCAATGGTTCGCTTATCGCCATAACCTTGAGCAATCATCCATTTAAGCATAACTATGTTAGAGTTTAAATACTCAATAATTGGTGCTTTATCGAGGTGAATAGAGCAGCCGGCAGCTGAACGTTCAGCTGCTGAGTCAGATAATTCAAAAGCCTGTTCTACTTTCAAATTAGGCAAGCCTTCAATTTCTAATACTCTGCCAGAAAAGGCGTTTATCTTGCCTTCTTTGGCAACGGTTAACAAGCCTTTTTCGATAGCTTTTAGTGGAATGGCGTTCACCATATCACGCAATGTAATGCCAGGTTGCATTTCGCCAGAAAAACGTACTAGTATAGATTCTGGCATATCAAGTGGCATAACGCCAGTGGCTGCAGCAAACGCCACTAGACCTGAGCCCGCTGGGAAAGAAATGCCGATTGGAAAGCGTGTGTGTGAATCGCCGCCTGTGCCAACTGTATCTGGCAATAACATGCGGTTAAGCCAAGAATGAATAATTCCGTCACCTGGACGCAGTGAAATACCGCCACGATTCATAATAAAGTCTGGCAACGTATGGTGTGTTTCTACATCAACTGGCTTGGGATAAGCAGCTGTATGACAAAAAGATTGCATGGTTAAATCTGCTGAAAAGCCTAAACAAGCGAGATCTTTTAATTCGTCTCGTGTCATTGGCCCTGTGGTGTCTTGAGAGCCTACTGTTGTCATTTTTGGCTCACAATAAGTACCTGGACGAATGCCTTCAACACCACAAGCCTTGCCTACCATCTTTTGTGCTAATGAATAGCCTTTTCCGGTGTCTTGTACTTCAACAGGCAAGCGGAACAATGTAGAAGGCTCAAGCCCAAGCGCTTCACGAGCACGAGCTGTTAGACCACGACCAATAATTAAAGGAATTCTTCCGCCAGCTTGGACTTCATCAAGAATAACAGCTGACTTGAGTTCAAAAGTGCTTAAAACTTTGTCGGTACTGTGCTCTTTAACAACACCTTCATAAGGATAAATATCGATCACATCACCCATATTAAATTGAGCGACATCTAGCTCAATTGGCAATGCGCCAGAATCCTCCATGGTATTAAAAAAGATGGGTGCTATTTTTCCACCTAGGCAAACGCCGCCATCTTTTTTATTGGGTACATAATCAATGTCATTACCCATAAACCACAATACCGAATTGGTTGCAGATTTACGTGAGGAGCCCGTGCCGACAACATCGCCCACATAGGCCAGTGGAAATCCATTTGCTTGAAGCTTTTCAATCTGGCTAATTGGGCCTACTTTGCCGTGCACTTCTGGATTAATGCCCTCACGCTTCATTTTTAACATAGCTAGGGCGTGCAATGGGATATCGGGTCTAGACCAGGCATCCGGTGCAGGCGATAAATCATCTGTATTCGTTTCTCCAGTAACCTTAAAAACAGTTACCGAGATTTTTTCAGCGACTTTCTCGCGTCTAGTAAACCATTCGGCGTCTGCCCAAGATTGCAAGACTTGCTTCGCGGCAAGATTGCCTGCATCTGCTTTATCCTTAACATCATAAAACGCATCAAACATGAGTAGCGTATGAGATAGGCCAGTTGCTGCAATTGGCGCTAACGTGTCGTCTTCTAGAAGGTCTACCATAGGGGCAATGTTGTAGCCACCAACCATGGTGCCTAATAAGAATGTGGCATGCTCTTGATCAATTGCCGCACAAGATTGATCGCCTTTGGCAACGCTTGCTAAAAAGCCCGCTTTTACATAAGCAGCTTCATCTACGCCAGGGGGAATGCGATTGGTCAGTAGATCTAGGTAGAATTCATCCTCATCACCTTGAATCAGGTGTTGAACGACTGAAGCGGCTTGTTCTGCATTAAGTGGTAGCGGTGGCAGGTTGTCTTGTTGGCGTTCATTAACGTGTTGCAGGTAGGCTGATTTCATTGTGTTTTCTTGTCAGTAATAAAGCGTATAATTCTATCATTTTATTGCTACCAAGTTTTTCATATTATAGTTTTTATTTTTCATATTATGAAATACAAGGTTATTTTTATCTAAATGGGTACCTTTATGAACTTAACGCATCTTACTGCCATTTCCCCAATTGACGGACGTTACTTCGATAAGACTGACACGCTTAGCACTATTTTCAGTGAATTTGGCTTGATTAAATACCGAGTTTTGATAGAAGTTGAGTGGTTACAGGCTTTGTCTGATAATGAAAATATAACGGAAGTGCCTGCGTTTAGTCAGCAAGCTGCACAATTTTTAAGCAATATTGCTACCAATTTTTCATTGGCGGATGCACAAGCTGTTAAAGATATTGAGCGTACAACTAATCACGATGTTAAAGCTGTAGAGTACTTTCTAAAAGAGCAAATCAAAGACAATGCAGAGCTAAACGCAGTGAGCGAGTTTTTTCACTTTGCTTGCACATCAGAAGATATCAACAATTTGTCACATGCGCTCATGTTGATTGATGGACGACAGGTGGTGTTGGAGCAAATGCGAAATATCTTGTCGTTGATTGGTAACATGGCAAAAGATAACGCAGCCATTCCAATGTTGTCTCGTACTCATGGTCAAACTGCCTCGCCAACAACTGTAGGTAAAGAAATGGCTAATTTTGCTTTTCGTCTGAAGCGTCAAATTGACCACTTGGAAAGTGTACAAGTTATGGGTAAGTTTAATGGTGCAGTGGGCAATTTTAATGCGCATTTGTCTGCCTACCCAGATCTCGACTGGCAAGCGATTTCGAAGCAGTTTATCGAGGGGCTTGGCATTAATTATGCGATGTATACGCCACAAATTGAAACGCATGATTATATGGCGGAGTATTTTCATTCAATGAATCGTTACAATACAATTTTGATCGATTTTTGTCGTGATATTTGGGGTTATGTATCGTTAGGTTATTTCAAGCAAAAAACCATCGAAGGTGAGGTGGGTTCATCTACTATGCCACATAAAGTAAATCCAATTGATTTCGAAAATGGCGAAGGCAATCTAGGCATTGCCAATGCGCTTAATACGCATTTAGCCGATAAATTAGCTATTTCTCGCTGGCAGCGTGACTTGTCAGATTCGACCGTACTTAGAAATTTAGGTGTGAGTTGTGCACACAGCTTAGTCGCTTACGCCTCTATTGCAAAGGGTATTGGCAAACTAGAAACGAATGAAGCTCGCCTACATCAAGATTTAGATTCATCATGGGAGGTGTTGGCCGAGCCAATCCAAACTGTAATGCGTCGTTATGGCATTGAAAATCCATACGAAAAACTAAAAGCACTAACTCGTGGCAATACCATTGATGCACAAATATTAGCTGAATTTGTTAAAGATCTAGACATGCCAGAAGCTGCTAAACAAGCCTTGGCAGAATTAACGCCAATGAACTATACGGGTGATGCGCAAAAATTGGCGCAAGACATTGAAAAACTGATATAATTTCGCGTCTTATATCTTTTTGATGTAAGCTATTAATAAATAAAGGAGCAAAAAACCCATGGTTAAAATTAGACTAGCCCGAGGTGGAGCCAAGAAAAAACCTTTTTATTCAATCGTAGCAACAGACTCACGCAAGCGTAGAGACAGTGGTTACATTGAGCGTATCGGATACTTTAATCCGGTTGCTCGTGGACAAGAGGTTAGGCTTACTATCGAAGAAGATAGACTAGATTACTGGGCATCAAAAGGTGCGCAATTATCTGATCGTGTTCAACAACTTGTTAAAGAATTCAAAGATCCTTCAATTCGTGAGAAGCGTGTAGCGGCTCAAGAAGCTAGAGCAGCAGCAGTTGCAGCTAAACTAGCAGCAGAAGAAAAAGCAAAAGCAGATGCTGAGGCAAAAGCTGAAGCAGAAGCCAAGGCAGCAGAAGAGGCAGAGGCTAAAGCAGCTGCTGAAGCAGAAGCTGCAGCAACAGAGGAAGAAGCGCCTGCTGAATAAGTAGTGAGCCCAAACTCTAACAATAAAAGGCTATTGATCGGACAGATTAATGGCCTTTTTGGCGTTCAGGGCTGGGTGAAAATATTCTCCCATGCGCACCCAAGGAAAAACATTCTTACTTACAAGCCTTGGCATGTTCAAGTTGAAGGTGTATGGACAACACTTGAGGTGGTTAAAGGACGTGAACAGGGCAAGACAATTGTTGCCCAACTTAAGGATGTTAACGATCGTGAAATAGCGAGAAGCTTTATTGGAACAGAGCTCTATATTAAGAAATCACAATTACCTAAACTTCCAAAAGGAGAATATTATTGGGACGAATTAACGGGATTAGAAGTGGTTAATTGTCAAAACGTAGTTTTGGGTAATATTGCTTATTTAGTTGATACTGGCTCTAATCAAGTGATGGTAATTAATGGCAAAAAAGAATCCCCCTCAAGGGTTGACAGTAAAGAGCATTGGGTGCCCTACATCGAGCCATTTTTAATCTCAATCGATATGGATAAGCGCCAGTATTGGTTGATTGGGATGAAAATTTTTAAATAAAAAAAAGATTGCGCTAACTATTTATTAACATAAGCATAATAATAAGAAAAAATTATTATTTTTTAAATAAATATTATTTTACTTAATAGTAAACATATTGTATGATTGCAGGGCATTTTGAAAT
>JAHZJR010000016.1 GCA_022600805.1 Pseudomonadota bacterium
ATCACTAAATGCAGCGGCAACAATCTTAGCATCAAGCTGAGTGCTTGCTCTGGTGAAAAAATCACTGGTATGAATCTTTAAAGCCATTTGGTTGGCTACTTCCTCTAGATTTGACTCATAAGCTAAATTAGCCATTTGCTCGGTTAAATTATAAAGATCTTTTTGTGCTTTAGATTCAGTGTAAAGTTGTGTTAACTCTGACTTGACTTCTGCAAAAGGTTTTACCGAGCCCGCTTGAATCTTGTTAAGTTTAATAATATGATAGCCAAAATCAGACTTTACTAACTCACTCAATTGCCCTTCTTGCATGGCAAACACAGCCTTTTCAAAAGCATCAACCATCACCCCACGACCAAATAAACCCAGGTCACCTCCCGAGTCTTTAGAGCCTGTATCTTGAGAATATTGCGCTGCCAACTGATTAAAGTCACCGCCTTGGTTAAGTAAGTCTAGCACCTTTTCAGCTAACTCTTTAGTGTCCAGTAAAATATGTTGCGCCTTACGCTCCTCTTCTGTCGTAAATCGAGCCTGCTCATCTTCGTAGAAGTTAAACAACTCATCATCGGTTACTTTGACAGTCTTGGCGATATCTTCTAAAGAAAGCTCAACAAATTCAATCTTGGCCTGCTCAGGTGCAAAAAATGATTCTTTTTGGTTATTGTAATAATCTTCAATGCTCTTGGCATCAACATTCACCTTATCGGTGTAATCATCAGCACTTAGCTTAATGTAGGAAAATTTTCGTTGCTGATCATTTAGATTTTGCAATCTTTCAAGTTGCGAAGGCAGCATAAAAGCAGAGTCAAGTAAATTATATTTAATCTGATTTTGCGTTAGCTCTTTAGCTCTAACAGACTCATATTCAACAGCTGTATAGCCATTTAATCTTAATAAGTTTTTGTATTTTTCTAGCGAGAAACGCCCCTGCTCTTGAAATAAATCGTTGGCCTGAATAATAGCGTTCAACTCTGAACTACTGGTTGCATGTGACATTTCTTCAGCCAGCTGATTTAATAAGCGCCTATCAATCATTTGATTAATAATTGACTGCTTCAATACTGCGTCAAACTCTGTATTGTATTGCTCAGCTAATTTTTGCTGAAGACGTCTTTTTTGAGGGTTAAATTCGGCCAAAAAAGCTTCTTTTGAAATTTCGTCATCATCAATGGAAGCAACAACAACATTAGAGGCGCCAGTAAAGTATTCATTAACACCAAACAAGGCAAAAGGAATAGTAATTAAACCGACAATTAAATAGGCCAACCAGCCCTTGGTTTTATTTTTAATAGAACTAAGCATAAGTATGAAGTGGCTTGATACTTGAAAGACAAGTGTCAAAATTTAAACAATAAAAAACCAATGATTATAAACGAAAAAGTTTATAAAAATAAAAGGTGTTTTTAGATAGTTTTAAATTGATTTGAATTCGGATGCCAAAACTAGAAATAGTTATGGCGGAGCGGACGGGATTCGAACCCGCGACGTCCTGCGTGACAGGCAGGCACTCTAACCAGCTGAGCTACCGCTCCGAAATGTTTTTTTGGTGGGCGATACAAGACTTGAACTTGTGACATTCGCCTTGTAAGGGCGACGCTCTACCAACTGAGCTAATCGCCCAAAAAAACATATGCCCAACACTTAAGATTAAGCACGGGGCATATTATACTGAAAAAATCTTAAGAGTTAACTGATTCTTTAAGTAATTTACCTGCTTTAAATGCAGGAACTTTAGATGCTGCAATTTGAATCGCTGCACCTGTTTGTGGGTTACGACCTGTGCGTGCTGCACGATCTCTAACCAAAAAGCTACCAAAGCCTGTAATTGCTACGCTATCACCTGCTGATAATGCTGAAGTAATCGCACCTGTTGTTGCGTCTAATGCACGAGCTGCGTCTGCTTTGGTTAAACCTGATGTTTCAGCAATTGCTGCTACTAAATCTGACTTGTTCATTACTTATTCTCCTGTTTCGTAAATCTTATTTCGTGATTGAAATTTCTTGTGCTTTTTTTATTTTAAAGCTTTCAATGAATTATCCATTAAATACCCATACTGTCAACGCATTTTTTAAAAAAATATGGCTAACCATGAGTATTAGTTTTTACTGATATTTTAAGCTGTTGAATTAACGGTAAAATTTGCGTTTTCCAAATCTTTGGCGTGAGCTGACCAATACGCTTAAAACGGATAATTCCTTGACTATCGACAAGAAAAGTTTCAGGTGTGGCATACACGCCAAGCTCTAACCCAAGCCTTCCTTGCTCATCAAAGATAATTTGATCATAAGGATTGCCCAGTCTATCTAAAAAAAACTGACCCTCTTTGCGAGTATCTTTGTAATTAATACCAAGCATTTTGACGCTATTCGATTCAGCAATCTCCATCAACATCTGATGCTCTGCTCGACAAGTAACACACCACGAAGCCCAAACATTCACTAAGGTAATATTGTCTGCCAATTGAGATTGAGTTGTGTAACGCTTATGCGTATTGAAATCTTCTACTTCTATATTCGGAAAAGATTTGCCAATTAAAGGAGAAGGAAGTTTTTTAGTGTCACGACCCAATCCATCAAATAAAAACCACGCAAGAACAACAAAGACAACCAATGGTAAAAATTTACCCATAGTTACTTTTCGGCCTTTTCTAACGCATCAGCGACTTCGGGTGGCATGTAGTTTTCATCGTGCTTAGCTAGGACTTCTGTTGCAATAAAAGTACCATTTACCAATGAACCTGTTGTAATGAT
>JAHZJR010000093.1 GCA_022600805.1 Pseudomonadota bacterium
CAGTTAGTGTATCTAAGAACTTAGGTGCTGGGATTAGTTGTGCTAATACCTCTTCACCTAACTCGTTTATTGCGCTATGTATAATCTTCATATTAATCTCCAAAAACTACTGCTTGTAAAATATCGGGGTCTACGTTATTAAAAGTATTACCATCATTGTCTATCCTCCTAGCTAACGCATAAAAAGCAGACGCTGTTTTTGGATAATAACTCATTAAGTTACACTGTTGTGCACTAGTGTTAATATTGCCCATATTATTGCCTGATACCGAATAATTAGTTCCATTGCCCATCGAGTTTGAGAGATTAACTTCGTAAGTACCAACAGCAGCATCAGTAATACTACTAATATTATGACTATCGTTAATAGTTATACCAGTACCATCAAACTTCACCCAAGCCTTAGCAGTAAACTGTGATAATCCTCTGCCGTCATTCTTTAAAACCAATAAATCTGATGTACCATACCTTAATGAACACTTATCAGCATTAGCAATAACTTCATAAGCGCTTGCTTGACCAGAATCATTAAGTATTAAACTTGCACCTACGCTATCTTCAATCTCTAAAAACGTTCCTGCTGAATTTGGAGACGATGGACTAGCTGTACCAATACCTACATTCTCATTAGCATCAATAGTAATAGCTGTACTTGTAGCGTTATCATCAATACCTGTTGATGTGAAGTTTGGAACTGTACCAGATAACTTAGTAGCATCAATAGATGTACTCGTGAAATTCCCTGAACTATCAATAGATGCTTTCTCTACGCCATTAGCTTGGAATTTTACTGAACGACCTGACCCATCGGCATTTATCGTGATGTCCTCGTTCGATGATTTTATTGTACTCATTAGATTGTCTCCTGTAATTCTACCTTATCAGCTTCTTCTTGAACCCAAGCAGGTACATCAGCAATCGTTGTGCCACCTGTAATAGTCTTAGGGAATCTAGTCTTTACGTCTGCTACGTGAGCATCCCAAGTACCATCTGTTTGCATACCTAGTTGTTCACCAGTAGAGGCATAACCATCAGCACCAGTTCTTAGTGCTACGTAATCAGGTTCTACTACATCAGCACCTTCTACGATTGATACACCGTTTACTTTAACGTCTTGTAGGAACTGTTGGTAATCTCTGTTGCCTTCAGCCTGTGGGATAGAAGCATTATCAGATAATCTTGTTATTGAATTTTCATTTAGTTTATACATAATAATCTCCTATAGTTCTGCGTCTGCTTGCCATCGGACTGCCATATAACCATGAGCACCGTTAGGTATTGCCACAAACCCAGTAGGCCCATTATCACTAATTGAACAGTCCCCCGAATAAGTGCCTGACAGTGTTACTGATGCTGTCGTTCTTTTTCTTTGGCAATAATGAATATCAACACGGTCTTGTGGGTTATAATATAGGCTATGTTCTAAAATCTCATAATAACTCTGACAAAGTGCCAGTTCCTCACCATAAATACGGTGTTCAAAGTCTGTGGCTACTGATCCTACTTCTAGTTGGACACCTGTGAGTTGGAAGGTATCTGTTGTTGCGGGAATGTCAAAAGTAACTTCAAGGTGATTATTTGCCCCAATAGTCTTTCCAGAAATAGAAGGACAGGTATAAGTAAGACTAAACTTCTGCCAAGTTGTTGTCAGGGAAGCATTCTGTGAACCACAAGAAACATTAGCAGAGCCACCCGAGCCAAACACTTGACTTATTCTTAATGGTAGTCCAACAGAAGCATCCGCTTTTGCATAAAAACTAATAGTAATATCTACATTATCAAATAACGTAACATCTTCTACTAGCTGAGTAGTGTACAAAACACCCGATGGTGAGCTTCTTACTATTTGGAATGCTTTGGTTAAGCCAAAGGCAGGTAGCGCACCCGATGTGTTTGATACTTGAGAAGCAGTAAATGTGCCGCCAGAATTATAAAACTTCCATCGGTCTAAAGAATAACCGTTAGAGGTAAAACTCGTCCCACGCTGAGCCACCTGCATATCACCATTAATAATCAGGTTCTTTCTACCTGACTTTAGGCTACTAACATCACTAGCTAAAATATCATCTGTAGTAATAGTACCGTCTGCAATGTTTGCCGAGGTTATCCCCGAGCCGTTTAGAACTAATGCCATATTAAACTCCTGTTTCTAATGCTTGTGCTGCTAACATTTCGTTATATGCTGAGATTACTTCTGGTGTGTGTACTGCTGCTACGATTGCTTGTGTTTCAGCAGGTTCATTAGATACATCATCACCTGGTGCTATTACGTGTCTGTGGAATGAACGTGATAACTCTACGCCATCTTCTGAGATTACTGTTGCGTGTCTGCATTGAACCATCTTATTTGGACCAACAATTTCATACTTATCCGTTACTACTGTTTTTGTTAAAGCCATTATGATATCTCCTTGTACGTCTTACCTGTTAAAATATAATTAATTACTGCTTGTGATGTATTAAACATTTCCGCAATCTTCCTTTGAGTTCTGCCGAAGTGAGGTAATATTCTTATCTCTCTTATCTGAACATCTGAAAACAATCTTCTAGCTACAGCTTGTTTCCTTGCTGAAGCTTTATGAGCCTCTGTTGCTGTTTGAAGTCCAGTTTTCCAAGCGTGTAATTTATTATCTGATGCTGATACCCACTCCAAATTTGAAGCGTTATTGTTAAGCTTATCTCCATCAATATGATTAACCTGTAAAGAGTCGTCAAAACCTTCACAAAATGCAGTAGCGACAAGTTTATGGATAGTTCGTTTATATTTAGAACCATCTTTCATAAGACATACTTGGTGGTATCTATTAGACTTATCGTTAGACAGCCACTTACCCTTCAGATTATTATGCGCTTCTTTAGGGTAACTCCACACCCTACCATCATTTGTTATAGCATACAGACCCTCAAAACCGACTATGTCTTTCATAGCGATTTCTACTTTATCTACTACTGTTTTCTTTACTAAAGCCATTTGCTTCTCCTGTGTTATTAAATGTCCGACCTAAAATCCATTTAGGTTAATTATGCTGTTTGATATGTTATGCCAAACATATAGTAGCCTGAAGTTGTAACGGGAACAGCACTACTACTAGAGTTATCAACTGACATATCAAATACAAGCTCTGCACCACCTGTGTAACATATAGGTCCTCTAGCTGCATCGTTGAAGTTCACGGTGTATAGTCTTACAGCACCAACCTCTAAGCCCCCCGCAGAAGTGAATGGTAGAGTAAGCTTAAAACCGCCAGTGACACCACTTTGAGATGTCACCCGTACTTGTCCGCCTGTAGTAACCATATTTCCCACTTTTTTATACTTTAAAACGTTGCTACTAAGAACTACAGTGCCTACACCTACAAACGCTGCTGTGTAAGTACCCTCCTCATAGTCATCTAAGGCATTGGCTGCTGCTGTGTCACCGTTGAATGAGATACCACCACCTGATTGGATGCGTAGACGTTCTGTGCCATTTGTATGGAAATTCATATTAGCACCATTATCATAATAGACGTATCCATTACTAGAAACCGTATTTTTAAACTGTATTCCCGACACAGCACTTGAACCACCAACA
>JAHZJR010000017.1 GCA_022600805.1 Pseudomonadota bacterium
CAGTTTGATTTGGCTTTAATTGCTGAGTGGTCAGATATTTCGCTAGAAGATTTGTATACATTAAATCCAGGTTTGAAGCGTTGGGCAACACCTAGCAAGGGTAACTACACTTTATTGCTACCCAATAAAAATATGGATCTGTTTCAAAAATCCATGCTGGCTAATCCAGATCTGCCCCGATTGGAGTGGATACGTCACTTAGTTAAACAAGGCGATAGTTTGAGTTTGCTTGCAAAAAAATATGCAACAACTATGGCGCAGATTATTAGTGTTAACCAATTAGATGATCACTTGATTAAGGTGGGCGATTATTTAATTGTTCCGATTGCCAAAAAAGACGCGAATGTTTACTCATCATCAGAATCTGAACGTGAAAAATCTCGCTTAAATGCACGTAAAAATGGACATAAGGTTATTCATCTTGTTGTAACAGGAGATAGCTTATGGTCAATTTCTAGAAAATACCAAGTAAGTATTAATAATATTGTTAAATGGAATCATATCAAACGTTCAGAGCCTTTAAAATTAGGAAAAAAGCTAGTATTGTGGCAGTCTAATGTGGTGTCAAATCAAGATTTATCATCTGTAACATCGCTGGGTATTGATATTGATAGAAAGGTGATTTATCGAGTAAAAAGTGGCGATAATTTATCAACCATTGCTGCTAAATTTGGCGTTAGTATTAAGCAAATCAAACAATGGAACCGGTTGACTAACAAGCCATTACAACCTGGTCAAAAGCTCGCTATTATAGTTAACGTTATTAATTCAAAAATGAAATAAATCTTATGAATCTACTACCTATTAACAAAATCATCTTGGCGAGTTTCGCCTTTGCACTGACACACTGGAAAAAGATTGTTGAAATCTCTATTCTTCCTGCAGCAATCTCATTGCCATTATTATTAATCCTGCCACAAATGCTTGAGCTGATGGAATTGGTCTTTCAGGGTGGTGAGTTGACCGAGGTTGTCTTGCCAGATAACACGCCTATATATTTACTACTGTTTTTGTATGGTTATATTATGCTGTCAGTGAATATGTATCGTTTGGTTGTATTAGGTGAACAGAGTGTTTTAGCCTTGTCGCCCATTTTTAATATTCGTCAAATTTTTAGATTTCTTGGTTTGACACTTTTTATAGGATTTGTAACGACGGTACCTGTTATGCTGACGGGTATTGGTTTTTTACAATTAATTATTTATTTTTTAATTATGCCAATTACGCTAAATTTTATTAATATTGCTACGAATCAGCCTTCAAAGTATCAGTGGCAGTTGAATTTTTCCTCTCAAGCTAATTTGTTTTTATTGCAAGCTATTATCCCTGCTTTAATTGGAATGATTTTTACTGCACTGTTTAATGCTATAGGTTTGCCAGAAGCGTTTGGATGGGTGATTAAAGTGATTTTATTCTATTGGAGTTTGGTTAATTTAGCATTGTGTTATCAGCTTATTCAAAAAGCTAATACTTCAGCGTAAATCCTTTTGGGTAACGCATATCATAAGTTGCTTTATGGAGTCTTTTAAGAGAGATCTTGCGCCTTAATTTTTGATAAATTTTGACAAAGTTTTTGAGTCGCTGTTGTTGATTGTTGTAGCCGAGCACAACAGTCATATTTGGTTTAATGATTAAGTGGTCAATATTACTTCTGACTAGCGAATGAATTTTCATATCAGCTAAGATAGCTTGATAAGCCTGATAGTCCTTTAATAGAGTAGAACTTTTCTCTGGATTATTATTAGATTTTAATAATACTAGCGGCTCACTTGTTTGAGAATTTGGCTTAAAAAATAAATGATCAGGTGTGATTAGCACGCCTTGAGTGGTTACATAGCCTTGACATTTTTTCAATGTAGCAGACTGATTGCAGGCAATATCTTCCCAATGCGCAGCAATTTTATGGGTCGTTATGTGGATGTTAATGGCATCCCAAAATAGTCGCTTTACTTGAGCGTTCTGCACCCAAGGGTGTTGCTCTAATCGCTGCTTAATTTGATGCAAGTCTAGCTGGTAAGCTCCTTGGATTAATGGTTTTATTTGCGCTTCTAATGTTGTTTTATTGACCAAATCGCTACGATCTATTTCCCAACTTACACGGGTTTTTAGCAGTTCGCTAGGATTATAGTAAACTAAACTCCAGCCAATACTAGCTATTAAGAAAAATACAAGCAATGGTTTAAGCCATAATTTAAAGTGTTGAGAAAAAGACCGCTTATGCCGGTTTTTACTTTTAAGCTTCATTGATAATTTGTTGAACTAATTGCTTAAAAGTGATATTTTCAGCTTTAGCGGCCATAGGCACTAGGGAATGAGAGGTCATACCAGGAACGGTATTGATTTCTAGTAAATAAGGCGTGTTATTTTGATCTAAAATAAAGTCAACTCTCCCCCAGCCAGTCGCATTAATGGCTTGAAAGGCTTGTATTGCAATTTTTTGTAATTGTTCCTCTTTCGCTTTGCTCAAGCCGCAAGGGCAAAGGTATTGGGTGGTATTAGATATATATTTGGATTCATAATTATAAAAATCTTGATCTGTGACAATTTTGATAACGGGGAGTGCTTTATCGCCCAGAATGGCAACCGTATATTCATCTCCTGTTATCCATTGTTCAATTAATACTTTACTATCATAGTGCCGAGCTAATTTAAGAGCGTCATTAAATTGCGAAGCTTTGGTGACTTTGCTAATGCCAATACTAGAGCCTTCAGAAGCAGGCTTAATCGCCCAAGGGAGTGAAAAGTTAATAGTTGATAGTTGCGTATCTTTTTGGGCCAGTGTAGAGGGAGCTAAAGGCAGGTTCATAGAATGCCATATTTGTTTACACAAATGTTTATCCATGCCATTTGCGCTCGCAATTGAATTAGAACCCGTGTAGGCAATATGTCGATCTTCCAAGAGTTTCTGAATAACACCATCTTCACCCCCTCGACCATGTAGAACAATAAAAGCTAAGCTGAATTCTTGAGACCATAGATCGTTTAAATTATCCCCATTCCAGTCAAATTTAAAACATTCAATGTGTTGAGATTTTAAGGCTTCATAGACAGCTTCTCCACTTTCTAAAGAGACTTCTCGTTCGGCAGAATTGCCCCCCATTAATACTGCAATCATATAATTTTTAGCTCAGTTTCTAAATCAATCTTAAAATTTGATTTTACGGTTTGTTGAATATGCAAAATGAGATTTTCAATATCAGTGGCACTGGCATTATTGTGGTTGATAATATAATTAGCATGCTTATCAGATACACAAGCACCTCCAATACAAAACCCTTTTAACTGCGAATTCTCAATTAATTCAGCAGCATAATGTTGATCCGGATTCTTGAAAACACTGCCACAACTTGGTAAGCCAACAGGTTGAGTGGCATTTCTTTTTTGTAAAAGTTGCTGAATATTTTGATTGGACGGTGCTTGATTAAATGTTAATTCAGCAGCTATAAAATACTCATTAGGATGAGTAGGTTTAACATGTCTATAACCAATATCAAAGTCAGTAGGTTGGCGCTCAAAGATTTCACCAAAGGCGTTAATAGTATGTACACATTTAACAAACTGCCAAAACTCAGAGCCAAAAGCACCTGCGTTCATAGCAAGTGCGCCGCCAACTGTGCCAGGAATAGCGCTTAAAAACTCCGCTCCAGATAGATTGTTTTCTTGTGTAAATCTAGATAGTTTAGCCAGTGTTACTCCTGCTTCTGCCATAATGTGATTTCGGTTAAATTGTAAAGATTTAAGCTGTGTTAGCTTAATAACCACACCTTGAAATCCTGAGTCACGAATCAAAAGATTGCTGCCCAATCCTACTAATAAGATTGGCTTGGTATTTACTTGCAGAAATTCGATGAGTGCTTGAATACTGACCGGCATAAAAAAATTTTGCGCTATCCCACCTGCTCGTAAAGAGCAGTGTGAAGCCATCGGCTCGCACTGTTTGAGCACGTTGATTAATTTAGCCATAATTTGATTTTAACAAGCCGGGCAGAGTATGAATATCACCCGCACCAAGCGTTAGTAGTACGTCATTTGGGCCGATAATGTGAGGCAATACATTTAAAACTTCTTGCGCATCTTTAATAACAACTGGGTTTAGTGTTGAACGCTTTCTGATTGATTCTGCTAAAGTTGAGCTATTAATTTGCGCGATAGGTGTTTCACTAGCTGGATAAATATCCAACAAAATCAAACCGTCTGCTTGGCTTAAAATTCGCGCAAAATCATCAAAAAGATCTCGAGTTCTTGAATAGCGGTGTGGCTGAAAAATCACCACTAAACGTTTATCAGGATAAGTATTTTTCAGGGAGTCAAAAATAGCACTAATTTCGACAGGATGATGTCCGTAATCATCAAACAAATCAATTGACTGTTGTTGGATGTTTAGCTGGCCATGATGGTCAAGTCTTCTAGCAACGCCAGAAAAATGACTGAGTGCCGATTGAATAACCTCAATATCAATGTTGAGTTCACAACAAACACCGATAGCTGCCAAAGTATTGAGTATGTTATGCTTGCCAATGAGGTTTAATTCTATCGAAAAAGGCTGGTTGTATTTTGGATTTTCACGGCTGTAGAGAACATCGAAGTGCATTTGCATGTCAACTTGTTTGACATTAATGGCGCGTATATCAGCCTTTGAATTAAACCCATAACTAATCATTGGGCGGTGGATGTCAGCCATAATATCGTCAACACCTTGATCGTCGCTACACAAGATGCAAGCACCATAAAAAGGTAAGTTAGAGGTGAAACTAACAAAAGTATCTTTTAATTGTTGATAGCTATTGTCATAAGTCTCCATATGGTCTTGATCAACATTAGTAATGACACTCAACATAGGTTGTAGATATAGAAAAGAGGCATCTGACTCGTCAGCTTCAGCAATTAAGTAGTCACTTGCACCCAGCTTGGCATTGACACCATTCGAGTTTAGAATGCCACCAATAATATAGGTGGGATCAAGTTCAGCATGGTTTAGAATGTGTGCAATGATACTGGTTGTAGTGGTTTTTCCATGTGTTCCTGCTACAGCAATACCAAAACGAAAACGCATAATCTCAGCTAGCATTTCTGCTCTTGGAACTACAGGGATGTTGAGTTCTTGGGCTTTTTGTAGTTCAGGGTTATTGGTGCTGATAGCGCTAGAAACAACCACTGCTTGTACATCGTTAATATTACTTGCATGGTGTTGATGGTTAATTTGACAACCCATTTTTGAAAGTCTTTTGGTGATGTTATTTTTCTGTAAGTCTGATCCAGAGATTTGATAGCCTAGATTGTGTAGCACTTCTGCAATACCACTCATGCCAGATCCGCCAATTCCAATAAAATGAATTTTATGAATTCTAGATCTAGATACTTGTCTTAGGTTGTTCATGGCTGTAAGACGCTAATAATGCACAATACTTGAATGCCTTCGCCTTTTCCAAAAGCACTCAAACCTTCGCCAGTCGTTGCCGTAATACCAATATCATCTGTAGAAATGTTAAATAGCTGAGCGATATTTGTTTTCATATCAATGATAAATGGCGATATTTTTGGCGTTAAGCATTCAATAGAGATGGTAATGTGTTGTACTTGCCAAGTGTTTAAATCTTGTAAGGCAAGCTTAAGATATTCACGACTATCAATAATGCCTTGTTGGCAAAGATTATCTGCCTTTTCGCCCAAAATATTAATACCTGTGATAGACGAAACCGCGTTGGTTAGAGCGTGAAGCACTACATCACCATCACTATTTGCGCGCAAACCTTGAGAATGCTTGCAATCAACACCTGCCAATAATAGTGTTTTTTTGTTGTCTTGAAAGGCGTGAGAATCTTGCCCGAGGCCAGTTTTGAATTTCATAAGGTTGATGCTTGGTTTAAATAAAAGTTGGCTAGTGCCAAGTCTTCAGGATTGGTAATTTTTAAATTGGTTTTAGAAGACTCTATCAGAAGAGAGTTTAGACCCATTCGCTCAATTGCACTCGCTTCATCCGTGATGTGAGCGCCTTCATTATGAGCACTATTAAGCGCTTTTAATAGTAAGCCAAAGCGATACATTTGCGGTGTTTGTGCTTGCCATAAGTTGGTTCTATCTACGGTTGATTCGGCCATGTTTAATTTAGATTTTTTTATAGTGTCAACAACCTTAGTTGCCAATAAGCCACCAATTTTTTGACCTTCAAGCTGTTGGATAAGATTCTCAACATCTTGAGTATTAATACAAGGTCTGGCGGCATCATGAACCAAAACCCAATCATTGTCTTGGACAAACGGTTTGAGCGTGTTTAGAGCATTAATAACGGAATGGTAGCGCTCATCGCCTCCAACAGCGACTGATAAAAGTTTAGGGTGGTGATAAAATTTAGAAGATTTAAACAAGGTATCTTGTTTTGCTATTGCCACCACACAGCCTTTTATTTTATCAATATTAAGCAAGGTTGACAGACTTTGATCAAGTACGCTAAGACCATTATCCAGTTGTAAATATTGCTTGGAAATACTAGTTTGCATTCGTGTTCCGATGCCACTGGCAGGTACAACAAGATAGCAATGATCAGTTGGCATAATGTATAAATTTAAACTAGATTATTTTTTTATTATACCCAAGCGACGCGCGTTTTAATCTTGATCAGAAATGCTGATTTGGTAGTATTTTTCACCCGCTTTAATTAAGCCAAATTTTTGTCGTGCCATTGATTCTAAAATTTCCAGTTTTTGATCTGATTTTGCATCAAGCTCGAGTTGGAGTTGTAAATTGTCTTGTTTGAGTTTTTGGTTGATGGCGATATTTTCTGCAAGCACAGTTTGTTGATCATGAATATCAACAGGGAAGGTATTGATGATGAAATTTTGGCGAATGAGTGTGGCCAATATAACCAGTAAAACAATACTGATCCAATGGCGATAAAAAAAGCCAAATAAACTATTTGGCTTTTTTATAAGATTAATACTCAATGATTAAATTCGATGAATTAGCCGTCAGCAAGATTTTGACCATCTTTAACATCTTGCGAAAACATCCAAATTGAGCCGCCAATGATATAAATAGTAGAGGCAATCACGCCAAAGGCCGCAATCCACTCAGCTGTACCAGAAATTATTTCAATGTATGAAAGAATGATTAAAGCTAATGGCGCAACTAAAGTAACTACCAATGTACTAATCATTAAAATATTGCCTCTTGCACCGCTGTTATCGACTGTTGAGCTCATACTACCACCTTGAATAAATTAAGTTGGAAATATTATATCACAGATATTTTTCGCCTTTCTTGATGTGAGTCAATTTTTCACCAATAAAGTATGGGATATTTTGTCATGCCAGGCAAGATTCTGTTGATTGAAAATCTGATAGATAAAGCCCGCGCCCAAGGTTAAAAAAGAAACCAATCCTGCCAAAAAACGAATAAAGGCTTGCCGATGGGTGATGTTATCCTGATTGGGTTGAATAACTTGAAATTGCCAAGCCTTCATGCCAATGGTTTGGCGGCCTTTAACCCAAGAAATAGTAAAATATAAATAAATACTTGGTAGTGTAATCAAGTAGAAAAAAGCATCTCCCATGCTACCAAACAATGCATTGGTTACTAAGCCTACAAAAAAGATTAAAGAAAAGGCTAAGAAGCTATCGTAAAACATGGCGCCTAAACGGCGTAATAAAGAAACATTAGAGTTCATGATTAATTAGTAGGTTGGGGTTGATAACGGTTTGATTAAGGTAAATACCAAAATGTAGGTGTGGACCTGTTGCTCTGCCTGTTTGACCTATTGTACCTATTGTTTCACCTTGTTTAACAATTTGCCCGGGTTTGACTAAACGCTCATCTAAATGAATATAGACGCTAATCAGTCCTTGTCCATGATCAATAAATACCGTATTGCCATTAAAGAAAAATTCATCACTCACAATAATTCGACCGCCTGCTGCTGCCTGAATATTGGTTCCAATTTCTCCAGCATAATCTAGCCCTGTATGTGGGCGCCTAGCTTGCCCATTGTAGAAGCGTTTAAAGCCAAAAGGACTGGTGGTCACGCCAGAAACAGGACGTATAAAGCCAGACTCTTGAAGAGTAGTATTTGAAAAGATTTTACGGGCTTTAGATAGTATAGGGCGCTCTTGTTTGATTCTGTCCATATGTGCTAAATTAGGATTAACATACTTTTTATTTTTACCAGTAAGAGTGATATGCTGTTCTTGATAGGCATGCTCTCCAACTTGAAAGGGAATTTGGCGCGTGGAAAAATCTTTAACAGTAAGTTGCTTATCACCTGTTCTGGCTAATAACGGAATACCTATAAGTGCTTGCCAATGAGTATTCTCAAGATGCTGAATATAGACTGGAACTTGACTGTAATAAGCTTTCGGATTAGCATGATTAGTGTAGAAGTCTACGACTGCAATGCCACCTGGTACAGGCATGTTTTTGACACTAAGATTTGCTAGAGTGCTGAATGACATCAGCAGAAGGAGTAAGAATTTAATTTTTTTCAATTTTTTCCACCTTAGAATAAATAACGCCATCGCTCAAACGCGTTTGTATTAGTTGTTTGGATTGAGCGTGGTTGATTGATGTTAGAACCTGTTGCTTGGTGCTCATGGTAATACTATAACCCCTAGATAGAGTGCTAAGCGGAGACAGATGTCCAAGCGCATGTGCATGGCTAGCAAGTTGATTTTTTTGTTGATTAATGAGCTGTATAACCGCATTTTTTAGTCGATGATTTAACTGTATAAGTGATTGCTTATTGGTGCGAATTAGTCGTGTAATTTGTTGATTTAAGCGATTGGCAGTAAGCTGATTAAGAGTAATAGCGTGTTTAATTTGTACTTCTGGTGAATATTGTTTTAAGTTGGAAGATAAGCTGCCCAGCTTAAATTTCTGGTTATTAATGTTACTAACAACAACACTTTCGAGCTGGTGTGACAAATAATCTAGTTGTTGGGACAAATAGTTGAGCTGTCGATCAGGTGTGATAATTCTCAATTTAAGCTGATCAAGATAGGCTTGTTGACGTTGCTGGTTTTGGGTGATTTGTTGGTATAGTAAATTTGATAACTTTTCCACATGAGAAAGCAGCTCTAGTTTATCAGGAGTGGCTAGCATGGCCGCAGCGCTTGGCGTTGGTGCACGCACATCAGCAACAAAATCTGCAATAGTTGTGTCTGTTTCATGTCCAATAGCGCTAATAATGGGTGTTTTAGCATTATAAATAATATGGGCTAACGATTCGTCGTTAAAAGCCCACAAGTCCTCTAAAGATCCGCCACCGCGGGCAACAATGAGTACATCACAGCGTTGATCGTTATCAGCAGCCATAATTGCTTGTCCAATTTTCTTAGCTGCACCTTGTCCTTGAACTAAGCTGTCAAATAGCAAGATATGGGTGAAAGGATAGCGTTTACTTAGTACTTTAATAATATCTTGAATAACCGCGCCCGTTGATGAAGAAATAACACCAATAGTATTTACGTGGGAGGGTAGGGGCTTTTTATGAGATAGATCAAATAAGCCCTCTTCAGATAATTTGTTTTTTAATTGTTCAAAGGCTAGATTTAGATTGCCCACGCCAACAGGTTCAAGTTGCTTAACAATGAGTTGGAAATCACCTCGTGGCTCATACAAGGTAGGGTCGGCGCGTACTAAGACTTCCATGCCATTTTCAGGTGTAAATTTAATATTACGCTGATTGAGACGAAATAAAGCGCATCGAACCTGAGTTCTATTATCTTTTAGTGAAAAATACCAATGTCCTGAGGCAGGGCGCGCCAAGTTGGATATTTCTCCTTGAAGCCAGCAGGCGGGAATGTTGTCTTCAACGGTTTTATTGCACAACGATAAGAAGCTAGAAACGCTATAAATTTCATCTAAATTAAACATGCTTTATTGTTTAAGTAGGGCAAATACTGCCCCAGTTCCGCCGTCTTTATCAGGGCAAGAGTTAAAAGCAAGCACTTGAGGATGTTGACTTAGGAAGCTGACAACCTGGGTTTTTAGAATACTCATGCCATTTTCAGAGTGATAACCTTTACCATGAATTATATGAATAAACTCTTCGTGCTGATGATGGTACATAAACTGACTCATTGATTCACAGGCTTCAGCCACCGTCTGTCCATGAAGATCTAGCGTTGGCGTATAACCAATGTCACCGCGTTTCATTTTTTTAATCATTTTTGGCGATAAGCCATTTTTGGCATAAGCCACAATTTCTGAGCCATTTAATCGCGCTTCAGTGATATAACTGTAAGCAGTAAAGGCTGGCTGCTTAGTTGAGTGATCTGTTTGCTTAGCATTATCTTTGTCAATAGGCGCTTGAGCATCAACACTGGCTCTAAACAGTTGCTTGTCGTCGTCGCTGATCATGGTTTGGTTTATGCATTAAAAAAAGCCCTTAAATGAGAGTTTAATTATAGCGATGTTAACTGGCTGTTTACAAAGCTTTGGCTGACAGACTAAGATACGCTTTATTTGCTGATGGCCAGTTATTTATTACGATGATTAATCTGTTCAGATAGCTTTTCTGGTTTAGCATAGCTGAGCTGGGTAATGAGATCAGTACGATGATAGCTATCAAGGCTACTCACAGCAATACTACCAGATTTTTCTATATCGACATATCCATCCTGATGAACAATGTCATCTTTAATATTGATATAAGTTATCTCACCAATAATCATAATGGTGTTATTAGCTGCTAGTTGATGATGCTCTCTTAGCTCCATGCCTAATTGAATTCGGCTTTCCTTTACAAAAGGTGCAGGGAAGTTATCATGCCATTCTTCATTTAAACCTGTTGCTTTAAATTCTGATGTTTTTTTATCATATCGAGCAGATGTTTGATGCGCCTTTTCGCAGATTGATTCATTAGCATGGTTGATTGTGTAATGTTGAGTTTCTACTATATTTTCTAAGGTATCTCTGGAAACTGAGTGTGGTCGAGATATCATGCCTAACAATGGCGGATTTGAGCCGATATGAAAAACAGAAGTGAAGATGGCAATGTTAGTATTTTTCTTTTGATTACAGCTAGCAATCATATTGGCACTTTTGAAGCCACTCAATGCATTTATAAATAATGCTCGATATCGATCATCTAAGGCTTCAATCTGTATTGTTTTTAGCTGCATAAATAGTCTAATTTAATGAATTACGAATGATAATTGAGTTATACATAAGCATAGGATGACGACAGTCGTTAACTTTTTTCTCATGGGTAAATACCAAGAAGGAAGTTTTAATGATTTTTCTGCAGCCCAATCATACATGATGAGCGCTATAAAACCGATTACCAACAGAATAATTGCATAACTTTCAGGCACTAAAAGGGTTGCCCATGCCATTAGTGCAGGCTTGACATTGATAATAAAATATCGGAAATTGTCTTCTTTAGGGTTTGATATAGCTATACCCCAATGAATAGCACCCATAAAAGATAGTATTACGGCTACATAAGTAATCAGAATATAGGGACTATCAGATACCATTGGTATTTGTATCCAGATACCAATCGTAAATAAAATAAATGGAATCAGTCCAGAATAACCAAGCAATTTTGCTGTTTGCTCCTTACCAAACAATGGCTTTATTCTCCCAGTCAATAAATGATAATTCACCATCTATATCTTGTTGATTCATAATTTTTGAAAGGTGTTCTGCAACAAATTCAGGTGTAAATAGATTTTCTTTTTTTACTGATCCTTGAAAGGGTTTGGTTAATTGTGTATCGGTGGTTCCAGGGTGAAAGGATATAAGTTTTACATTTTTAGCTCGTCTGGCATATTCGATGGCAGCAGTTTTCAATAGCATGTTTAGTGCTGCTTTTGACGCGCGATAGCTATACCATCCACCAGAGTGGTTATCTCCGATACTTCCAATCCTTGCATTAAATACCGTAATAATACAATTATCTTTTGATTTAACTAAGTCAATTAGTGATTTTAACCAGAGTATGGGGATTACGCTATTAATGCTAAAAACCTCCAAAAGGTTACTAGTATTTAGCTCCTCTATACGTTTTTCTGGCCAAATAGAGTTGTTATGTAAAACACCATTGCAAATACAAATACGAGTTATCGTTCCTAACTGGTTTTGCTTTATTAGTAGCTTAATCATTTCACATGCTTTGATAATTGACGCTTCGCTATAATCACATTGTATATTATGAACAGATGATGACAGGATTCGCTCTTGGCCAGATATTTGCCCTCTACTAATGGCAAAAATTTGCCCAATAGCGCTATCTTTTTGCCACTGACCAATCATTGCACTACCGAGGCCACTTCCAGCACCAATAACAATTGCTACAGACTTAGTCATTGTAAAACCTAATATCTGCTAAACATAAGTCTGCTTGAAATTCACGTCCTATTGCCACCAGACCAATACGCTTAATTTTGTCCTGAGCAAACTCATTAAAAGTTTTATATTTGTCTAATTCTTTAAAAGGAATGCGATATTTTTTCCAGGTACTTTCTGCTTTAAAACTATAGCGATACGATTGCCATGGAAACCATAACTCATTCGTTCTAAAGTGTATATTGTAAATTTCATCATTGCCTGCAACTTCTAATTCAACTCCAGAATAGTCTGAAGCGTTAAAAGTATTGTTTTTAGACAAGGGTAGTACTATCTGAATAAACCCCCCATTATTATCTGTTGTTACATTACCACGCATACGTAAGCAATTTTTACCTTTGTACTCATTTAAAGATAGTTGTCCTTGAGAAAGTCCACCCATGATAGCATCCGTTACCAATTGCCATTTTGTACCAAAGTTAGAAGTTAGATTATTATTGTTTCGGTTATCTATAACAGTAGGGTTCATGTCTTTAGCGATTGCATTATTGTTTATACCACTAGCGAAAATTATAGTACTCAATAGAAGTTTCTTAATCAATTTAGGTAGTTGAAAGCTCCGGGCGAATATTTGTAATATCATAAATAATTGTTTTATTTTGCAAGTTAGTGTTATCTATTTAAATTGAGTTATTAATTTACTTATTATATGGATATTTTTATTTTTGTCTATGACAAATAGCATTATAATTTGATTTATTGTTAATATAAGACACAGTCAATTTATGAGTTTTAAGTGTTTATCTATTGGTACCGTTGAGCGTGATAGTGGAATAGCTCGTGATACGTTACGTATCTGGGAGCGTCGCTACGGCTTTCCGGAACCACTTCGTAACAATAAGGGAGAGCGTATTTATCCTAAAGATCAGTTGAGACGTCTTCAATGTATTCGGCGCTTGCTTGATCAAGGTTTTCGACCTGGAAAAGTTGTAGCATTGAATGATTCTGACCTTGGTTTATTGGAGGCTAGTCTTTATTCGAATTCATCAATCAGTGGCTTAATAGAGAATTTGTTAAATATCTTGCAAACTAGCGATGCCACCGAATTGGAAGTAGCTCTATCTAAAATTTATCAGCAACAAGATATGCAGACATTCATTACACAGACTGTAACGCCGCTATTACAGACGGTTGGTGAGCGCTGGGCAAAAGGGCAATTACAAATTTTTGAAGAAAGAATGCTATCTGAGGTGCTAACACGTTTTCTTAATAATAAGATTTCTTTAATGCAAACAGTTTCAACTAAACCTTGTGTTTTACTTGCAACCTTACCTAGTGAAGAACATACGCTTGGTTTATTAATGTTCTCTGCTTTGCTCGCAGATCGAGGTGTTAACGTCATCAACCTTGGTGGTGAAGTGCCAATGGATCAAATTATTTTGGCAGTTGATCGTCTAAATGTTGATATATTAGGAATAACATTTAGTGGTGCCTATCAGTATAAAAATATTCATAGTCATTTAGTTGAATTACGAGAATCTATTCCAAAAAATGTAGATTTATGGTCTGGAGGTGAGGGTATAAAACGTATGCGTAACTTACCATCTGGCGTTAAAAAAATTACTTCTTTCGATCAAGTGCCGCTTTAATGCGGGTGATATTAATTAATTATGAGGCATAAATGAAAATTATTTTATTAGTAGCAGTCTTGTTATTCAATTTACAAGTGAATGCAAAAGTATGTTCGGAGTTACTTGATTTTAATGTCAAAACTTTAAATAAAAGTGAACAGGTAAATCTATGTGAAGAGTATCAAGGAAAGGTTCTGCTTGTAGTGAATACAGCCAGTAGATGTGCTTATACAGAGCAATACGATTCCCTTGAGAAGCTATATAAACAATACAAGGAAAGTGGGTTAGTGGTATTAGGCTTTCCTTCAAATGATTTTGGAAACCAGGAGCCTGGTACTGAAAAACAAATCAAGGCTTTTTGTGAGATGACTTATGGCGTTGATTTCCCAATGTTTAGTAAGACGCGAGTAACCAAGCAAAATGCCGATCCATTGTATAAAAAACTAGCCAAGGTTTCAGGAGTTTATCCACAATGGAATTTTCATAAGTACTTAATAGGCGGTGATGGTGAATTTGTTAAGAGTTACAGAAGCTCAGTTGATCCAATGGATGAACAAGTTATTAGTGTAATTAAGAAGGAGCTAAAGAAAGTAAAGCTTTAACCCTTTACTTCAAACTAAATATGTCATATAACAAGACAAAAACAGACCCATTTCTTGGTTTAGAAATACATAAGCATTTAGTCAAGCAGGGAGTAGAAACTCCTATTGAAGAAATGAACCTTTCAAGAACTGAAAAAATTGATAGCATCGAAGCTGATTTCACCAACATAATGAAAACATTAGGTTTGGATTTAACAGATGATAGTTTAATCGACACACCTAAAAGAGTTGCAAAGATGTATGTCAATGAAATATTTTGGGGTTTGGACTACGAAGCATTTCCAAAATGTACGGCGGTATTGAACAAGATGCAATATGATGAAATGGTTGTAGAGCGTGGTATTAATGCACAATCTAATTGCGAGCATCACTTTGTTGTAATTGATGGGCTTGCTACTGTTGGTTATATTCCACATGAAAAGGTATTAGGATTATCGAAAATGAATCGTATAGTTGAATACTTTTGTAAAAGACCACAAATACAAGAACGTCTGACAGAGCAAATTTGGCACACATTGTCTTATATATTACAAACAGAGCATATTGCAGTTTTAATAGATGCACAACATTTTTGTGTCAAGTCACGTGGTGTTGAAGATATTGGCTCTAGCACTATAACAAGCAAACTAGGTGGATCATTTAAAAATGATCCAGTTACACGTACTGAATTTATGTCACTTGCACGAATTGAATGTAAATAAAGAGAAATTAGTTTTGATTAAATATTATTCAAAATTTATTTTTATAGCTTCCCTCATAGTATTTACTAGCGCCTGCACCTTTAAGTTTACCTACAATAATCTTGAATACATAATTCCGTCTTATGTTGAGGGTATGGTGTCGCTGGATGGTATTTTAGAAAAGCGTGTAGAGCAACAAACTATGAGTCTCATAAATTGGCATCGTAATACTCAGCTCATTCAATATGCTGACCTGTTAAGAGGTCTTAAGCGCGACTTTGGTCTTGACTTAACCGAAGAGCAAGTTTCTCATACTATTGTCACTATAGAGTTATTTTGGCAGTTACTAGTTGAAAAATTAAATGAAGAAATGGTAGTTTTATTACCATTACTAAATAATAGCCAGCTTGAAGAATTGTTTGTAAGTATTAATAAAAAGAATGATAAATTTTATAAGGAAAATGTTGCTCTAGATAAAGATGAGATTGCTGAAGAATTTAAAGAGAGATTACTGGATAATTTTGAAAGCTGGTTAGGGGATTTAACTAAGCAGCAAAAAAATGAGATACAAAAAACTGCAACTATGATTCATAGCACTGCACATCTCAGATTAAAGCTTAGAAAGTATTGGCAGGAAAATATCCAAGAGATTTTAAAAGCTGAAGATACTATCGAAGTTAAATCAGATCAACTAAATATCTTTTTTAATCAGTTTAATGTCGAGCGAATTAATATATTAGCCGATATACGTAATAAAAATATACAGGCAATAGCTTTGTTGACTGTAAAGTTAATACATATTGCTACACCGGATCAAAAACAGCATTTCACCAACAAGGCAGATGACTATATTCAGATTTTTACGGAGTTGAAAGAAAATCGATAACCGGAAAGCTTAGTTGATGGTTAATTCCAGCCAGTTATCCAGGTTGATGAGTCTTTGAGATCTCGCCAGTCGATTTCATAACTATTTTTATTGATCACCGCTTCAAGCTTACAGCCAATAATTTTTTCATTATCATTACGTAATAACTTAGTGACAATAAAGTGTAGCTCTTTATTTTCTGGATTTAATGCAGTCCATTTGGTCAGTAATAGTTTTTCTGGATTGAGTCGATTGTTCAATCTAGCGTTATCGTTAATCATTTTTGTTTACGCATTAAAAAAGCCCTCAATTGAGGGCTTCATTATAGCAATGTTAAATGAGTTTTACAGAGCTTTGATTTGTGCATTTATGCGAGCTTTCTTTCTAGCC
>JAHZJR010000018.1 GCA_022600805.1 Pseudomonadota bacterium
CTTGAATCGCAGTAATAACTTCTTGCACTCTAAGTGCTTTTTCTAATAAGTAATCAGGTAATGGCGCACCACCGTAGATCATAGCATTCATGTCTAGTGTGTATAACCATCTTTGACCTTCTTGGTCTTCAATCAATGCTAAACGACAAGGTAGATAAGCTGAGAATGCATCTGAATGATCAACCATCGTCATGGCAGTACGTGGCGAGCAGTATTGGTAAATTTTTAAGAAACGCTGCTTTTCACCCGTTTGCAGTTCAACCATTTCAGATAGAGGTAACATGCCAACAGAGCGAATACCCTCTGCAGTTGCAATACTTTCCATCGCCTCTTCAACATCATCATTTGACACATCATCAGCCACTTTAACACGCACAATAGAGGCCATCGTAATATCGCCAGTATCTAGTAAAGTGTTAGTCATTGGCATATATACCTTAGACATCGAATCTGGGTGCAGCTTTGGTGAAACCATTTCGCTAATGACTTTACCAGTTACACCATCGTATTTCATTTGTAGTGACACACCATAATAAACAGCGATAGCACCAATAATCATTAATACCCATTTCACCAAACTAATAATTCCACCCATTCCTCTCTCCTTTTTAAATTGTATGTTTAAGTTTAATATGAATTAGAGATTTTAGCACCATCGTAAACCATAATGGTAAAAATATATCGTTATGAGATTCTTTGTCCGTTAAAAACAATACTAGTGAGACTAATAACCCCAACTACTTTGCCATTATCTAAAACAGGACAGCGCGATAAATTAAAGTGGGTGAGTAGTTCCGCACAGTAACGAATATCCATATCAGGATGGACAGACATGGCAGGCTTATTCATAATTTCATAAATATTTACTCGGTCTAGCGCTCGATCTTTAGCGATCACTTTTGAAGCAATATCGGCAATTAAAACAACGCCGTATTCATCATGATCGTGTGATTTTTCTACTAAAAGCACCTTTGTTTTTTTGTATTTCATGTCGGCAAGCGCCTGTTCAACAGTGGTTTTTCCATCAATAATATCAACCTGTGGCCACATCACATCTTTGACAAAAGTAGGTGTTTTTCTTTGTGTATTAGTGCTCATTATATTTTCTCCTCTACGGTGTGTTCTAGTGCTTGAATTTGATGCATGACACCTACGGCATCTTCTACATCTATTTGGAATGCAATCCCTTCTTTTGAGTTTTCTTCAAAACTACCTGCCTGGGCAATGCTTTCTAAGATTTCTCTTGCTAGGTGCTGTTCTACAAGTAAGAGTAATACATCTCTAGGGGTTTCCAAGCTTAAACCTAAAAATGTTTTGGTGTGCTCAAGACCTTCTCCTCGGGCTTGAGAGATAATAGTAGATCCTGTCGCGCCTTTTTCTCTGGCAGCCTCAAGAATGTTGTCAGTTTTGTCGCTATCAACAAAAGCGATAATCAATTTAAAATGCATAATGCCTCCTGTTATTGATTGGGTTTGTCATGAGTAGAAAGATGAATAATTTGTACATAAGCCAATACGCTCATAATGGGAAAAAGAGAGGCAAAGGCGATTAATCCAAAGCCATCTATGAGCGGATTGCGCCCATCAATGGCACTGGAAAGACCAAGACCTAGAGCAGCAATAATAGGTACAGTTACAATAGAGGTGGTTACCCCGCCTGCATCGTAAGCGAGTGCAACAATACTTTTGGGCGAAAAATAGGTTTGAACGAGAACTAATATATAACCACCAATAATAAAATAGTGCAAAGGCAATCCAGTGACAATTCTAAAACTTCCTAGAGCAATGCCAATTGCGACACCAACTGCCACCGTAATTCGCAATGCCTTGACTTTAATAAAACCACCAGATACTTGATTAGCTTTGATGGCCACTGCTAGTAGTGAAGGTTCGGCAATGGTAGTAGCAAAGCCAATACAGCCTGCAAAAATATAAACCCAATAATAACTGTACCAATCTAGCGGATTGCTAACTAAATTGCTCGATGTAAGTTGTGTTGCCATGATCTTCCCAAGTGGGAATAGGGCTTTTTCAAGACCAATAATTAAAAAAGTGAGACCTAGCCAAACTAAGATAAAGCCAATAACAATACGCTTTAAATGTGGAATTTTTTGCTTGAGTATGCCCACTTGAAAAACAAATAAGATCACAACAATGGGCACAACTGCCCAAAAGGTTTCGACAAAATGATGCACTAATGATGTCATTGGACGATACCAAATATCATAATTGCAACGATCGGCAAAAGTGAAGCAATGGCAATCATGCCAAATCCGTCAATTAGTGGGTTTCTAGCACGAATACTGCTACTGAGTCCAACACCAAGTGCTGTTAGTAAAGGAACGGTAATAGGACCAGTGGTTACACCACCTGCATCATAAGCAATGCCAATAATAAAATCTGGTGCAAACAGTGTACTGATCATAACGAGTATATAGCCACCAATAATTAAATACTGAATAGCCCAACCTTTAAGAATTTTAATTACGCCAATCACCACTGAAAGCCCAACAGCCACAGCCACCGTATAGCGCAGCGTTTGTGCGTAATGATCAAGTTCAGTATTTGAGTTAATAATGCCGCCAAATTGAGCAACTTTTGCCGCCTCATTGGCCATGACAATTAAATCAGGTTCGGCAATTGTCGCACCAAACCCTAATGCAAAAGAAAAAGCAAGCAGCCAGGCAATTGAGCCTTTTTTAACAAAGGAAAATGCTAAGACCTCGCCAATAGGGAATAAACCGAGTTTTAATCCATGCATAAATAGAGTAAGGCCAATCAACACCGATCCTGTTCCTATGATGATATTGTCAATATTGGGGATAGGCTGTTGCAAAACGACAATTTGAAAAAAAGCAATAACTAATACAATGGGTGCTAAATCTTTGGCACTGTCAACTAGATTGTTGGTAAATTGATAAAGCGTTTTATTCATAAGTGTTCTTTTGGGGGTGCACTGAATTATAATACTTGCTCATGAGTCATGTCATCTTAATTAATGGAAAAAAACAGAGTAAGCTTAGCGTGTTTAATCGCCTAGTTCAGTTCGGCGACGGCTTGTTTGAAACTTGTTTGGTGGTCGATCAAAAACTGCTATTAGCCGAGGCGCATTTTCAACGATTAGAAAAAGGCGCTAAGCGTTTAAAAATAGCGCCAGTATCACGCTCAGTCTGGATTAAAGAGATTGCCCAAGCAATCTGTATGGCTAAACTAGATAAGGCCGTGGTTAAGATAATACTCTCTCGCGGTGAAACTTCTAGAGGCTACGGATACGACAAATCTATTACACCTACCCGTATTATTACCGTTTCCAAGGTGCCTGATTTACCCCAAGATTACAGTTTGAGTTTGTGCGATAGTGGCTATGCAACTAATCAGCTGCTTTCGGAAATCAAGCATTGCAATCGCTTAGAGCAAATTCTGGCACGCACTCATCTCAAAACTCAAGAATGCATTATGCTTGATCCACAAGCTCAAGTGATTTCTGCCAGTCAAGGCAATATTTTTGCCTTTAAAAACGGGGTACTTTTAACACCCGGATTGAGTGAGTGTGGCATTGAGGGCACAAGAAGACAAGTCATTATTGAGTTGGCTAGAGGGCTTGGAATTTCAGTAGAAATTTGCAGTTTGAGTGTTGCAGAGTTATTGGCATGTGATGAAGTGTTTATCAGTAACAGTGTGATGGGTATTAAACCTATTAGGCAGATTAATGAGCAAAAATATTCTCAGCATCAACTAACTACCCAATTACAAAATGCGCTCAATGAGTATTTGTTGAAGCGCAAAAATTACACCTTATTAAAGCCAAAAAAAAGTTTTTTCAAAGTCTGGTTGATACTCGCTTTAGGTCTGTTTGTAACCTGGTTTGTATGGGCAAATAAGATTAATACAGTTGAGCCGACAGTCTATCAAGTGTCACAAGGGGCAACCATTCACTCAACGGCTGACAATCTCAAGCGTTACGGTTTAGTCAACTCAGCTCAATTTGTAGTCTGGACGGCTAAGTTGCTTGGCGTGGACAACTCATTGAAATCGGGTTATTATGATATTGATATTAATGCCAGCGTTTTAAGTTTGCTCAATGATTTTTCTAAAGCTCAGGTTGCCACTCGAAAAATAACTTTGGTAGAAGGGCAAACTGTGCAATCTTATTATCAATTACTCAGTCAGCATCCAGCGCTCACATCGTCAAATTCTCTCAAGCAGGTTTTGCAAAAAACGAATGCGCAGGCGCCATATGATGGAAAATTTTGGCCAGATAGCTATCAAGTTAATTACGCAGATAGTGTGCTTAGTGTGTTTAATAGAGCACACGCATTATTGCAAGAAAAACTCTCAAACGCTTGGAAAAATAGAGCGAAAGATTTACCTTTAAAAAGTGCTGACCAAGCACTCGTATTGGCCTCGTTAATTGAAAGAGAAACAGCAAATAATGCGGAAAAAGCGAGAATCTCTGGTGTGTTTATTAATCGTTTAAAAAAAAATATGCGACTGCAAACCGACCCAACAGTTGTATACGCCTTGGGCGATGCTTATCGGGGGAAGCTAACTAAGCAAGATTTGTGGTTTAAAAGCCCGTACAATACCTATCGACATAAAGGTCTGCCACCGGGTCCAATTGGCTCGGTTGGTCAAGAATCTTTAAATGCAGCCATGCATCCTTTGCAAACGGATGATTTGTATTTTGTGGCCAAAAAAGACGGCACTCATGCCTTTGCAAAAACTTATAAACAACACCTTATCAATATCAATAAGTATCTAAAATAAAACGTATGCAAACAGGAAAGTTTATCACCATTGATGGCGTTGAAGGCGCCGGAAAAAGTACACAAATTACGTTTATTTGTGAGTATTTACAAGCTAAAGGTATTAAGGTTGTCTTAACGCGAGAGCCAGGTGGCACTGATCTAGGCGAAAAAATTCGTGAACTTTTGCTGAGTAACCAAACTCAATCAATGCACAGTGACAGCGAATTACTACTGATGTTTGCCGCTAGAAATGAGCACATTCATCATAAAATTATCCCAGCATTAGAGCGAGGCGATTGGGTGTTAAGTGATCGATTTACCGATGCTTCATATGCTTACCAAGGCGGAGGTAGAGGTTTGGATATCGAGCGTATTGAGCAGTTAGAGAAATGGGTATTGCAAGATTTTGTACCTGATATGACATTGTTGTTAGACATTCCTGTTGAGCAGGGTATGTCTCGAGTTGAAGCGCGTGGGCAAAAAGACCGTATCGAACTGGAGGCGATGGACTTTTTTCAGCGTGTTAGACAAGCTTATATTGCTCGATCAAAAAAATATCCTGAGCGCATTAAACTGATTGATTCTTCTAAAACCAAAGCACACACCAGTGCTCAAATTGAGCAAATTTTAGCAACATTATGAATCTACCTTGGCACGATCAAGCCTTAGCAAAGCTGCAAAAAATGATTGATCAAAATCACCTGCCACACGCATTGTTGATTACTGGCGGTGAAAAAATTGGAAAATTTGAATTCATGCAGCAATTAGTCGGCGTTTTACTGAATGATGATGCTATTATTAGAAAAGATAATATTCTTCAAGAGCTTGACCATCCTGTTTTAATCAGACGCTCTAATTATCCAAATATGGTTTATTGTCGAGCGGGGGAGATTAATGAAAAAACCAAAAATCGCTCTAAAGATATTCGCATAAACCAAGTGCGTGCGTTTTGTGAAGCGCTCAATAAAACAGCCGATCAGCTACAAATTGGTGTGATTTTTTATGGCGATCAAATGAATGTCAGTGCAGCAAATAGTTTGTTAAAAACATTAGAAGAGCCTAGAAAAAACACGCTTATTATTATCTTAGCACACAATATTCAAAACTTACCCGCTACCGTTATCTCACGCTGTCAAAATATTCACATAGCGCCAAGTTACAACGAGTCAACTCAAGCATGGCTTAAAGCACAGCTTAGCGATACTCAAAATGCAGATTTTGATGTTAAGCAACTCCTTGAAAATACCCATGGTGTGCCGTTCAAAGTGCTTAGCGAATTAACAGAAGGCGGTTTTATTGCTTATCAAGAATACCAAAATCAACTACTTAATATTGCCACACATCCATTAACAATCAACCAAACCAAACTGTTTGAAGGCCATGAGTTGGCAGTGTTAAATTGTTTACAAAGTTTAATTATTGAAGCTATTAAGCTTAAAGCGACACAGCAAGAAGGCGGCTTGATAGAGCTCAATCAGTTGGTGGTGCGTGTTCAGTCGGATTTTTTATTCCAATTATTGAACGACGTCTCCCAAGCTATCCATCTGTCAAAAACCAGTGTCAATCTCAAATTATTATTGGATAATATCTTGATTGTGTGGTCGCACATTACCCATTTAAAAGAGTATCCACAAATTAGCGCAAATTATTAGGAGCAAGTATGAGTCAATCAGATATTTTATTCGAACAAGCGAAGCAAGTTATTCCAGGCGGTGTTAACTCGCCCGTTCGCGCCTTTAACGGCGTAGGCGGCAATCCAATCTTTTTTACTCGTGGCGAAGGCGCTTATTTGTTTGATGCGGATGATCAAAAATATATTGATTACGTGGGCTCTTGGGGGCCAATGATTTTAGGTCATGCTAACCAAGCCGTGGTATCTGCAGTTAAAAAAACACTGGAAAATGGACTTGGATTTGGTGCACCTACTGAAATTGAAACAACGTTGGCAGAAAAAGTCTGTGAACTGGTTCCTTCTATTGAAATGGTGCGCATGGTTAGCTCGGGTACTGAGGCAACCATGAGTGCGATTCGTCTGGCTAGAGGACATACGGGCAGAGATAAAATTATCAAATTTGAAGGCTGCTATCATGGCCACTCTGACTCATTATTGGTTAAAGCGGGCTCAGGCGCATTGACTCTGGGCGTACCAACCTCGCCTGGCGTGCCAGCTGATTTTGCTAAGCATACACTCACCCTTGAATACAACAATATTGATCAAGTGCGTGAAACTTTGAGTGAAGTTGGTGATGAAGTGGCCTGTATTATTGTTGAGCCTGTTGCTGGTAATATGAACTGCATCCCGCCTGTAGAGGGATTTTTACAAGGTCTGCGCACGCTGTGCGATGAGCACGGGGTTATTCTTATTTTTGATGAAGTGATGACTGGTTTTCGTGTCGCATTGGGTGGTGCACAAGCGTTTTATAACGTAACACCAGATCTGACTACTTTAGGTAAAGTGATTGGCGGAGGATTGCCAGTGGGCGCATTTGGCGGTAAATATGAAATTATGTCATCTATTGCGCCACTAGGACCTGTCTATCAAGCAGGCACATTATCGGGCAATCCAATGTCAATGTCAGCGGGTTTGGCGATGCTTAATACCTTATCGGCTGATGAGCATTTTTACCAAACGTTGGGTGCCAAAGTGCAAAAACTAACCGATGGTATATTGGCCAAAGCCAAGGCGCATAATATCGGTATGACTGCGAATGTGGTGGGTGGCATGTTTGGGCTATTTTTTACGGATTCAACAGCAGTGACTAATTTTCATGAAACGTCAGAGTGTGACGTGGAAAAATTTAAGAAATTTTATCATTTGATGCTTGCAGAAGGGGTTTATATGGCGCCTTCCGCTTATGAAGCAGGGTTTGTTTCCAGTTGTCATACCGATCAAGATATTAAAGATACTATTGATGCTGCTGGACGCGTGTTTGCCCAGCTTTAAGAGTGTATGAATATTGAGGTTGTTGAGTCAGAACTAAAACATGCGGCAACAGTTCTGGATCAGTTTACGCATAATATTAGTATTTTTGGTTCGGCAAGAATTACAGATGAGAGCGATCTAGCTAAAACAGCCTATCAACTCTGCAAAGAGTTGTCTAATCAAGGGTTTAACATCTTAACGGGTGCAGGGCCTGGCA
>JAHZJR010000122.1 GCA_022600805.1 Pseudomonadota bacterium
AAAAAAAACGTGCTACGCTTGCTACATGGTTAAAGAATTAATAACAAAAGCAGAACTCGCGCGCCGCGCTATGGTAACGCCCACGGCGGTTACTAAGGCGTGTAAAGGTATCCTATTCGATGCTACGGAAGGTAAACGAATCGACGCGAACCACGCGTCCGTACGTAAATACATAGCGGACCATACCGGCGGCACGACCAACGAACCGGCTACGGGTATCGATGAACTGTACGAAGACGCGGTCCGGGTATGCCGGGAAAACCAACGCTACACGGTGTCGAACATTTCCCGTAAATTAAAAATCGGTAACGCCCGCGCTAAAAAAATATTCGCAATGATGCAAGCCGCCGGGACCGATAAACCCGGACCGGCACCCCCACCCGGCGCGACGACTACGACCGCTACCCCCGTGGTATCCGGGCAAGGTAAGAAAAACCACACGAAAAAAACCGCCGCGTTAGAAAATATTAATAACGGGACCGTGATACACGAAATACCCGAAGACATTAAAAATTTTGCCGACATGACGTTACGGGAATTAATACAGCGGTTCGGTACAGATATCGCGTTCCTCGATTGGTTGAAAGCGGTAAAGGCTATCGAAGACATAAACGAGAAACGTTTAAAAAATGCTCAAACCCGAAAGGACCTCGTTAGTATCCGATTAGTTAAAACCGGTGTTATCGAACATTTCGAAACGGCGTTTAATAAGTTACTCACCGACGGCGCTAAAACAATCGCCCGGCGTGTTACATCGATGAACGGCGCCGGTCGTTCGGTCGAGGATTGCGAAGCGTTCGTCGCGGACCAAGTATCGAGTTTTATCAAACCGGCTAAAGCGAAAATAGCGCGCGCGTTACGTAATGCTTAAATATTTTTTATAAATCAACTACAGGAAATAAGACCATGTCCGACAATGAAATAAAATTTAGTGAATCGAACACATTAGAAATACGATTAATTAACGGTAAAGACGCGCCCCGGTATTCCGCCGACATTAAAAAACTGTCAATCGATACGCTTGTTATTACCGAAAAAGGTACCGAAGGGGATTTACCTATCGTCGACCTACAGTTAACCGACGCCGACGGTAATAAATTTTTCGCATGTGTTACGGGGCGTATATTTTTGTCGTCTGCGGAAGTTATACAAGGCGTTAACCTTCGTAACCACGGTAGTACCAACCCGTAACAACTATATAACTAATGCCTGAATTAGATAACATCGGCGCGGAATGGTTAGCTAACGAAATCGACGAACTAACCGACGTCATTACCCACATTACCCCGGTAGAGTTTAACGAGGCTAATAGATACCTCCCGGAATCCGTTACCAGTATTCCCGGTTTTATCCGCTTCGACGTTAATCCGTTTATGCGCGAGATTATAAATTGTGCGGACGTTAATAGCCCGGTCCGGGAGGTTAACGTTAAAAAAGGTGTACAGATTACATACACGACATTACTAGAATCTATAATGTTGTATTTTATGGCGCACGTAAAAACCGTACCGTTAATGTTTTTAACTGCGGATAAAGAACTCGCAACCGCCCGCGTCGAAAATAGTATTATCCCGATGATTAATCAATCCGGTTTCGGTGATATTATCCGAAGTAGCGACGAAGGTAACACCCATAAAACCGGTAAAACAAAAGACCATTTACAATGGGAGGGCGGCGGTTACATGGTCCCCTTCGGTGCGAAGACCGCCGATAAAATGCGTATGTTCTCTATTATGGTAATGTTAAAAGACGAACTCGACGCATGGTTAGATACGGTCGGTAAAGACGGCGACCCGGACGCATTAAGCGACGACCGCTGTAGCGGATATTGGGAACGCCGAAAAATATTTCGCGGGTCCACACCGTTAATAAAATCTAACTCTAAAATCGAGGCGGCATACTTGCGCGGCGACCAACGACATTACATGGTGTTATGTAAATCGTGTGGGTTCCCGCAGGCGTTACGGTGGCATACCGAGGATAAAGAAACAGGCGTTATCGGCGGGTTTCAATGGGAAACCGAAGACGGTGTTTTAATATTAGAGTCCGTCGCGTACGCTTGCCAGAATTGCGGCACCGCACATTACGAACACGACAAGGAATTATTATTTAGCCCGGAGGGTGGCGCGCAATGGGAACCGACCGCGAAACCTGCGGAACCGAATATCCGTTCGTATCATTTACCCGCTATGTATTCGCCTATCGGTATGCAACCGTGGTACAAATGTGTTAGCGCTTACTTAAAAGGATTTGACCACGAAGCTAAAAAGGTTAGGGATATCGGAAAGTATCAAGTTTTTTATAACAACATACTAGCGGAACCGT
Organism: Pseudomonadota bacterium; assembly: GCA_022600805.1. Taxonomy (GTDB): domain Bacteria; phylum Pseudomonadota; class Gammaproteobacteria; order PS1; family Pseudothioglobaceae; genus Thioglobus_A. The sequence continues at coordinate 2,326 of JAHZJR010000122.1, forward strand.
TCGAAGTCATGGGGACTAAAGTTAATTTCGTACAGGTGTCCGCACATCGACGCGCGGTTTATCGTTTGGGACAAATTCCGAACGGATACGCGTCGAAACATTCCGGGTCGGTTATATTATTCTTAACGTGTTTAATCGACGTACATAAAAATAATTTAGCGGTCGCCGTTTTAGGATGGACCCGTAACATGCGTTGTTATGTTATTGACTATTGGCGGTTCGAAGTTGATAACGACGAGGACGACTGTAGCGAAATAACTAGCCCGGTATGGGGTCGAGTACAAAAGTTAATCGAGGAAACAACCTACACCGCCGACGACGGAAAAGTATATCGGATTATATCGACGTTAATCGATGCCGGTTACGCTAACGATACGGTTACAAGTTTTTGTAGTACGTACGCGTCCGGTGTAACGCCGATACTAGGTCGCGACCGCCCGGCAAAAAATCAGACGATTAAAGAATTTGCGGAATTCACAACGCAGGCGGGTAACATCGGTTATAAAATTGTGGTCGACCATTACAAGGATAGATTGTCGCCGGTCCTGCGTCGCGATTGGGTAGAGGAAGCAGGCGAGCAACCGGAATACCATTTTAACGCCCCGGTAGATATTACCGACAAGCAACTAAAGGAACTAACCGTCGAATCCCGGCGCGAGAAAAAGGACCCGACCACGAACGCGATAACGTATTTTTGGTACCGCCCCGGTAATGCTCGTAATGAGTTGTGGGACCTGTTAGGATACGGACACGCTTCGGTAGAAATACTCGCGTATCAAATTTGTATACAACATTTCGAATTAGAATCGATAGAATGGTCGAAATTTTGGGATTATATCGAAACCGAGGCGCTTTACTATTCTGAATAAGTGTATATACTGTAAATTATTTTTATAATTCGTGGGCGTCGTATGGCAATTTCCGACACATTTTTAGCCGATAGAATTACCGCAACCGAAGCGCAAATCGTCGCATACGAAGCGGCTATTCTAGCATTTGCGAATAATGGCGCTATTCAAACTTATAAACTCGATACCGGGCAAACGGTCCAAACTGTAACCCGGTCGGATTTAGCCGAATTAAATAAAACACTCGATATCTTGTATAATCGCCTTTCTACTTTATGCGCGCGCCGTGATGGTGCCGCCTCGATAGGTCGCCCGGCATGGTAAACGAAAAATTACAATTAGCAATAGCGCAAGCGACCGGCGGTTCCAGTATCCCGGACGTTATACTCCCTCCCGTTAATGTCGACGGTAACTTCGACGCGGTCGATATCGATATGTTACAGGCGTACGCCGGGCAAACATCATTTAGTAACCACGAAATGTCAATCTACGACGGCGCTAAATTTTCGGGTGGCTTCGGGTTAACGCAAGTACAGACGGTTGACTATTGGACCCTACGCGCCCGGTCGTCGCAGTTATTTAACGAGAATCTATACGCGCGCGGACTTATCCGTCGACTCGTTACGAACGAAATTAACACCGGGTTAACACCCGAATCGATGCCCGACGAAACTATTATCGGCGTCGAGGAAAACAGTTTAACCGATTGGACCGAAGACGTAGAAACACGTTTCGGACTATGGGGTAAAAATCCGAAGCTATGCGATTTTAAGGGCGTGTCTACATTCGGCGACCTACAACGGACCATACGTCGCGAGGCGATTGTTAGCGGTGACATACTTGTCGTATTGCGTCGTAACTCTACGACCAATTTACCGCAAGTACAGTTAATAAACGGAAACAAAGTACAAACGCCGTTCGGCGACGACGCTAAATGGCGTAAGGGGCACGACGTTAAACACGGTGTCGAATTTGACCGGTTAGGTCGTGTCGTTGCACATTGGATTAAGCAGGACAACGGCGCCGGGTTTAAGCGTATGCCTGCTTTCGGTGAAAAGTCCGGGCGTCGTATATCGTGGTTAGTTTATGGCACCGACAAGCGTTTAGACGACGTACGCGGGCAACCTATATTAGCGCTCGTTATGCAATCGTTAAAAGAGGTCGACCGTTACCGCGATAGCGCACAACGTAAGGCGGTTATTAACTCGTTAATCGCTATGTCCGTCGAAAAGACTAATGAAAAAATGGGAACGCTTCCGGGACAAGGCGGCGCGGTCCGTAATGATACCGCGACCGTAACCGACGGCGACACCGGCACCCGTAAACTAAACGTCGCGCAATATCTACCCGGTATTACCGTCGACGAAATGCAAGTCGGCGAAACGTTGAACATGCACGGCGGACAAGGTACCGACGTAAACTTCCCGGCGTTCGAGGAAGCGATTATCACGGCGATAGCGTGGGCGAACGAGATACCCCCGGAAATATTACGCCTCGCATTTTCTAACAATTACAGCGCGTCACAAGCGGCGATAAACGAATTTAAGATATACCTTAACCGTGTATGGTCCGATTTTGGCGAAACCGTTTGTACGCCGATTTATATCGAATGGTTGCTCGCGGAAACATTGACACAAAAAATTATAGCCCCCGGATTATTGCAAGCGTGGCGAACTGCTACGCAATACGATATATTCGGCGCGTGGGTTATGGTCGATTGGTACGGGTCGATTAAACCGTCGACCGATGCACTAAAACAGGGTAAGGGTTCCGAACTGTATTTAAAATTGGGACTCACTACACACGCGCGCGAAGCACGTAACGCGACCGGTAGTAAATTTAGCACTAACGTTAAACGGCTTAAAACCGAAAACGAATTGTTAGCCGAAGCAATGCGACCCATGTTAGAACTACAGGCGGAATTTGGACCGGACGAAACCGACAAAGCGTTAGAAGCAGTAAACGAAGCGGCGACAACGTTACACGCAGTAGCGGACGATTTAAACAACTAATTTTAAGAGGGTTACGATAATGTGGTTATTAGAACAACAAGCACGACTAGCGTTAGAAGCGGCAATCGCCGCAGGCGCAGGACCTAACGCCGAACAACAAGCGCAGTTAGAAGCGTCTAACATTTCGGCATTGTCCGACGGTGCGTCGCGGATATTTAAATCGGCGGGCAATACTGCGGAAATATCCGTAACCGGTGTACTCACAAACAAACCTGATTTTATGGCTATGTTGTTCGGCGGCGGTAACACCACGTACGCCGATATTATTAGCGCTATCGGTACCGCCGAACAAGACCCGTTAATCGAAAAAATCGAACTCGCTATCGATAGTCCCGGCGGTGAGTTTGCCGGGTTGTTCGATTTAATCGAAGCAATGGAAGCGGCAAACAAACCAATAACCGCAATGGTTTCTAATATGGCGGCTTCCGCCGCGTACGCAATCGCCGCCGCGTCCGATACTATCGTCGCGCGTAATCAGTCGGCGCGATTTGGTAGCGTCGGTATCGTGGTCGATATGCGACTCGACGCGAATAAAGTTTCTATAACAAGCACGAACGCACCGAACAAACGCCCGGACATTTCGACGGACGAGGGTGTCGCTACGGTTCGCGCCGAACTCGACGAGGTCCACGATTTATTCGCGGCGTCGATAGCAAACGGGCGTAAAACGTCCGTAGACAAAGTTAATGCAGGATTCGGACAAGGCGGTATGTTCTTAGCCGAAGAAGCGTTAAAACGCGGTATGATTGACAGTGTAGCGAAAGTACGGTTACAATCTGTCAAGACTACTAAC
>JAHZJR010000019.1 GCA_022600805.1 Pseudomonadota bacterium
ATTCGAGCTATAGTGAATCTCACCGTCCCAATCAAAACCTAACCATTTAACATCGGCCTTTATGGAATCAACAAATTCCATGTCTTCTTTCGCGGGGTTGGTGTCATCAAAGCGCAAATTGCACTTGCCGTTATAGTCTTTAGCTAGGCCAAAATTCAAGCAAATTGATTTGGCATGGCCAATATGTAAATAGCCATTTGGCTCTGGTGGAAAGCGTGTTTGAATCGACGAATGTAGTCCAGAATCCAAATCATCATTGATTTGATTGCGAATAAAATTAGTAGTCTCTACTGGGGTGTTGTCACTCATAACGGGCTTTTGAAAAATAATGCGCAAATTATATCATTAAACCCTCATACTAATATATTGAGCACTACACGTAGTAAAATTCATTTTATGAAAATTGCAATTGTAAAACTCTCAGCACTTGGTGATATTATTCACGCCATGGTTGCGTTGCAATTTATTAAACAGAAGTATCCTGATTGCCAAATTGATTGGGTTGTAGAAGAAGCTTTCAAAGGCATTCTTGCCAATAATCCAGATATTGACACTATTCATACGGTTAATATTAAAAAAGCCAAGAAAAATAAATCTTTAAAGTTACTTTTCCAAGAATTCAAAAAACTTAGAAACTTACCGAAATATGACCTTGTGATTGATGCACAAGGTTTAATCAAGTCAGCAATTGTTTCAAAAATTATCAAATCTAATCGGGTAAGTGGATTTGATAAGTATTCAATACGCGAATCGATAGCAGCTATTTTTTACAATCATACTACGTCTATTGCATATGATGAAAATACCATTGATCGCAATATTAAGGTGATTTGCAACCCTTTAAATATAGCAATATCAAGTAAGGAAGTTGTAAATAAATCACCTTTTTTGTTTTCACAGGGCCAGGTTAAAGTTCCTAACAAGCCTTACGCTGTATTGATTGTAGGATCAACCTGGGAGAGTAGGAATTATCCAAAAGAAAAGTTTGTGCAGGTTGCAGAGTTACTACAAGTAAATTGTTTAGTGGCATGGGGTAATAGTTCAGAAAAAGAGAAGGCAAAATGGATGGTAGAACAATCAGAGTTTATTAACGCGTTGCCAAAACTTAATTTTGATGATTTAAAGCGTATTATTCAGTGTTCCAGTCTTTTAATTGGAAACGATACTGGGCCTACTCATATGGCTTGGGGATTAAACGTTCCATCTATTACTTTATTTGGCCCTACGCCAATTAATAGAGTCTATCAAACGCCCATTAATAAAGTGTTAAAATCAAATTCTGAAGTGGATCATTTTAATTTAAATAAAAATGATTATTCAATTAAGGAAATAAAGGTGAATGATATTGTGAAAATTTCAAAAGAATTATTAGGAAAAAAACCATGAAAATCACCATAGCAGGCACCGGCTACGTAGGTCTTTCCAATGCCATGCTGTTATCTCAAAATCATGAAGTAATTGCCCTTGATATCATTGCCTCAAAGATTGAACAACTTAACAACAAAATCTCTCCCATAGTAGATGCTGAGATTACAGATTTTCTAATCAATAAAGATCTTAACTTTACGGCTACTCTAGATAAAGAGCTTGCCTATAAAAATGCTGACTTTGTCATCATCGCTACGCCAACTGATTACGACACCACTAACAACTACTTTAATACCGCTTCGGTAGAAGCGGTGATTCAAGATGTTATTGATATTAATCCTGATGCAGTGATGATTATTAAATCAACGGTACCAGTTGGTTATACACAAAGCATTAAAGAGAAGTTTAATATCGATAATATTATCTTCTCACCAGAGTTCTTAAGAGAGGGTTTAGCACTGCATGATAATCTATACCCTTCACGCATTATTGTCGGTGAGATATCAGATAGGGCCGAGGTGTTTGCCAATCTTCTACAAGAAGGCGCTATAAAAGAAGATATTGATGTGTTATTTACCCACTCTACTGAAGCAGAAGCAGTAAAGCTTTTTAGCAATACTTATCTTGCTATGCGTGTATCTTATTTTAACGAACTGGATTCTTACGCAGAGGCGCATAATCTAGACTCAAAGCAAATCATCGAGGGTGTTGGGCTTGATCCAAGAATTGGATCGCACTACAACAATCCTAGCTTTGGTTATGGCGGTTATTGCCTACCTAAAGACACCAAGCAACTTAAAGCCAATTACCAAGATGTGCCGAATGCGTTAATTAGCGCGATTGTTGATGCTAACTCAACCAGAAAAGATTTTATTGCAGACTCAATCATTGCCAAACAACCGAAGGTTGTTGGCGTACATAGACTAATCATGAAGTCTGGCTCTGATAACTTTAGAGCATCATCCATTCAAGGTATTATGAAACGTATTAAAGCTAAAGGTATTGAGGTGGTAATCTATGAACCTGTGCTTAGTGAGCAGGGCGAGGATGAGTTCTTCCATTCAAAAATAATAGACAATCTAGAAGAGTTCAAAAAACTAAGTGACGTGATTGTTGCCAATAGAATGGTTGATGAACTGCAAGACACAAAAGGTAAAGTTTATACAAGAGATCTGTTTAACTCAGATTAGCTAAATAAATAATAAAACAAGTAGTGACAATAGTTAGTAAACAAACTTAAAGAAGAATACCATATGAAAATATTAGTAACAGGCTCAGCCGGCTTTATCGGCTCAGCACTCTCAATCAGACTGCTTGATAGAGGTGATGAGGTTATCGGTATTGATAATCATAATAATTATTACGATCCAGCACTTAAAGAAGCACGCCTTGCTCGTCATGCTGATCACCCTAACTATACTCACATTAGGATGAATCTTGAAGACCGAGAAGCGATGGCCAAGCTATTTGAAGATGAGCAGTTTGATGCTGTGGTTAACTTGGCAGCACAAGCAGGCGTACGTTATTCTATTGAGAATCCTCTGGCTTATATTGATACCAACTTAGTAGGCTTTGCTCACATACTAGAAGGCTGTCGACATAATAAAGTGGGACATCTTGTCTATGCCTCATCAAGCTCTACTTATGGACTTAATACTAAGCAGCCATTCTCAACGCATGAAGCGGTTAATCATCCAGTAAGCCTGTATGCAGCCACCAAGAAAGCCAATGAGCTCATGGCCCACACATACTCTCACTTGTACAATGTGCCAACAACAGGCCTCAGATTCTTTACAGTTTACGGTCCTTATGATAGACCAGACATGGCATTACAAAAGTTCACCAGGGCTATCATGAATGATGAACCTATCACGGTGTTTAACTACGGTAAACACCGTAGAGACTTTACCTATATTGATGATATCGTTGAAGGCATTATTAGAATACTAGATAGACCTGCACCACCTAACCCAGACTGGGATAGTAATAACCCAGATCCTGCAACGAGTAGTGCACCATACAGAGTTTATAATATTGGTAATAACAATCCAGTAGAGCTGATGGATTACATTGAGGCACTAGAAACCTCACTAGGCAAAACTGCAGAAAAAGAACTACTGCCACTCCAGCCTGGTGATGTTCCAGATACATACGCAGATGTAGATGACTTGGTTGAGCAGTTTGGCTATAAGCCAAGTATGAGTGTTAAGCAGGGTGTTGAGAATTTTGCCAAGTGGTATAAGGAATATAACAACCTTTAGTTAGTAATCACTTCTTTTGCTTGCTCTATTGAGTTAAGAATAAATTTAGCTTTTGAGTTTTTTTCATCAATTGCATGGCCGCTTTTTACTAAGATGGTGTTTTGAATGCCTGCAGCATTAGCAGCCTGTATATCCGCCTCTTTATCGCCAATCATCCAAGATTCTTCCATGTTAATACCGTACTTTTTGTTAGCTTGATTAAACATGCCAGGCTTTGGTTTTCTGCAATCGCAATTTGATTCTGGACCATGTGGGCAAAAGAAAACATCTAGAATGTCAACACCTTGGACTTTAAATTGTTCCAGCATCCAATTGTTAACAATATGAAAATCATTTTCATTGTAATAACCTCGTTCAATGCCTGACTGATTGGTAACAATGATTATTTGATAATCAAGTGATTGAAAATATAAGCAAGCGTCAAAAACACCATTAATAAATTCAAAATCTTTTATCTTATGCAGATAGCCAACTTCTTTATTAACAACGCCATCTCGATCAAGAAAAATAGTTTTTATAGTCATAAAAAAGAATACGTATAATCAGATTAAATTGATATATTTTATTTTAGATGAGCCATCAACTTTCTGTTGTCATAATTAGCCATAATGAAGAAAAGTTTATTGCTGACGCAGTAAAATCAGCATCATTTGCTGATGAGGTGTTGGTTTTGGATAGTGGCTCCACTGACGAAACACGCTCTATTGCCAAAAATTTGGGCGCCAAAGTGATGCACCAAGAGTGGCTTGGTTTTGGTATGCAAAAAAATAAGGCAGTAGAGCTAGCAAGTAATGACTGGGTGTTTGTTCTAGACTCTGATGAAAGAATTACCCCTGAACTGCAAATAGAAATTTTAAATACACTTAAAAATCCTATGGCAGATGGATATTATGTAGCCAGACTCAATAATTTCTTTGGCAAATATATTAGACACTGTGGCCTTTATCCTGATTGCAGTATTCGTTTGTTTAATCGACAAAAAGGAAAATTCAACGACGTTACAGTGCATGAAAGTGTACAAATACAAGGCAAGACTAACAAGTTAAAAAACCACATGCTTCATTTTGCATTTGATACGGTGGAGGAATTCTATAACAAACAAAAAAAGTACGCTGCACTTAGTCAAAAAAAGAAAAATTTAATCAAAGCCTTTATTTCGCCAATATGGACTTTTTTAAAAATTTATATAGTTAGATTGGGGTTTCTCGAAGGTTGGCGTGGCTTTGTTATTGCCAAAGTGTACGCTCAATATACTTTTTGGAAATATTATAAATGAGAATTCTTATTCTAAAAGTTCAAACAATTGGAGATACACTATTAACCACTCCTTTGATATCTAATTTGTATCGCTATTATGATAATCCAGTTATTGATGTAATGGTCAATGAAGGGACTGAGCAAATGCTCACCTTAAATAATAATGTTAGAGAGGTTATTCAATATAAAAGGGTGTCACAAAGAAGCTTATCTAATTTTCAAAGATTATCAAAAAATATTCAGCTGCTTAAAAAGATCAGACGAGCACAGTATGATCTTGTGATTGATTTAGATGAAGGTGATCGTGGTGCATTTGTTACTTTGGTTAGCGGCGCAAAGGTAAAAGTAGGCAGCTCAACCATATCCAGTCATTTTTTAAGAAGTGTATACATACACTTATTGCCTAAAAGGAATAATAGACATACTGTTGAAATTGATTTAGATCCTTTGCGTTTATTGAATATTCCTATTGTTGATAAACAAGTTGAAATTTTCTGGAGTAAAGAAGATGGTGAATTTGTTGCCAAGAAACTGATAGGTATTAAGCAATTTATTCATATTCATCCATTCTCTAAAGGCTGGTTCAAAGATATCGACATTCAAACTACGGCCAAAATCATTGACTATTGTGAGCAAGAGTTGGATATTAAAGTGGTAATTACTGCTGCACCTATTCAAAGAGAGCTAGATAAATTGGGAGATATTTTAAAACTTTGTCAATCTAAACCTATTAATCTTGGTGGCAAGTTATCTTTAAAACAAACAGCTGTGCTTAATAGCAAAGCTAAACTTTTTATTGGTGTAGATACGGCAATCATGCATATCAGTGCAGCCAATAATATTCCTACATTGGCATTTTTTGGACCGACTGCACCAGATACATGGGGCCCTTGGGACAATGATTTAGGGCAAACCAACTATTATAGAAATGGAGGTTTGCAAGTGAATGGTAAACATCGCGTTCTTTCTGATGTAAGAACATGTCTGCCATGCAACAATGAGGGTTGTGATAATAATCAAGTTAGTGATTGTTTAATAGGATTAGATATTCATATTATTAAGAAAAATATTAACGAGATGGTGTTCTAGTGAAAATCCTAATCTTAAAATTTCGCAATATTGGAGATGTGTTATTAATAACCCCATTACTAAGTAACTTAAAGCAATATTACCCAGATTCCCAAATTGATGTGGCTGTTAATAAAGGGACTGAGCCAATGATTAGTCTTAATCCAAATGTAAGCAATGTAATTATTTACGATAGAAATTTAATTAAATCCTTGTCAGCAGTAAAAAAAATGTTGCAGGAAATAAAATTTTCACTTGATTTTAGAAAAGAGCATTATGATTTGGTAATTAATTTAACTGAAGGCGATCGAGGTGCGCAAATAGCTTGGCTATCCAGATCACCTATCCGTATTGGGTATAAAAATAAAAACTGGATTTTCAAAAATGCATTTACACATCATTTGCCTAAGCAAGCTTTCAGACACACACTTGAAACTAATTTAGACCCATTGCGAGCTTTAGATATTCCTATTAATAATAAAAAAGTAGAAATTTTTTGGGATAAAAAAGATGAGGACTTTGTAAATAGTCAATTTTCTAGTGTAGATGAATTTATTCACATTCATCCAGTATCACGCTGGTTGTTCAAATGTATTGCTGATCAAACAATGGCAAAAATCATTGACTATTGTGAGATGGAGATAAATACAAAAGTTATTATCACTGCAGCGCCTGTACAAGCCGAGCTTGATAAAGTTGACAGTATTTTAAGTTTATGTCAATCCAATCCAATTAATCTATCGGGTGAGTTATCATTAAAACAAACTGCAACACTCAATAAAAAGGCTAAACTGTTTATTGGTGTAGATACAGCAATTATGCATATGAGTGCTGCAAATGATATACCGGTTTTTGCTTTTTTTGGTCCAAGTGGCACCGATCATTGGGGTCCATGGGATAATGACATGATGCAATCTACTTATACTGAAAGAAATGGTTTTCAAATTATGGGTAAACATAGAGTTTTTGCTGAAAGTAGAGATTGTCAACCTTGTGGCCAAGACGGATGCAATGGAAACAAAGTTAGCGATTGTTTGATGTCTCTGGATATTGATATCATCAAGAAAAATATTCGGGAGATGTTTTTATGAATAAGGTGATTAAGGTGTTGCATACCGAATGGTCTGATGGATGGGGCGGTCAAGAGATTCGCATTATTAATGAGATGATTGCTGTACGTGAGCAAGGTATTGAGGTATTTCTTGCCTGCCGTGACCATGCAGTTATTAAACAAAAAGCGCTTGAAAATAATATTAAAGTATTTATTTTGCCTTTTAAGGGTAATGCTGATTTTAAAACTCTATTCAGTCTTAGGGCAATCATCAAAGAGCATTCAATTGACATTATTAATACTCATAGCGGTAAAGACACATGGGTGGGCGGTCTGGCTGCAAAGTTAGCGGGCGCTAAGTTTATAAGAACCCGTCATTTGTCAAATCGCATACGCTCTTCACGTACCAATTTTATTAATGAATTAGCTGACTATATTTTTACTACGGGTGAAAGTGTCAGAGTAGATATGATTAAATACAATCGTATTAGTCCAGAAAAAATACAATCAATTCCAACCGGAATTGATGATGATTTATTTGACCCTGATAAATATAATAAGCAAGTATGTCGTAGCCAGTTCAATATACAAGATGGTGAAATAGCAGTCGGCATAATTGCTGTATTGAGGCAATTTAAACGCCACGATTTATTTTTGAAAATGGCAAAAGCCCTAATAGAACAATACCCTGAAACAAAACTTACTTTTTTGATTGCTGGAGATGGACCACAAAAAGAAAACATTATTGATTGGATTGACGAATTAGATTTGGCTGCAAATGTAGCGTTACTTGGTCATGTGAATCAAGTTCCAGAATTATTATCAGCACTAGATATTTTTGTTTTAAGTTCTGATTCGAAAGAGGGTGTGCCTCAATCTGTAATGCAAGCTTTGTTAATGAATAAAGCCGTTGTCTCAACTGATAGTGGGTCAACACTAGATCTACTTTATCAAGATAATTTTCAACTAGTAGAAACGAATTCTGTAAATTCGTTAATCAATGGTGCAATTTATCACCTGGAGCGAGAAAAAATCAAAAATGCTAGAGAATTTATTGTATCTAATTTTTCTAAAGGAGTAATGACCAAAAAGATTCTGAATATTTATCAGGAGTTAGTCAGTTGAAGCTTCTTGAAAAAATTAACCGATTTTTACCATTATTTAAAAAAGCATCAGATTTAAAAAGCTTTAATAATGTCCTGGTTGTTTCCAATAGTGGACTAGGAGATACCATTTTGTCTACGCCAGCTATTGTTAGTTTACGACAAAGTTTCCCAAATCTTAATATTACCTTTATGGTGCATATAAAAATGTACCCATTATTTAGCAGATTTGAGTACGTTGATGATTTTGTATTGTATTCATCAGGGTTTTTATCTCAAATTGGTATTGTTAAACAGTTGAGACAGAAAAAGATTGATACGATTTTTTTATTTCATTCAAACGGGCCAGAGGATATATTTTTTTCCATATTAAGTGGCGCTAAAAATATTTTAAAAATGACAGACAATCCTAGCCATGAATTTAAAGATATTTTTTCTAATAAGCCAAACACAAATATACAGCATGATATTGAAAAAAAACTCGATCTAGTTAAATTATTCAATCCAAAAGAGACATCTAAAAGAATGCTTGTTCCCAAGTATTTTTATAAGAGTGGTAATTTTTTTGATAAAGAGTCTGGTGTTTTATATATAGGTATTCAGTTAGGTGCGCAGGACATATATAAGATGTGGCCTGTTGATAATTTTGTAAAGCTAGCAAAAAGATTGAATAAGAAGTTTTCAAGAATCAAGTTTGTTATGCTTGGATCAACTAAGTATGAGCAAAATTTAACCAAAGAATTTACATTAAAGTTTGGACAATCAGACTTAATAATTGATTTATGTGGGGGCTCGTCCATACAAGAATTACCAGGTATATTAAACGATTTAGATTTGTTAATAACTAACGATACAGGAACACTACATTTAGCTGTTGCTTTACAAAAGCAAACAGTTTCATTATTTGGACCAACAGACTCTGAGGTATTTGGGCCGTACCAAGATTCTAAGCTACATAGAGTGATTCAGGTAGATGGGTTTTTTGTTAATCAAAAGCCAAAAAAACTAAGGAGTCAAGAAGGCATGAAGTTAATTAAGGTGGATGCGGTGTTTGATGGTGTAAAGGAGCTGTTATTGTGAATAAAGTTTATTTAATTACTGGTATAGCGGGATTTATTGGATCTCATATTGCGGAAGAGTTATTAAAAAATCCAAATAACTTGGTAATTGGCCTAGATAATTTTTATAGTGGTTATCAAAAAAATATAGATATTATATCTTCTGATAATTTAGTTTTTTACAAAGGCGATATTAGGGATGACAATATTTTAACTCAGATATTCTATAATCATAAAGTTGAATATATTTTCCATGAGGCTGCTGTTGCTTCAGTGCAAAAATCAATTGACGATCCAATTCTTTCAAATGAAGTTAATGTTAGGGGCACTTTAAAACTTCTTAATTTTGCTAGACTAAATGGTGTTAAAAGAATGGTATTTGCGAGTAGTGCTGCTATATATGGAGATGAGCCTGCACTACCAAAAAACGAACAATCTATCATTCAACCTATCAGTCCTTATGGTTATGAGAAATTAATGAGTGAGCAGTATATGGATTTGTATTCTCAATTGTTTAATCTTGAAACAATAAATCTAAGGTATTTTAATATTTACGGCCCAAGGCAAGACCCATCTAGTGAATATAGTGGTGTAATTAGCATTTTTGAGGAAAAATTTTCTAAAAATGAGTGTCCAACCATTTATGGCTCTGGTGACCAGTATCGTGACTTTATTCATGTAAAAGATATAGTGAAAGTAAATATAGGTGCGATGCATCAACCATATAACTCTAAAAATAGACTAATTTGTTGTGGGACAGGAATTGCCAATAGTATTAATAATTTATTTGATATTTTTTGTGAAAAGTACAACAAAAATTGGGCACCTGTTTATGCTGATGGCAGAAAGGGCGATATATTTGGCTCTATCTCAGACAATTCTAGAATGTTAAATCTTGTGGATGGCAAACTAACGGTATTTTCAGACGGTATTTTAAATCTCAAAATATAGGCAAATAATTATGAGTAATATTGGTTTTGTTATTGATTCATTAAATGGGGGTGGCGCAGAAAGGGTGGTGCTAAATCTTACCAAAAAAATTGTTGAATTGGGACATGTTGTGCACATCTTTATCTTAAAAGATGAGGTTGATTATAAGATTGATAGAAATATTTTTAAATTACATGTTATTAGCGATACTGGAAAAGTCCATCCTATTAGGTTTTTTAATAAAAGAAAACTAGCAATGTTATTGCGAAAGAAGATTGACAAGCAAAACATAACATTCGATCTTTTTGTTTCTCATCTTGAAGCCTCTGATGAAGTTACCAAGATTGCCAAGTTACCAAACTTATACCATTGCATTCACGGCGTAATTTCAAAATTCATTGAAAGTAAATACAAAAATACAAAGGGCTTTAAAAAATTCAGAAGAAAATACAAATATTTCTTCAAAATGAAAAGTCAGTACGATAGCACTAAACTTATTACAGTTTCACAAGGTGTTGCAGATGACCTTACAAAGTTCGGCATTAAGCCGCACGGTTGTACAACAATATATAATCCATTTGATTTTGACGCTATCAGAAAAAGTGCCAATGAAAAAGTTGTAGACGAAGATAATTATATAATCTGCGTTGCACGATTTGCAAAAGACAAGCGTCATGATTTATTAATAAAAGCCTATGCCGCTTCTAATATTGAACAAAAATTGCTGCTTTTGGGGACAACAGACAAACCCTCAGACGATGAACAGTTGGCTAATTTAAAGAACTTGATTCGTGAGCTACATATAGAAGACAAAGTTATTTTTAAAGGGTTTATTGCCAACCCCTACCCTTGGATAAAAAAAGCAAAAGCCTTGGTTTTAAGTTCAAACCACGAAGCATTGCCAACGGTTCTTATTGAGTCCTTAATTTTAAAGACTCAGGTTGTTAGTACAAACTGCCCAACAGGTCCCGCAGAAATATTAGAGGATGATTTAAGCCAATTTTTATCTCCAGTTGGCGATATAGATGCTTTATCTGCCAATATAAAAAAAGCAATCGATAATCCTGTTAATATTACTAGCAAGCATATAGATAAATTTAATGCCAAAGGGATTGCTAAACAATATATCGAACTAAGCATGATCCATTAATGAATATTAAATATCAAATTTTATTTAGAGCCTGCGATAAGGTTGAGTCAGTTCACAAAGTTAAGAGGCCATTTGGTCTGAACAAGATACAGACCATCAAGATATCCTTTTATAGCATGTATCAATCATTGCGTGGTAGTCAATATCAATTTACGATTATTGGCGACGATTTATCAGCTGAGTTACTTGATTTTTTCAAAGCATTTACTGATGTTGTTGTTGACAACGATAAGCTTGGTAGTGCCGCCAAATCTCTACAAAAACAAATCGATATAGCGCTAAATATTCCTGACAATGAGTGGGTCTATATGTGTGAGGATGATTATTTGCATACACCATACGCTTTTAAGTATCTATCTGAATTTATTAACAATAAAGAGCGATACATGCAGACATCTGGAAAAAAGAAAAACTACATGAATCGAATAATTGGTGATTTAAAAGACACACCTGTAATTATTCATACGCCTGACTATCCTGATCGTTATGATCCACCCTGGAAGCGACTATCTTTTATATTCTTGTCTAAATATTGTCACTGGCGACAGATTTCCAATACAACCCATACGTTTTTACTAGAGTCTAGCACTATCAAACGGTTTGAGGAATATATTAAAGCATCTGCGGTTGGCCCAAGTGATTCCAAGCTGAGTGAAAGGGTTTATGGTCGCATCCTATTTAAAAACAAAGCTCTTTGCATCTCCCCAATTCATGGTCTTTCTACACACATGACAGAAGGGGTAATGACGCCGTTAGTTGATTGGCAAACAATATGTCAAGATAACATTGATAAGATGAAAAAAGAAGGGATTTGGGAATGATCAACTCTTTTTTGCGTTTTAAAACTCAAAATACTGATAGCAAGACTTTTAAGCTAGAAGATATTCAACAAGCAAAAAAAGTTCTGTTTTCTTTATTTACCCGTTATGGCGATACCATTATTGATCTGATTGTCATTAAAGAATTTGTTGAATACTATCCTAATAAAGAGTATTTGATTTTATGTCCACGGCAAATGCGGCCGTATGTGGATGAATTGTTGCCAAATATTGAATGTATTGCGCTCAATAAACGCAATTTATTTGACATGCTTAAAGCAAATCGTAAGCTTAAAAAATGGCAGTCAGATATAGGCTTTAATCCTTGGTCTAATGGTTTAGATAGTTGTTATTTTCTAACTTATTGTAAAAAATTTCTTTGTTACAAGGATTTTGATCGACCAGATGTTATAAATCACTATCAAGTGGTCAGGCGATATTTACAACTTCCAGAGAAAGAGTGGAAGATTGATGAATTGACCTTAAAACAAGATTATCAAAAAATATTAGTCTGCCCGCAATCAACTGATTTAAATAGGGCGATATCCAGTGCACAGCTTGATGAATTGATATCCGATCTAAATAATAAGTACCAAAATGCAAAAATTACTATTGCATCAATGGACAAGTCACATTTTAGAGATAAGTGTAATTATTTTCTATTTAAAAAATCAGCTCAATCATCTAAACAATTTATTGATTTGGTTAAGGGGAGTGATTTTGTAATTTCTTCAGACTCTGGCCCGTTGCATATTGCATTGGCAATGAGCAAAGATGTTTTGGCCTTTTTCTGCATCACTAGCCCGGAAATTGTGGTTAAATCTGGCTCTTGTTTAAAAGTTGATAATAAGCATTATGCATAGTTTTGTTTTGGGTGTTTTTTCTTTTCTTATTTTTATATTGAGTGTCAATGGAACAATGGCGTTGCGAAATACTCTAGCAGTTGTTTTGCTAGTGTTATTAGTTACTTTAGTTGTACGTGGCCAGGCAAATTTGCACTCTATTTTTAAGAATAAAGAGTTTCATTGGATATTGGGATCATTGGTGGTATTTGTTTTATATGTATTGTTTCATTCAATTTATCTATCGCATGAGATGTTGTGGTCTCTGAGTGAGTTTAAGAGTCATATTTTTTATCCATTTTTATACTTTTCAATGGGCATTGTATTGGCCTCATATGTGAGCAAATCAGAACAAATTACAAAAGAAACATTGATTACTATTCTTTTTTACAGTATTTTCATTCATATACTCTATATTGATTTAGTAGCAATAGATAAATTGTTTCATGATGGGATAATGATGCGCCGATATGGCGGGCTTATGGATTCACCAGTGCAACCTAATTACCTGACCAATATATTGTTGGCGATGATTATTGCTGAATTTGTTTATCGATTGAGAGTTAAAAAACAAATATTAAAGGTGTCAAATGGAGTTTTATATTTGTTATTAATTGCTTGTATTTTTTCTACATTTGTTGA
The DNA here is from genome assembly GCA_022600805.1 of Pseudomonadota bacterium. Taxonomy (GTDB): domain Bacteria; phylum Pseudomonadota; class Gammaproteobacteria; order PS1; family Pseudothioglobaceae; genus Thioglobus_A. Next base: position 13,549 of record JAHZJR010000019.1, read on the forward strand.
AGCGTTAAGATTGGGCGATATTGCGTTAGTTTTTTTAGGTATAGGCTCTAGCATGGCCTTTCTATATAAAAACAATCAGTATTCGGTTGGCGTTAAAAGATTTATCGCAACTAGCTTGATCATTGTTTTAACAATCCCTCTTGCTTATAATCTTAATACAGATCCAAGATGGGCTAAATTAATTGAAACCATTCCTTTAGCCATGGATACATCTAATAGCATGCACTGGTTGGATAGAAGTCAATCAGTGCCTAAAACAGAAAGTGGTTATGAGGTAAAAGGCTCTAATTATGAAAGAATTGCGTGGGTGATGAAAGCATTAGAATATTCAATAGAGGAGCCTATGGGCGTTGGATTTGGCAGAAATGCATTTGGTCACGCTATGGAAGATCGCCATGGAGCATTAGCTAAGAGAGGTGGAACAGCTCACAGCTCCATATTAGATTTAACTGTCGGGGCGGGTGTTTTTGCAACATTATTATGGCTATTTTTCGTTTATAGGGTTGCTAAAGTCGCTGTTAATCAATTTGAGACAGATTATGATTATTTTTCTCTACTATCTCTATTTTTAATAATGGGTTATGTGGGTAGGGGCTTTGTTGATGCCAATATGCGAGATCATATGTTTTTACAATTTATGATAATATTGGGTATTAGTGTTTATTATATGATTGTAAAAAAAGATAAGACTCTTGTTGCTAAATAAAAAACTATATTTTATACGTGCCAATAAAACTAAATTTGGCGGTGCGGAAATGTATCTATCCCGCTTATCAGAAGAGTTGGGCAAACAAGGTGTAAAGCATGAAGTTATCAACTCAATATTCCCAAAATTTTTACCGTCATGGTTGCGCGCAATTCTGTTTAATTTTCAAGTTTGCTTTTTAAAAAAAGATAAATTTTATTTTTCTTTGGATAGGGTTACATGTTCTGACATATATAGGGCTGGAGATGGCGTGCATAGGGTTTATTTAACCACCGAAAAAAAATCTAAAACTAATTTATTGCATCCTGTTTATTTATTTTTAGAAAGGCGTTGCTTTAATAATGCAAAGCGCATTATTGCCAACTCCAATATGATTAAACAGCAAATTATTAAAACTTATGGTATCGATGTTAATAAAATAAATGTTATTTATAATGGTATAAAATCTAAAGAAATTGATTATCAGCAATCCTTTGATAAGCTTTCTAAAGAATTCCCAATCAATGAAGACTGCTCACTTTTACTTTATGTTGGCAGTGGCTTTAAGCGGAAAGGTGTTAAAGAGTTTCTAGAAATTATTGCCAAGTTAAAAAAATCAAATATCAGGGCTTTTATTCTAGGTAAAGAAAAAAATATTAAATATTATCAAGATTTAGCCAAAGAATTAAATATAGAGCATCAAGTATTCTTCACCGGTCCTAGAGAAGATGTCGATGATTTTTATACTATTAGTGATATTTTTTTATTTCCCACACATTATGAGCCATTTTCTAATGTTATTCTTGAGGCGATGAGTTTTGAGAATGCAGTGTTTACTACACGTCAAAATGGCGCTAGTGAAATTTTGGATGATGAGTTTGTTATGAATACTCCTCAAGATTACTCTGTAGTCCAAAAAATTGATAAATTGTTAGCAGATAAAAAGGTGTTAAAAGGAGTTAAAAATAACAACAAACTTAAATCTAAACAGTTTTCAATTGAAAAGAATCTATCTGAAACCTTAAAAGTTATTAATGAAGTTATTAATTGAATTGCCAACTTGGCTAGGTGATTGCGTGATGGCAACGCCTGCGATTGAAAATATCGTCAATTTTTATAATGATGCAGAAATTACCTTTATCGGCTCTTTTGTATCGATTGAAGCGATGAAAAACCATCCAAAAGTGGTAAAAACAGTTTTTTTTGATAAAAAATACAGCTCTTTGTATAAAACTGCAAAGAAATTAGGTGGTTTCGATGTATTTTTCTCGTTTAGAAGCTCAACACGTTCAAAATTTCTGAAATTTTTAATATCTGCTAATAATAAGTATCAATTTGATAAAAATAAATATATCAATTGCCATCAGGTTGAAAAATACAATGATTTTGTTAACGATAGTTTAAATCTTGACTCAAATCCTGGAAAGTTAAAACTATACAAGCAAAATCACTCTTCAAAAGTGGTCCGGAAATCAACCTTGGGTATTAACCCAGGTGCATCATATGGCAGTGCTAAACGTTGGTATCCTGAAGAATTTGCTAAAGTGGCCAGTGGGCTGGCCAGCCAGTATGATATTATTATTTTTGGCGGGCCTGGTGAACAAGATATTGCACTAGATATTGAACAATCATTCATTGAAGAGGGTGTTAATAATTATCAAAATTTAGTAGGAAAAACCACCATTCCAGAGTTGATTGATCATATTTCCAAGCTTGATTTATTTATTACTGGCGACAGTGGCCCAATGCATGTAGCTGCCGCTTTTCAAGTGCCAACAGTGGCGATTTTTGGCCCGACAAAAGATGATGAAACTTCTCAATGGATGAATGAAAAAAGCATTATTGTTAAAAAGCATTTAGACTGTCAGCCATGCATGAAGCGAGCTTGTCCACTAGGGCATCATAATTGTATGAGTTTCATTAAAGCAATAGATGTACTGGATGCGGTTAAGCGACTAAGCTAGTCTTTAAACGCTAGGTCAATGAGGTGGCAAATCGTATGTCCGATAACAATATGCATTTCTTGAATGCGCGGTGTGTCTTCGGCTGGTACAACTAAATTTACATCGCATAAGGTGTTCATATCGCCACCATCTCGACCACTAAAGCCAATAAGTTTGCAGCCTAGTTCCTTTGCAGTTTGAAGCCCATTAATAACATTTTCACTGCTGCCGCCGGTACTAATACCAATAACTACGTCGCCCTTATTGGCCAACGCCTCCACTTGTCGATCAAATACATGGCCGTAGCCATAATCATTGCCAATTGAAGTTAGTGCTGAGGTGTCAGTGGTTAGTGCAATAGAAGGCAGGCCTCTGCGTTCAACTTTGTATCTTCCGACCAATTCTGCGGCAATGTGTTGTGCATCAGCGGCACTACCGCCATTGCCAAAGATTAAAATTTTTCCACCATTGTTTAAACTGTTAATACACAATTGAGCGGCAGTTTCAACACCGTCTGTTAGTTTAGACATCGTCTGCGCTACTTTTAAATGTTCAGCAAACTCGTTTTCAATAATAGATTTCATGATTTTTGTATTTTTTCAATTGTTTTGGTGGTGCTTTTGCCATCTACAAATTGTACCAGTTTTAGCTCATCAGCAATGTCTTGCCCAATTACTTTTTTGCCTTCGTAATCACCACCTTTAACCAATACGTGTGGCTCGATGGCTTTAATCAATTCATAAGGCGTATCTTCATCAAACACCACCACATAATCAACCGCTTCAAGTGCAGCCAGTATATAAGCCCTATCCAGCTGTATATTAATAGGGCGTCCTTCACCTTTTAAGGCTTTAACCGAGCGATCTGAATTAAGTCCTAAAATAAGTATATCACCATAACTCTTGGCAGTTTCTAAGTAGCGTACATGCCCTGCGTGCAATATGTCAAAACAGCCGTTGGTGAAAATAATTTTTTTACCGCGCGCTTTCAGTTCTGTACTAAGTAGAGTGATTTCATCTAGGGTTTTAATGTGCTCATCACTGCTAGATTTGTTCAGGCTGGATTCATATTCAACAATCTCATTAAGTGTGGCGGTGGCTGAGCCAATTTTGCCCACAACAACGCCAGCAGCAAGATTGGAAAACTTAACAGCTTCATCAATATCAACGTCGCAAGCTAAAGCAAAGCCTAAAGAGGCGAGTACTGTGTCACCTGCACCGGTGACATCAAACACCTCTCTAGCAACGGTGGGATGGGTGCGCAATTTGTCATCATAAATTGCCACACCATCTTCACTAAGCGTAATCAGTGAAACATCTAAATCACACTCAGTTTTTAGTTGGGTGATGGCCTGAGTGAGACTAGCCTCATCTTTAATGGTCACTTGTGTTGCTTCGCTAGCTTCTTTTTTATTCGGTGTTAACAAATAAGCACCTTTGTATTTGGAATAATCCAGTCCTTTAGGATCAACCAGTACTTTTTTATTATTTTTATTGGAAGTAGAAATCAATGATTGGGTTAATTCAATTGTTAAAACCCCTTTGCCGTAATCAGATAATAATACCGCGTCGTAATTGGAAATATTTTTTTCAAAATAGTCGAGAATAGATTTTTGTGATTCACGATTAATTTCATCGGTGCTTTCGCGATCATATCTAACCACTTGTTGTTGTGCGGCAATAATTCGGCTTTTTTTGCTGGTAATTCGGTCTTTTTGAGTAATTAAATGTTGAGTATCAACGTTAATATCACCAAGCAACACTTTTAGCTCGTCGGAAATTTCACAGCCGCCAACAACACTAATCACATCAACTTGCGCACCCAATGCACAAAGGTTGTTAATGACATTGCCAGCACCGCCAAGCACTGCACTCTCGCTTTTAACATTGACAACTTGTACAGGTGCTTCAGGTGAAATTCGCTCGCACGAACCCCAAAGGTAATGATCAATCATTAGATCACCAATGACTAATAATTTTGGTGATTTTTCTTGTAAATCAATCATGAGATATCAGTACCATGTAAGCGTTTAATATCAGAAATGTAAGCCTTAATGCCATCTTCTAAGCTTATGGACGGCTCAAAGCCTAAGTTGGCTTGAGAGGTGCTGATATCCGCCTGAGTGTGCATCTGGTAGCCATCATATGGGTTTGGAATATAATTTGTACCCAAGTCTGTGCCAAGTTCAGTTTGCAAAATATCAGCAATATCTTGAAAGCTTCTTGGGTTGCTGGTGCCAACGTTATAAGTGCCATTTTCCTTAGGGCTACAGGCTTTAATGTTTGCTTGCACCACATCTTCAATATTAATAAAATCACGCAAAATTTGATCAGAGCCTTCAAATAAAGTGGGCGCTTTGCCATCTAAAATTTGGTGACCTAGTTGGATAACCATGGAAGAAGTTTTTGCCTTGTAGTATTCGCGCGGGCCGTATACGTTAAAGAATTTTAAACCTACAATCGTCATATTTGGGTTTTCACGACTATAGCGATAAGCAATTTGATCCATCATGTACTTACTAAAGCCATAAGGATTTTCAGGATTTTCTTTGCCAACAGTTTGTGGTGAAGGTAGACTGCCATAAGTAGCTGCAGAGCTTGCATATACCATTACTGCATCATCATCTTTGGCTTTGTTAAGCAAATCATAAAACGAGTTAACATTCGTTTGCATCACAATCTCTTGGTCATACACACGAGTATCTGAAATCGCTGCCTGGTGAAACATGTAGTCAAATTTGTAGTCATCTAGCAAGGCTAAATCAGCTTTATTATTAATATTGCCACACACCACATCACCAGTGAACCCAATGAGATTTTTGTAATGACCAAAGCTTTGCAGGTTGCCATTAGCAAAAGTAGCCTCACTTCTAAAGCAATCGAATACTACTACTTGTGAATCAGGATAATTATCTTGAAAATAAAAGGCTAGATTGCTGCCAATAAATCCAGCACCACCGGTGATTAAGATAGTCTTATGATTGAAATCAATATTGTTATAAATCATGGTAAATTTTTTCTTAAATTTGCTATAGACACTATGTTAAACGAAAACCTCTTTAAAATTAAACATTCAGTATAATCAACTCAATCTGGTACATTTAATATTAGCATGGAATACAACAAAAATTTCTATCAAATAAAATCCAATACAGAGATTTTTGAGCGACTAGTAGCTGAGCGCGAAAGTGTTGGTTATTACAATTTGCCCTATCAAGATACAGCTGAAATTAAAAATTACGCTAAAACTATCACCAAAAAACATATTATTGTTTTAGGCATTGGCGGCTCTAGCCTTGGTGCTCGAGCAATTTATGAATTTTTGCTGCCATCTGCCAACTATAGCAAAGACCTGTTGTTTTTAGAAACAATAGACCCGCTAAAAATCAATCATTGTCTGAAAAGTGTTGATTTAAATGACACGCAATTTGTGGTCATTTCAAAATCTGGCAACACTATTGAAACCATTAGCATATTTAAGTATCTGAATTCTTTGGCGGAAATTAACAACACTAATTGCACCATCATCTCTGAAGCTAAAAGTAAATTAACTCAGTTTGCCCAAGATAACAACATTCAGAGTTTTGATTTGGCAGAAAATGTAGGTGGTCGATTTTCTGTCTTTAGTGTTGTGGGCTTGTTGCCATTAGCCATGGTGGGCGTAGATATCGACAACTTGCTTAATGGTTGTAAGCGCGTATCGAACAGTTTTTTTGATAAGGCAGGGTATTGCAATCCTATTCTAGAAAAAGCCAGATTTTTGGTTGAAAACAAAACCAGATTCCATACCAATGTTATTTTTTCTTATTCATCAACGCTGGAAAGCTTTAACAAATGGTATGTTCAACTCTGGGCTGAGAGTCTGGGTAAGGTTAATATTAATGGTACTCGACAAGGTTTAACGCCTATTGGCTTAGTAGGGCCTGTTGATCAGCACAGTTTTTTGCAGTTAATCATGGAAGGTGTAAGAGATAAAACCGTCACTTTTATTAAGATTAATGATCTTAAGGATAACAGCTTAATTCCAGCTGACGCCACAAATAAATTTGATGGTTTGGATTTACAGTATGCTGAAAACATTAGTTTTAATGAGTTGCTAAACAAGCAGGCTGACGCCACGATTCAATCTATTCAAGAACAGGATAACATCCCTTGTGACGTTATTTCAATCCGTACCGTTGATGAATTCAATATTGGCTCACTGATGTTTACTTATCAATTATTAACTTCTTGTATTGGTGCATTTTTACAAATCAATACTTATAATCAGCCAGGTGTGGAATACGGCAAGATTAACTTAAGAGAGAGTTTTAATAATGATTAAAATCACCAAATGTTTATTTCCTGTAGCAGGTTACGGCACCCGATTTTTGCCAGCTACCAAAGCTATTCCTAAAGAAATGCTACCTATTCTCACCAAGCCACTTATTCAGTACGGCGTGGAAGAGGCGATGAGCGCCGGCATGACGACTATGGCTATGGTGACTAGTAAGTACAAGCAAGCCATCAAAGATCACTTCGAACCACATGCAGACATTGAAGCCAGCATCAAGGGCACTGCTAAAGAATCTTTATTAGATGAAGTTAATCATGCATCAGAGCAATGTGACTTTACCTATATAGAGCAACAACAGATGCTCGGTCTAGGGCATGCAATTTACACAGGCAAGTCATTGATTGGCGACGAGCCATTTGCCGTTATTCTGCCAGATGATTTGTGTATGAACGATGGCGATTCTGTGCTCACACAGATGACAAAGCTTTATCAGCAGCATCCAGATTGTTGTATTGTCGCGATTGAAGAGGTACCAATGACCGAGGTTGATAAATACGGCGTAATAGATGGTGAGTTATTACAAGGCTCTAATAATGCCTATCGGGTCAAGAGTATGATTGAAAAGCCAGCCCCAGCAGAAGCGCCAACCAACCTTGCTATCATCGGTAGATACATCTTAACGCCAGAGATTTTTGATGTACTTGAAAACACCCAACCAGATAACAATGGCGAAATTCAAATTACGGATGCACTGATGACATTAGCCAAACAAGGTAAAGTCATTGCTTATAAATTTGAAGGCGCTAGATATGATTGCGGAAGTGTCAAAGGTTTTGTTGAGGCTACTAACGCTTTCGCTAAAGCACAAAGTATTATTTGATTATTCAACCGTTACCGATTTTGCCAAATTACGTGGCTGATCTACATCGGTGCCTTTGACTAAGGCGACATGATAGCTAAGTAACTGCAGTGGGATGGTGAAAATAATGGGTGCAGTGATACGCCCAAGATCTGAGGTTGTAGGCACAATGGTCATGCCTTGCATAGGCACCACTTTTGCTGCTTCATCTTCAAATACAATCATCTCCGAACCACGTGATTTAACCTCTTGAAGGTTGGACTTGAGTTTGTCTAGTAGTTTGTCATTCGGCGCCACGGCAATTACTGGTGTGTCTTTATCAATCAAGGCAATTGGACCGTGTTTAAGCTCGCCTGCTGGAAAGGCTTCAGCATGGATGTAGCTAATCTCTTTAAGCTTTAGTGCACCTTCCATGGCGATGGCATGCATAGTGCCTCTGCCTAAAAATATGGCGTTAAATTTATCTTTGAAGGTTTTGGCAAGCTCCTTAATTTGGCCCTCTTGCTCGAGTGTTTTTTTAATCAAACCAGGCAGACAATTTAACCCATCAACAATCGTTGCTTCTTGCTGTTTGGACACTTGCTTGTGGCATCTGCCAACTGCCACAGATAGTAATGCTAGTGATACTAGTTGGGTGGTGAAAGCTTTGGTAGAGGCTACGCCAATTTCAGGGCCGGCGTGGGTTAGAAAAGTTAATTCTGACTCTCGAGTTAAACTTGACTCAGCCGAGTTGCAGATTGTAAGCGTATGAATATTTTTATCTTTACTGCGTTTTTTAACGGATTTTAGCGCCTCTAGCGTATCTGCTGTTTCACCACTTTGAGAAATAGTGATGAATAATGTATTATCTAGAATGATTGGGTCACGATAGCGATATTCGCTGGCTACTTCAATATTCGTGGGGATTTTAGCAATATCTTCTAGCCAATACTTAGCTACTAATCCAGCGTTGTAGCTAGTACCACAGGCAATAATTTGAATGTGCCGAGTGTTTGTGAAAATATCTTTGGCTTGATGACCAAAAGCAGAAGGAAGTACTGTGTCTTTAGTAACACGAGATTCTAACGTATCACGAATAGCTTGTGGCTGCTCAAAGATTTCTTTAAGCATATAGTGATCATATTCACCTTTAGAGGTTTGCCCACTTTTAAGACTTGAGGTTTTAATATCTCGTTCTATTTGCTTGCCTTCTTTATTGTAAATGATTATCGAGTCCAGGGTAATGTCAGCAATGTCGCCTTCTTCTAAAAAAATAAAGTTTTTGGTGATGTCTAATAGCGCCATTTGATCAGAGGCGATAAAGTTACCTTTGTCACTTACACCAATCACCAGGGGCGATCCGCTACGCGCAGCAATAATGTGCCCTGGATTTTTAGGAGAGATAACGCCAATACCATAAGCGCCTTCAAAAGTTGTGATTGCTTTTTGTGTTGCTTCCAGTAAGGTGTCACAACTTTCTAGCGCTTTATGGATGCCGTGAGCAATGACTTCTGTATCAGTATCTGA
>JAHZJR010000020.1 GCA_022600805.1 Pseudomonadota bacterium
AAAAACCATTTTCGGCATACGAGATCGGGCTATGTTGGAACTACTATACTCTTGCGGATTGCGTGTTTCTGAGCTGATCAATTTAGAATATCAACAGATTAATATTACTGATGAATATATTCGAATATTAGGTAAAGGTAATAAAGAACGGTTGCTGCCGATGGGCGAATTAGCGATAGAGTATCTTTCTCAGTATGAAAAAAATGCTCGCCCTTTTTTGGTTAAAAAAGGACAAACTGACGGCTACTTTTTATCTAATCGGGGCAGCAACATGAGTCGACAAAACTTCTTTTATATTATTAAGGCCTATGCGCAAAAAGCTGGCATTAATAAGCCTTTGTCACCACATAGTCTACGCCATGCATTTGCAACACACTTAGTGCAACAAGGTGCAGATTTGCGCAGTGTACAACTCATGCTTGGTCACAGTGACATTGCAACGACGCAAATCTATACGCACATTCAAAATGTACAACTAAAGTTGCAGCATAGCAAGCATCATCCTAGAGGTTAGCCTTGAAGTGACAATTCAGCCAATCTTTTTTGTCGATACTCTTTCAAAATAGCTTCCGTATACCCATTTGGTTCCTCTACTCCTCTGTAAACCAAGGCCAAAGCCGCTTGAAACGCCACACCCTTGTAACTTGGTGCCATATTTTGATAAGACGGATCGTGTTGATTTTGCTTATCCACAACCAGCGCCATCTCTTTAAAGACCTGCTCTATTTGCACTTTACTACAGATTTTATGATGCAGCCAATTAGCCATATGTTGGCTAGAGATGCGCAAGGTTGCCCTATCTTCCATTAGCCCAATATGATTAATATCCATCACTTTTGAACAGCCTATGCCTTGATCAATCCAACGTACCACATAGCCTAAAATACTTTGAGCATTATTATCCAACTCATTTTTAATATCTGCCACACTTAAGGTGGTGGTGGAATCTATTATTGGTGCAAGCAGCAAATTTTGCTCATTAACCTCAAGTGATTTTTGCATGAGTTGCTGTTGTCTAGAGAATACATCAAATCGATGATAATGCGTTGCATGCAAAGTTGCCGCTGTGGGTGAAGGTACCCATGCACAATTAGCGCCTGCCTCTAAGTGACCAAGTTTACTCTCAAGCATTTCACGCATCTGATCAGGCTGCGCCCACATACCCTTGCCAATTTGAGCCTGTTTATACATGCCACAACTCAAACCCACCTGAACATTTAACACTTCATAAGCCTTAATCCAAGGTTGGAGCTTAATCTTTGATTTAGGCAACATAACGCCAGCCTGCATACTAGTGTGTATTTCATCTCCTGTTCGATCTAAAAACCCTGTATTGATAAAGATAACACGTTTAGCAGCCACCTTAATGCACGCTGCTAGGTTAACACTGGTACGACGTTCTTCATCCATAATGCCAATTTTAAGCGTATTGGCTGCAAGCCCTAGCGCTTGCTCAACTTTCTCAAATAATTTAAGGCTAAACGCCACCTCATCGGGTCCATGCATTTTAGGTTTAACAATATACACATTACCTTTTTTCGAATTAGCGCCTGAATGTTGGATATCATGCAGAGCAATTAATGTTGTAATCATACCATCCACAATACCTTCTGGCACTTCTTGGCCATCTGGCATTTTAATTAAGTCAGTCAGCATGTGGTGTCCGACATTACGTACCAACATTAAACTACTGCCAGGCAAAATGCCAGACTCACCCTTGGCATTAACATAAGCTTTATCTGTATTTATTTTCCGAACAATCTTTTGATTGCCTTTATCGAATTCAACCTTTAGATCTCGCCTCATCAATCCTAGAAAATTACGATAAGCGTTAATTTTTTCTTCACTATCCACAGTAGCAACCGAATCTTCAAAATCAATAATGGTTGTCAGTGCTGATTCTAAAATAACGTCTTGAATTGCTTGAGTTGTTGGATCAATGGCAAGCTCAATATGCAAATTATGATGCTGAATTAAAATACCGTTTTCAGTACTACCCACAAAACTTTCTGAATCCTCCAACTGGACACTACTGCCATCTACCAAAACAAATACAGGTGTTTTTGAGTACATATCAATGGCTACAACTTGGTCGTAAGATCCCTCGTTCAAAGGTATCGATTCATCTAAAAATGCATTAGTCCAACGAATCACACTAGCAGCTCTTTCTGCACCCTCAATCTTTCTATCAATAACATCACTACCGTATAGCGTGTCATATAAACTTCCCCAACGCGCATTGAGTGCATTTAAAGCAAAACGTGCACTAGAAATAGGCACAACCAACTGAGGTCCGGCAATATTGGCAATCTCATCATCCACTTGATCCAGCTCTATTTCGAAAGGCGCAGGCTTGGGCACTAAATAACCAATATCTTGCAAAAATTGTTGATAAGCCTCCAAATTGAATGCACCTGCATTGTCTTGATGCCACTGATCAATCTGAGACTGCATCTGATCACGCCGCAATAATAAGTCTTGATTTTGCTGTGACAATTCGGCAATAATTGTGAGCAATTTAGGAAAAAACTCACCTGTCTTAATATCCAAACCTGGCAGAACTTCACGCTCTACAAATTGATACAAACTACGTTTAACTTGAAAACCAGCTATATTTTGATATCCATCTACTAACATGATACTAACTCCTTAACAACAACAACACCGTCTTGATCAGCATATAAATAATTTCCAGGAATAAAATCTACGCCGGAAAAACTCACACAACCCCCTACTTCGCCCACACCTTTTTTAACACTCTTTAATGGATGTGTACCTAATGCACGTACACCAATTGGCATCTGATTAATCATCTCAGAATCTCTTATCAGGCCATAAACAATTACACCAGACCAATTATTTTTAACCGCCTTTTCAGCCAATTGATCACCCAACATAGCACAACGTTTGGAACCGCCTGCGTCCACCACCAACACCCTTGCTTGTCCGTCTGTATCTAGCACTTCTCTCACCAAAGAATTGTCTTCAAAACACTTAACAGTATGAATAATGCCAAAAAAGTCTGTCTTGGCACCATAGCGACAATAGATTGGCTCCAGGTACTGTATATTGGGATGTAATTGATCTGATATGTCGCTGGTTTTTTGCATATGGACTAAACGGATTGTGAGTAAATTTGAGACATTCTGTATCGTTGTCGATAAGGATAATAATCAATAATATTGCCATTTTTAATATTATCTTGTACAGACTTCCAGTAATCAACATTCAGGAGTTTTTCATACGATTTGGCAAAAATCTTTTTGCTATCATTTTGACTAAACATGAATAATTTAAACTCTTCTGGAAAGACATCTTCCGGACCTACGTAATACCAAGGTTCGGCGGCCATTTCGTCCTCTTCATGTCTGGCATCTGGAATTTTTCTAAACACAGGTTGATCCATAGTGGTAATTTCATCATAATCGTAAAAAACCACCCGATTTTGACGTGTTACCCCAAAGTTCTTAGTGAGCATATCACCCGGGAAAATATCCGCATTAATTAACTCGTCAATGGCACGACCATAATCATTGACAATATGCTCCAAATCTTCATTTTCAGCATTTTTCATATACAAGTTAAGTGGGATCATTTTGTTTTCCATATACAAATGTTTAATAATGAGCAAATCTCCCTCGATCATAATGCTGGAGCCGACTTTGCTTTTCAGTTCGTTCAGCAGCTCTGTATCTAAATCTCGAATGGGAAAGGCAACATTTGAGAATTCCCAGGTATCTGCCAAACGCCCTACTTTGCAATGATTTTTCACAAAAAAATATTTGTCTTTAACCTGCTGCTTGGTGGTAGTCTTCGGTGGCGCAAAATTATCATTAATTACCTTAAATACATAAGGAAACATAGGGAATGTAAAAACTGTCATTACCATGCCTTTAATACCTGGGGCAAGAATCAGCTTTTCTCCGGTACTACGAGAATATTTTAGAAACCGTCGATAGAGTAAAGTTTTGCCGTGTTTATGCAACCCAATAGAACTATACAGTTCGGCTTTAGTTTTGCCAGGCAAAATAGACTTTAAGAAATCAACCACAGCCGCAGGATAATCTGTATCAATAAAGAAATACGATCTAGAAAAACTAAAGACAATCGAGATATTGTCAACATCGGTTAGCAATGCATCAACATATATGCCAGTTTTTTCATCATTTAATAAGACGATTAAAACAGGACGAACTTGATTATTCTTTAACACAACCTCGCCAACGATATAAGCAGCCTTTCTTCTAAAAAAGGTACTTTTAACCAGCTGTAATTCAAAATCCTCATCTTCTGATAAATTAAGCTGCTTAACAAATTGCTGCTTTAAGCGCGATACATCGCGCGTTAAATCTTGATATGGCGTTACAAAGTCTAGCTTGGTAAAAACCAATTGCAAAGTTTGTTCTAATTGAGAAGCCTTAATATAATGACTATCAATAATTGGGTCATCCATATCAATGAAAGTTGTCGATATGGATGGCTTCACAAAAATAAAGTTATTATTATAAAAACGCTTATCAAACAATAAGCAAAAAACTGAGTTATAGAACGTTTCAGCCAGTTCTGGCTGCTTATAATTTGACGTCAGATTAATATAAGCAAGCTTGGTGTTGATCCAAACTTTCTCATCAAACATGTCTGTATTAACCTCTGCGTTAAGCCCAAGACAAAACTGCTTAACCTGCTTGTCATAAAAATAAAGTCGCGCTCGATAATCATCCAATAATTGCTGCCATTCGCAGCGATCAAATCGAGATTTGGCTTGCACCGAGGCCTGTTGAAAAACACGATAATGTTTCTCAAAACCCGCTAATATCTTCTTGGCAGTCGATTCAGGCAGATTGCTAGATTGCGTGCTCATTGTCATCATATAAATTCATAAAGTGGTTAGCTCATGTCATAGTATAAACCAACTAACTTTATCAAAAAATATCAAGTTTTAGAACTGCTCTTCTTCGGTTGAACCTGTTAAAGCCGTCACTGAAGATGCGCCACCTTGAATAACTGTCGTTACATCATCAAAATAACCTGCACCCACTTCTTGTTGATGAGCAACAAACGTGTAGCCTTTTTCTGCTGCTGCAAATTCTGGCTCTTGCACCTTCTCAACATAATGCTTCATACCTTCGCCTTGAGCATACTCGTGCGCAAGGTCAAACATGTTGTACCACATATTGTGAATACCAGCCAAAGTGATAAATTGATATTTGTAACCCATGGCAGCAATATCTTCTTGGAAAGAAGCGATTTGAGAATCTGTTAGATTTTTCTTCCAGTTAAATGAAGGTGAGCAATTGTAAGCTAACAATTGATTTGGATTTTCAGCTAATACTGCTTCTGCAAACTCACGCGCAAAGCCTAAATCAGGCTTGCCAGTTTCACACCAAACTAAATCTGCATATGGTGCGTAAGAAACACCACGTGAAATAGCTTGATCAAGCCCATTTTTAACAACAAAGAAGCCTTCAGCGGTACGCTCTCCAGTAATAAATGGTTCATCAACTGGGTCTACATCTGATGTAATCAATGTTGCAGCTTCTGCATCCGTACGCGCTAGTAGCACTGTTGGTACACCCATAACGTCGGAGGCCAATCTAGCTGCACTTAACTTTTGAATAGCGTCTTGTGTTGGTACCAATACCTTACCGCCCATATGGCCACACTTTTTAACAGAGGCCAATTGATCTTCAAAGTGTGCAGCGGCAGCTCCATTAGTAATCATATTCTTCATTAATTCATAAGCATTTAGGACGCCGCCAAAACCAGCTTCTGCATCTGCCACAATTGGCAAAAAATGATCAATATATTCTTTATCGCCAGGATTAATCCCCTTAGCATGTTGAATTTCATCAGCGCGCTTAAAGGTGTTATTAATACGACGCACCATAGTTGGCACTGAATCATAAGCGTACAAAGATTGGTCTGGATACATTGTTTCTGATGTGTTACCATCAGCAGCAACTTGCCAACCTGATAAGTAAATAGCTTCAATACCTGCTTTGGCTTGTTGCATAGCTTGTCCTGCAGTAATCGCACCCATGCAGTTAACATAGCCTTTTTTCGAGTCGCCATTGATTAAACCCCACAACTTATCAGCGCCATCTTTGGCATATGTATATTCAATTTGCTTAGAACCACGCAGTCGGACAACATCCTCAGCGCTATAAGTACGCTTAACATGTTGCCAGCGTAAATTTTCAGCCCATTCTTTTTCTAATGCTGTAATTTGTTCTTGTCTAGTCATTGTCTTTCTCCTCGTCCGTATTATTAATTTATTTACTTGATTAGTGAGAATTATGATACTGAACTTTTAAACACTTTTTTCATTATGTAATTAAGTATTTCATTATATGAAAAAATAATATTTTTTTTAACGAATATTTCACCATGCAAAAAATAATTCCTTAATATAACATTAAATTTTATAATACGAAAAAATGACCATGACAGACATTAATCCGACAGAAAAAAAAGTGACTGCGATTGAAAAAAGTCTTATTATTCTGTCTATTTTTACGATGGATAGACCTTCGCTAAGCTTAAAAGAGATTTGTGATCAAGTAGGATTCAACGCCTCAACCACTTACCGCATCTTACACACGTTGTCAGAATATGGCTATATTATTAGAACTGCAGATAAAAACTACTGTATTGGTACCACACCACTGTCTTTAAGTGCTATTTATCAAAAAACCAATCAACTGACTCAAATTAGCCCTGTGGTTGATCATATTCGAGACATGTGTAATGAAACCGCCTCGTTTTTTATTCAACAAGACAATGATAGGATTTGCCTATATCGGGCGCACTCACGCGATATGATTAGACATAATATTGATGTTGGCACCCAATTAGAGCTTAACCGCGGTGCCTCTGGTCGAGTAATTCTAGCTTACGGACGGCGTTTGCAAGACAAAAGTGGCTTTTTTAAAAATATTCGCGACAAAGGTTATTATTTGTCAATAAATGAACATAATGCTGCTTTATTTGCTGTTTCAAAACCGATTTTATCTAAAGGTGGTCAATTGATAGGTGCATTGACTATTTCCGGACCTATTAGTCGTTTTAATGAAGAGAGAAAGCAGTACTTTTTAGACTTGCTCACTGAACAAATTGAGCAAGTTAAAATCCTTTAGAAAATTTTATAAATACTCTACGCTTAAAATTTCATAAACAATATCACCTCTAGGGGCTTTTACCGTGACTTCATCACCCTCTTCATTGCCCATTAAAGCGCTGGCAATCGGAGAATGACATGAAATTTTATTTTTACCGATATCCGCCTCATCTTCACCAACGATTTGATAAGTAATCTCGCTGTCATCTTCGATATTGATTAGGCTGATCGTCGTGCCAAATACACATCGACCATTTTGTGTAAGTTTGGATACATCAATAATTTGCATGCGCGACAGTTTTGACTCAATTTCTTTGATTCGACCCTCGCAAAAACTTTGCTCTTCTTTAGCCGCATGATATTCAGCATTTTCTTTTAAATCACCATGCGCACGTGCCGTTGCAATATCTTCTACAATACGCGGACGTTCAATATCTTTAAGTTGTAACAGTTCGGCTTCTAATGCCTTAGCACCAGCAACTGTCATTGGAATATTTTCCATGCAAAACTTCCTCTTTAATGCCTAAGAGATTGCAGCGTTCTCACCGTAATCTCTTCGTGCGTTTTTAAACCATCAAGCATAGCAAATGCTGCAGCTACTGTTGTCGTAAATGGCACCTTATGAACTAATGCTTGGCAACGAATAGCAGCTGCATCTTCCACGCCTTGAGTATCTTCAGTGGAATTAATAATTAAATCAATTGCGTCATTTTTTATCATATCAACAATATGTGGTGACCCTTCTGACACCTTATGAACCATTTCACATTCCAAACCGGCTTCAATTAAAATATCTCTATTGCTCCGAGTGGCTACCAAACTAAATCCTTGTTGAGATAGCTTCTCACCCAAACTAACCAAATCACCGCGATCTAGGCGTCTAAGACTCACAAAAACACTACCTTCTTCAGGCGCACGAGATCCAGCAGCCAATTGAGCTTTATCAAAAGCAGAAGCAAAGTCATCGCCAACACCCATCACTTCGCCTGTTGAACGCATTTCTGGACCTAAAATTGGATCCACACCTAAGAATTTATTAAATGGAAATACTGCCTCTTTAACACTGTAATGCTTAGGAACAATCTCTTGTGTAAAATTCAGCTCTTGGAGTGATTTTCCTGACATAACACGTGCAGCAATACTTGCTAGCGGCGCGCTAATCGCTTTAGAAACAAAAGGCACTGTACGCGATGCCCGTGGATTAACCTCAATCACATAAATTTCACCATCTTGATAAGCGAGCTGAGTGTTCATCAAGCCAACAACATTGAGTGCTTTAGCCATAGCAATCACTTGCTGACGCATCGAGTTTAAAACATCTTCTGAAAGCGAATACGGTGGTAATGAGCAAGCCGAATCCCCTGAGTGAATGCCTGCTTGCTCAATATGCTGCATAATGCCACCAATAACGACATCTGTACCATCCGAAATAACGTCGATATCAACTTCAATAGCATGATCTAAAAAAGAGTCTAGTAATACTGGAGAATCATTAGAAACCTGAACAGCTGTATGCATATAGTGATCTAGAGATTCTTTATTATAAACAATCTCCATCGCACGGCCACCTAACACATAAGAAGGGCGGACAACTAGCGGAAAGCCAATTGCGTCAGCAATATCTTGTGCTTGCTCTAATGAGCGTGCTGTACCGTTTAAAGGTTGTTTTAAACCTAGCTCTTGAAGCATTGCAGAAAAACGCTCACGATCTTCTGCTAAGTCGATTGCATCCGGGCTAGTGCCAATAATTTTTGCGCCGCTCTTTTCCAAAGCGTCAGCCAATTTCAAAGGAGTTTGTCCACCATAATGCACAATAATACCATCTGGATTCTCAGTATCTATTATTGCCAACACATCTTCCAGTGTCAGTGGCTCAAAATACAAGCGGTCTGAAATATCATAATCTGTTGAAACAGTCTCAGGATTACAATTAACCATGATGGTTTCAAAGCCATCTTCGCGTAGCGCTAAAGAAGCATGAACACAGCAATAATCAAACTCAATACCTTGACCAATTCGATTAGGGCCGCCGCCCAAAATCATAATCTTTTTCTTATCGGTTGGGTTTGCCTCACATTGCTGCTGATAGGTTGAATAAAGATAAGCAGTTTGTGTATCAAACTCAGCAGCACAACTATCAACGCGCTTAAAAACTGGCTTAATATTTAGCGCTTTACGGCGCTCACGCACAGAAGACTCACTACAATTGAGCAATTGCCCCAATCGGGCATCCGAAAATCCTTTGCGCTTTAAGGCAAACATATCATCTGTTTCAATATCAGTAATACTTGCGCCATTAACCTGCATTTCACTAGAAACAATATCTTCAATTTGAGCTAAAAACCAAGGATCCACTTTAGATAAATCAAACACTTCCTCCAGACTCATGCCTAGTCTAAAGGCGTCTGCAATATAAAAAATACGCTCGCCACGTGCAGTAATGCACTCTGAGCGAATTTTATTGCGCGCGTCGTCTGCATTCAAATCAACCACAGGATCTAGTCCAACTTTATCTGTCTCTAAGCCTCTTAACGCTTTTTGCAAGGATTCTTGAAAAGTGGAACCCATGGCCATCACTTCGCCTACTGACTTCATCTGCGTGGTTAAGCGGTCATCTGCTTTAGGGAATTTTTCAAACGCAAAACGTGGAACTTTTGTGACAACGTAATCAATACTTGGTTCGAATGAAGCAGGTGTTTTCCCACCAGTAATATCATTATCGAGTTCGTCAAGTGTATAGCCTACGGCTAATTTCGCCGCTACTTTGGCAATTGGAAATCCTGTTGCTTTTGAGGCGAGTGCGGATGAGCGTGATACACGTGGATTCATCTCGATAATGGTTAAACGGCCATTCTCAGGATTGAGGGCAAATTGCACGTTTGAGCCGCCAGTATCAACGCCAATCTCACGCAATACCGCCAAAGAGGCATTGCGCATCACTTGATATTCTTTGTCCGTTAAGGTTTGCGCTGGGGCAACGGTAATAGAATCACCCGTATGCACGCCCATTGGATCAAAATTTTCAATAGAACAAATAATAATACAATTGTCTTTAGTGTCGCGTACCACCTCCATCTCAAACTCTTTCCAGCCTAAAATAGATTCTTCAACTAACAGCTCATTAGTTGGTGAAAGATCGAGTCCACGTTCACAAATTTCAACAAATTCTTCCTTGTTAAAAGCAATGCCGCCACCTGAGCCACCCATGGTGAACGAAGGGCGAATTACTGTTGGATAACCGACTGTTTCTTGTATGGCAAAAGCTTCTTCCAATGTATTCGCAACGGCCGCCTTGGGCATATCCAAGCCAATTTTAAGCATAGCTTCACGAAACAAATCACGATCTTCAGCCTTGTCAATAGCGTCTTTTTTGGCGCCAATCATCTCCACATTGTGCTTTTCCAATACGCCGTGACGCTCTAAATCAAGCGCGCAGTTAAGAGCAGTTTGCCCACCCATTGTTGGCAAAAGTGCATCTGGCTTTTCACTTTCAATAATTTTTTCGACCGTACGCCATTCAATCGGTTCAATGTAGGTAGCGTCCGCCATTTGCGGATCGGTCATGATAGTAGCAGGATTCGAATTAACCAAAATAACACGATACCCTTCTTCCCTAAGCGCCTTACAGGCTTGCGCGCCAGAATAGTCAAACTCACAGGCTTGCCCGATAACAATAGGCCCAGCACCGATAATCAAAATACTTTTTAAGTCTTGTCTTTTTGGCATGTTTCTCTAAAGGTTAATTCTTTTTAAAATTCGTCTTCTTCAATGGGTAAATTACCATCAAAAATATCAAACTTACGTTTTTGCAGATAGGAAGACCTCATGGCAATATAAGGATCGTCAGATTGATCTAATAAATCAGTGGCAGGCAATAATTCAACCCGCTTATCCACAATATTCATTGCACTTGCACTGATAGCGCCCAGGTCATCCATTTCGTTAATCAAATTGGCATCTGAGGTTAGGTCAACATACAAACCAGCACCATCTCTAAGTGTTGATGGTCCCATTAAAGGCAGCATAATATAAGGACCTTCTTCCACACCCCAGACAGCAAGTGTTTGTCCGAAATCTTCATTATCGGTGGTTAAACTTATATCTGTTGCGATATCAAATAATCCGTATAAACCAACGGTTGAATTCACCACAATACGACTTAAGGTAATGGCGCTTTGCTCTATCTTGAATTGCAAAATTTGATTAGCCAATGTAGATACATCGCGCAAATTACCAAAAAAATGACTAACGCGATTTTGTAAAAAATCAGGCATATGATCTTGGTAGGCACGAGAAACTGGCTCTAACAAATTATCATCAACGACTTCATTAAATTCATAGATGACTCTATTAGTTTCTTCAAACGGGTCAACCTCTTCAGCGACGCTAACTAAACTGAATGTCAATAGTAACCAACTTATTAATAATTGTTTCATGAGCTCATCTCCTCAATAAAAGTGTCGAATAATCCGCTGACATCATGAGGGCCTGGAGAGGCCTCCGGATGTCCCTGAAAGCCAAATGCTTTTTTACCCACTACTTTAACACCTTGAACGGTATTATCAAACAGTGAGCGATGCGTTACTTGTAATTGACTTGGCATGTTTGATTCTGCTACAGCAAAGCCATGATTCTGCGAAGTAATCATTACCTGTTTGGAGGTCACATCCTGCACAGGATGATTTGCGCCATGGTGACCAAATTTCATTTTTTGTGTTTTAGCGCCACTAGCCAATGCTAACAACTGGTGGCCCAAACAAATACCAAAAATCGGTATATTTTTTTCTAACAATACTTTAATGTTTTCAATTGCATACTCACATGGCTCAGGATCACCTGGTCCATTAGACAAAAATACACCATCAGGGTTTGTATTTAAAATATCAGCAACTGGCGTTTGTGCATTGACCACAGTTAAATGGCAGCCTCGATCAACTAACATTCTCAGAATATTGGTCTTGACACCATAGTCGTAAACAACCACATTGAATTTGACCTCTAAATCAGAAAATTCGCCCGTTTCTAAAAAATAAGAACCTTGGCTAAATGTGTACGTTTGCGTTGTAGAAACCACTTTGGCTAAATCTGTATTCTTCAAGCCAGCAAATGATTGAGCTTTAGCGATTGCTGCTGCTTCATCAATATTTTCACCAGCAACAATACAACCTTTAAGAGATCCGTTAGTACGCAAATGACGCGTTAAGGCGCGCGTATCGATATCACTAATAGCGACAATATTATTACGCTTTAAATACTCATCCAATGGCATAGTATTGCGCCAATTACTATGCAGCAATGGCAGATCACGAACAATTAATCCGGCTGCATAAACCTTAGAGGACTCTTGATCAACTTCATTAGTACCCGTATTACCAATATGCGGATAAGTCAATGCAACAATTTGCTGGGTATAAGAGGGGTCTGTAAGAATTTCTTGATAGCCAGTCATCGAGGTGTTAAACACAACCTCTCCCAATGTTTCACCAGTGCTGCCGATAGATTTTCCGTAAAAAATCTGACCATCTTCTAACGCTAATAAGGCAACTTGCGACACCGGATACTCCTGAATGAAAAACTTCGTGAATTTTACCATATTGTCTCACTACCCTGAAGGGCAAATATACAAATCTAAGGGGTATAATTAATCATAAATAATGATGGAGAAATACCATGAAAATTACAGTAGATAACATTAAATGTGGGGGCTGCGCTGGTTCAATCACTAAAAAATTAACTGCCGAGTTTGCCACGGATCAAATCAATATAGATATTGAACAAGGTGTTGTTGATATTGACATTGATGATTCCAATAAAGAGGCCGTAACCAAAGTATTGCTAGATCTAGGTTATCCAGAAACAGACTCTGTACACGGATTTGATTCTGCTAAAGCAAAAGCCAAATCGTTTGTTTCTTGCGCCATTGGAAAAATGGATAAATGATTATTATTGTTAATGGCAAGCAACTGGAAATAGAAAAACCAGCCACAGCCGAAAAATTAATCAAGCAGCTTAATTATCAAGATCAGCGTATCGCCTTGGAAGTGAACGAAATGATTATTCCCAAATCCCAACATGGCGAATTTGCCCTAAATGAAAATGATCAAATTGAGATTATTAAAGCAGTTGGTGGTGGCTAAACAAACCAAGTTTTAGGAATATCATCGACTCCTAACGGGGTAACATTCAACTGCTGTGTTACGCCTACATTGAGTTTCACCTCAACCTCAACACTTGACTGCTCTCGACTTTGCGAATAGCGTGCTAGAATTTGAGCGGCAATTTTCAAATCTTCTTGATTTGGCTCACCATCAATTAATGCAATCGGTCCATTACAACTAATTGGATAAAGATTGGCGTATTGATTTCGATAACCCTCTAAGAACCTAACTTCTCCTTCTTCTCTGGCAATGATTATCTTGAAGCGCTGATTAGGACGAATATGTCGACCCACTTTAAGCATCATTAAATCATCAAGCTGGTAATCACGATTGCCACGAGCTTGCCACATGTCAACTAATTTATCTGAATATTGTTTATCGGTTAAAAAACAACAACCGCCCGCTGGCGTTGCGTAATCATCAAACCCATATGCCTTTGCTAAGGCCATTTGTGGCTT
>JAHZJR010000100.1 GCA_022600805.1 Pseudomonadota bacterium
GCTATTCTCATCCAGTACACGTACTTCCAATGGATCGAATACGAAGGGATATCATCAGAGATCGCATTCTCGAGGGTTTACGACGTGATATCAGCAGTTACATGGTCTGTCCTTTTGCTCGTCATGAAATCAATCGTGTCCATTTATGTGCAGAACAAAGTCAAGGAGGCATACTTCGCACAACAAGTTCCTATATCCCCACAGGAAGGATTTAATAATAATTCAAATGAAAAACAGTTTTAAAATGACTATTCTTTAATTCAACATCGACTACATCCACAGAGTTTATGCGTACTTCAAGCGCACACCACCATCTTCAATCAAGATGAAATTGTAAAACTCACAGTAAAACGTGATTTCGGCTTTACCAAAAGTGTTACCATCACGGTCAGAACGCGGCAGATTAAAAGAGTACGTAGAAGTACCAACACGGGTAAAGTTACAAGTCCCAGAAGGAAACCATTCGCGAGGGAATTGGGCAAAAGAATAAGCAATAATCGGTCGTGAAGGTGTGTTTTTCCAGTATTTGGCAGGCTGGATTTTTTCATAGAACTCGGGCGGCATCAAGGATTCACGAGTATAGTTCCCAAGTTTAATTGTCATATCATAATAAGGCGAATCACCACGGCCTTCAGTCAGTTCAAAATTGAAGTGATCATTTTTCTCTATGTTCGATTCCTTCTGGATAACTCCGTACAAGGCACTCACAGGATGCCTAAAGTCTTTGATTTCCACGGATACTCGAGGTGCGCCAGCGGGTTTCTCATTATGCTTTGATACACTGACGTTCTTGATTGTATACGTATGGTAGCTCTTCGAAAAACCAATTCTCTCTTCATCAGTTACGAAGACATTATGCAGATGAGTCCACATATTAATAATATCGCCATTATACTCATCGTCCAGGGCTGTGTTGTCCGGGTTCGAGAAGACCAATAGATCACGTTTATGCCTCAGAAGACCCTTGAACGTGGGAGCCCCATAGTAGACCGCACAATTAGGGTAAGCGAGGTTCAGGGCCTGGGTGTAATAAAAAGGCAACCGGATTCGCAATCGAGTTACAGGATGTCCATCGACATCGACCGAGTTTCCAAAATAGGCCCAATCCACTAACTGTTTTTTCGATCGAGAACGCAAAATCAATCCATCCGTGTCCACATCAGCAGTCTTCTCGAACTCATGCTTAATCTCCATGTATCTACCTTCCAACGTCTGCAAAGTATCATTCTCTAAACAAAACTGGACATGTTCGAGCATTGCATGACCAAGCGCGTTCGACCAATGCACAGTATCTCCAAGACCAGCATTCTTCAATCGCAATGGTTTCAGATCAATCGTCAGCCATGTATCAGACACAAGATCACCTGATGTCTTGCACTCAGAAAAGAACGATTTTCCGAATGAAGCGTTGCGGATCTCATATGCGGCGTTGGACATAGCATGTCGCTTGATCTTCTGGAAATTACGTTTGAAGAATGTCACTTTGGCATCCGTAGTGATCTCCTCATCAGTAGTTGTAAGCTGCGTCAATTGCTGCTGAATACCGTACTCTGTCATGATTGATATGTCTAAATGTAGAATTAAAGTGAACCGAATCACCCAAACCAAATGTTACTCGTTTCGATCTGAAATAGTGATTGCATATTTAAAATGATTATATTTTTTCGCGTCATTTTTCCTTTTCGTTCATCGATGTGAAAAGGGAGAGCACAAGGAAGATAATGAGAATAATGAATAAAGTTGTCGGACTAGCCAGACATGAGGCCCTCTCGGTTGTCTCATCGGACTGATTGATCACACTCGAATTCATCTCAAATTACACACTAGAACACACATGCCAATATGTCGAGAAAAAAACACTGGCCCACCCCTTTAAAACACGCGACTCCTAGGAATGTGTGTCTGGTATATCTTACAACCCGACCAATTACATCCGACACGTCCGAGCAAACCCAAGGGTATGATTTGCACTTTTTAAGATTTTCGGGAATCTGGTTTGTACATGCTGAGCATAGACACATTTTCGATTTTTATTTAGATGTCTCAGCCGATCGGGGTTTATCGAACGTCGCGCTACGACAATTACAGACAATCGACCCCTTTTCTTACCCTTGACCTAATCGCTAAAATTCACCTTGTACCGATCCCGTTTTTCGATTTTTTTCCATTTTTTCGAAAAAACCAACTCCGAAATATCGAAGGTCGCCACACTGAGGTTAGACAAAAATGGGTAAAAATGTTGTTTTTTTAGGGAAGGGTGAATTAGTACCGGTTTAATTTTTTCAAAAAATGACATTAAAACACACTTTACCTATACACGCATCGTATCGGTGGAATCAGGCAGATCACAAAAAATAATCTGAAATTCATATCAGCGTAAAAATCGACGCAAAAATGTCTGTAATGAATATATTCCTCAACTTTTTTGTCGGAAAAACATCGTAAATTCATCGTAGTTTGAGGACCTCGGACCAACATTGAAAGCCATTCTGTCCAGAAAAATCACGTTTTTTTTTAACGCTATGTTCATGCAAACTCAATTTTCCGAACTGCGCGATGACCTAAAACACATATGATGTCAGGGTGATGGTCCAGAAACGAATTTACGATTTACGATATTAAAGTTGTACTATTGAAACATTCGAACCGATAAAAAGCGTGTTGTCTTTAACGTCATTTTTTGTAAATTAAATTACAGAAAAAGGGTCGGCACTCGATTTACGTTGAACTATTTCATCAAAAAAAAATCACAAA
>JAHZJR010000021.1 GCA_022600805.1 Pseudomonadota bacterium
AGTTTGGTTTAATTTGTTCGTCTTTATTTTTAAAAAATTATAATATTTAGATAGTCGTCAAATAACTTGCAATTCCTTGCCTTCATGGTATAAAGATAATTTTTAACGTATTTGAATAAGGAGAAGAAGTGAAGAAATTAGCTATATTATTTGGTTTATTATTAAGCGCGACAACATTTGCACATATGGATGGTGAAACAACTGCGCCATTAGCAAAGGACGCAACTGAAGCTCAAAAACAAGTTATTCGTGATGCTGCTGCAGATTTTTGTGACGGTGCAGAAGAAGATGAAAGAGAGGAATGCGTGATGGATTTCTTTGCAAATCATAACTTAGAAGAAGAGCCTAGCTGTGACTAGGTACAGAATTTGTGGCGTTTAGTTTTTTTAAGACTAGGCGCTACCAATATAGACTCAAAAAGAGTTGTTTTTTAAATATAAAGAGGAGAGAAGTATGAAACTTCAAACATTAGTAGTAAGTACAGCTGTTGCGGCAGCATTATCAGTATCACCGGTTTTTGCAGAAAAAGTAACAGGCAAAGCGGTTGGTATCACAAAAGGTGTTATGGAAGTTGCGGGTATTTCACGTAACCAAGATAACAAAGCGACGATCGATCCAGCTTTTGCAAAGACATCACGTCCTTGTCCACCGTTCTGTATTCAGCCAACTGCACCATTTGCACCTTCAGCAGTTGACACAATCACAGAGCTAGATATGATTGGAGCGGCACGCGACATTGCTGGTGGCGACACTTCAAAGCTAATTGTTGATGCACGTACACCGGGTTGGGTTAAAAAAGGAACTATTCCAGGTGCGGTTAACGTTCCATTTACGAAGCTTAACTCTAAAGCATTAGCGAAAGATCCTATGGCTGTAGTAGAAATTATGACTGAACAATTTGGCGTTAAAGATATGGATGGCGTATTAAACTACGACAATGCTAAAACTTTATACCAATTCTGTAATGGTTCATGGTGTGGTCAATCTCCAGCGTCAATTAGAGCGCTATTAACAATGGGTTACCCTGAAAACAAGATTAAGTACTACCGTGGTGGTATGAATGCTTGGAAATCTTTAGGTTTAACTACTAAGTAATTGATTCATAAAAGCACTCGACACGAGTGCTTTTTAATCTAGGAGATTATTATGAAAATTAAATTATTAGCGGCAGCTGTAATTTCAACACTGGCTTTTTCAGCTCAATCAGCAGACTTCTTAGGTGCTGACCATAACTGGAATAACGGCTCTTCGGCAACTTCAACAAAAAAAGCTGGTAAGCCAGTTGGTATTGTTAA
The DNA here is from genome assembly GCA_022600805.1 of Pseudomonadota bacterium. Lineage (GTDB taxonomy): Bacteria > Pseudomonadota > Gammaproteobacteria > PS1 > Pseudothioglobaceae > Thioglobus_A. The sequence continues at coordinate 1,296 of JAHZJR010000021.1, forward strand.
GGGTGTTTTGGAGATTGCAGGTATTTCGCGTAATGCAGATAACAGCAATACAGTGGATCCAGCGTTTGCAAAGACTTCTCGTCCTTGTCCGCCGTTTTGTATCCAGCCAACAAATCCGTTTGCGCCAGCTGCTGTTGCAACAGTTACTGAGTTAGATGTAATTCATGCAGCACGTGATATTGCTGGTGGCGATGCAACTCAAATGATTATTGATGCACGTACACCGGGTTGGGCTAAGAAAGGTATGATTCCTCACGCAGTAAACGTTCCATTTACTAAGCTTAACTCTAAGGCGTTAGCTAAAGATCCTATGGCTGTTGTAGAAATCCTAACGGATAAGTTTGGCGTTGTAGATATGGATGGCGTATTAAACTACGACAATGCTAAGACGTTATACTTGTACTGTAATGGTTCATGGTGTGGACAGTCGCCTGCAGCGATTCGTGCGCTGTTAACGATGGGTTACCCACAAAGCAAAATCAAGTACTACCGTGGTGGTACGAACGATTGGAAATTGTTGGGTCTAACAGTTAAGTAACTTGTTAACCATTGTTCTAAAAAAAGGGATGTTAATAGCGTCCCTTTTTTACGTTTTAACAACCCCTTTCGCGCAAGCTGAAACAAGATTTGATCGTTGGTATCAAATTGGCTACGATTATTCACAAGCAGGTCGTAATGACGATGCCTTTGAGTGGATGATGCGTGCCGCTGATGGCGGACATAGTGCTGCGCAAAATAATATTGGACTAAGCTATTTGCATGGGCTTGGTGCAGAACAAGACAACAAAAAGGCGTTTAATTGGTTTGAAAAGGCGGCCAAACAAGGCTTGCCTTATGCGCAAAGTGAGTTGGCTATGCTGTATTATGAAGGCAAAGGTGTGGATAAGAATATTCAGCTGGCGCAAGATTGGTGGCTTAGTGCCGCTGGGCAAGAAGATGAATATGCACAATACAATCTGGCCTCATTAATGCTTGAACAAGGTGATATTAAGCAAGCTTACTATTGGTTTACACACTCTGCTAAAAACAATCATCCAGATGCGCAAATTGCACTGGATTTACTCAAAGAAAAATATGTGGAATAAAATTATTACAATAACCGCACTCAGTTTTTCGCTGAATGCCTTTGCTTTTCTGCCAAGTCTGGATAGTTTTCCTAAATTTCCAGAGCTGCCTAAAGTGGGCGATTTTGATCCAGCCTATCTGCAAAAATTCTACAATCAGTTCACTGCTGCTAAGCCAGATGTTGAACGTGAACAACGAATGATTAGCGAGATTGAAGAGGCGATTATGGATGGTGATGTGGAGTATTTGCCACTGTCTAATGACAAAGAAGTGTTTAGTATTTATATGGAAGCTGAGCAAGAGGAGGCTAAAGGCGGTGTGATTGTTCTTCACTCTCGAGGCTATCATGCTAATTGGGATAGTGTGGTGAAGCCAATAAGAGTGGGGCTGGCACAAAAAGGTTGGCATAGTTTGTCGGTACAAATGCCTGTGCTTGATAAGCAAGCAACGTATTATGATTATGTGCCTATTTTCCCCTATGCGCATGAGCGTATAGAAGCGGCTATTGATTTTTACAAACAAAATGGTGTTGACAATATTATTTTGATTGCACATGGTTGTGGCGCGCATATGTCAATGAGTTATTTTGATAAATACGGCGACGATAAAATTAGTGCTTATGTTGGTGTTGGCATGGGTGCGACCGACTATAAGCAAAAAGTCATTAAGCGTATGCCACTTGATGTAATGCTTAAGCCAGTGCTTGACGTATATGGTGAGAAGGATTTTCCAGGTGTTAGACGTTCTGCAGAAAACCGAAAATGGTTAATGGATGTCGCTAATAATAAAAAAAGTGCACAAAAGGTAATTAAAAAAGCAGACCATTACTATAAAGAAAAAGAAACGGCAACCGCGCTAATTGATACCATCGATGAATGGCTCACTCAGTTGCGTTAGTGAGCTTGTAGATAGGCTATTTCTTGGTCTGTAAAATCAGCTGATTTACGCGCCTCAATATTAAAAGGACCGCGTAATGACTCTCCAATATGCTTTTGAATGAGCATTTCGAATGTGGCAATTGGATCTAAATGCCGCTCTTTACATAAATAATGAAACCAAAAGTTACCGATTTTTACATGACCAATCTCATCTTGGAAGATAATATCTAGTAGTTCAACCATTGGCTTAAAAGCGGAGTTTCTAAAACGATTTTGAATTTTTGGCGTGGCATCTAAGCCTCTGGCTTCTAGCACTCTAGGCACAAGTGCCATTCTAGCGAGCACATCATAGTCAGTTTCAAATGTCATTTTCCACAAGCCATTATGCGCTTGAAAATCCCCGTATTGATAGCCAAGCTCAATAAGATAATTGTTGAGTAATTGAAAGTGTTGAGACTCTTCAAAGGCGACTTGAATCCAATCTTGATAAAATTGATCTGGCATATCTCTAAAACGATAAGCTGCATCTAGTGCTAAATTAATCGCATTAAACTCAATATGACAAATTGCATGAATAGTTTCGATATAGCCTAGATCAGATTTTTCTCTTTTTGGCATGCTGTTAAATCTAGCCAATATGGGCTTAACAGGCCTGCCAGGAAATTCAACCGCCTGAAGGTGACAGCTTGATTGGTAATTCAATGTCTGTGTATTTTTTAACCTGTGAAGCTGCTTGACCAATGTAATTTTATCGGCAATATCAGCACACATCAGCGCATTGTAGCTAAGCTCAAAGACGTTCATATTGTCCTAATTTAATATCGTTTAATCCCCAGTGGCCAATCTGAGTGCGAATCAGTCTAAGCGTTGGATAGCCAACTTTAGCTGTCATACGCCTGACTTGTCGATTTCTTCCTTCGGTTATCTTTAGCTCAACCCAAGAAGTGGGGCAATTTTTTCTAAACCTAACAGGCGGATTTCTATCCCAGAGCCAATCAGGTTGCTTAATATGGCGTGCTTTGGCAGGCTTAGTGGCTCCATCTTTTAATTGAACTCCAGTGCGTAACTGTTCAAGTGCATTTGTATCAATCTCTCCATCTACTTGAACGATATAGGTTTTCTCCTTGTCAAATTTAGGATGTGAAATTTTGTGTTGTAATTGACCATTATCAGTTAATAGCAATAAACCTTCCGAATCTTTGTCGAGTCGACCTGCAGGATAAATGTTTTTAATATTAATATAATTGGCCAGCGTGTTTCCCTCGCCACTAAATTGACACAATACGCCAAACGGTTTGTTAAATGCGTAAAGCATTAGTAAACCGCCTTAGCACGAGCAATAAACGCCTCTAATTGAGCATTAGAAATGCTTGTAAAAATAGGGGAAATAGCCAGATCCAATATTTTTGATGAAAAGCTAAAAGCCAGTGTTAATTCAATTTTACAAGCACTCTCATTGAGTTCGGTAAACACCCAAGCTCCTTTTAATTGTTTAAATATTCCTTCTTTTAGTTGCATGTCAATGCGTTGATTGGGTGTTAGGGTGTTGATGGTAGTAAAGCTTTGATTAAAGCCAGATTTATTAATCTCAACCGAGGCTATAATGTGATCGCTAGTTTGCTTTAAAATGGAAGCATCTGAGCACCAGTTGAGGAATTTTGGATAATCATCTACCTGATTAACCAATTGATACATTTGCTCAGCTGAATAAGGTACAAGAGCGCTTTTAGAGAGTTGATGCATGGCAAAATCCAAAAAACCTAAAGTAAGTTCAAACACAATCGTGCTCAATAAAAAAGCACGTCATGACTATTTTATCGAACAAACCTTAGAAGCTGGACTTTCTTTAGAAGGATGGGAAGTAAAAAGCCTTAGAGAGAACAAAGTGCAAATTAAAGAAAGCTACGTCATTTTAAAAAATGGTGAAATGTTTTTGTTTGGTGCGCATATTTCTGCCTTGCAAAGCGCCTCAACACACGTGACAGCTGATGCAACTAGAACCAGAAAGCTACTTTTAAATCGTCTAGAAATCAATCGTTTAAAAGAAAAAATTGAACAGAAAGGGGCGACTGTTGTGCCTTTAAAAATGTATTGGAAGAGGGGTCGTGTTAAGCTTGAAATCGGTGTTGCTAAAGGAAAAAAAGCACATGATAAACGTCAAGATGTCAAATCTAGAGATTGGCAAAGAGACAAACAAAGAGCTTTAAAAGAGATTAATAAGTAAAGTCTTTCATCTTGAAACACTAAATTCGAATTTTTTTTTTGCAAATGATTGATTTAACAGTATTTTTTTGCTTATAATTAGTGAAAATTTATTGATTTAATATTGGTGATATTTGAACTGTATAACATTCGTCACTAATTCAATGTTTTTTGTAGAATTTTTTTTTATAAACCGAGGGGAAGAGTATGAATAAATCAGAGCTAATCGATGCAATTGCATCAGCAGCAAACATTTCAAAAGCAGACGCAGGTCGCGCATTAAACGCAACGACAGATGCCATTACAGGTGCCATGTCAAGCGGTGACGGCGTACAGTTAACAGGTTTTGGTTCGTTTGTGGTTAGAGATCGCGCCGCACGCACAGGTCGCAATCCACAAACTGGCGCTACGATTCAAATTAAAGCTTCTAAGGTAGCTGCATTTAAAGCAGGTAAGGCGCTTAAAGATGCGGTTAATGCTTAAGCATTAATTCTTATCGTGACAAAAGCACCTTCGGGTGCTTTTTTTACGTCTAAAGTTTGGTAAAATGTTGTTTTATCTATCATGCAGGGGAGATACCTATGGAGCGCACTCTATCAATCATTAAGCCGGATGCTGTTGCGAAAAATGTCATTGGTCAAATCTACACCCGTTTTGAAAATGCCGGTTTTAAAATTGTGGCCGCTAAGATGTTGCATCTGGATGCCGCATTAGCGGGTGGATTTTACGCCGTGCATAAGGATCGCCCTTTTTATGGTGAACTACTTGAGTTTATGACTTCTGGCCCAGTCATGGTTCAAGTGTTAGAGGCTGATAATGCCGTTGCTAAACATCGTGAAATTATGGGTGCTACTAATCCTAAAGAAGCAGTAGCTGGCACAATTCGTGCAGATTTTGCTCAGTCTTTAGATGAAAATGCAGTACATGGCTCTGATTCATTAGAGAATGCCGCTATTGAAATTGAGTATTTTTTTGGTGCTGAAGGTGTTTGCGCTAGAACGCGTTAACTTTGGTTAATTATTAAACTTTAAATAGCACAGTTTATCTGTGCTATTTTTTATTGATGCAAAATAAAATAAATCTTTTAAATCTTAATCAGCAAGCCCTTAATGAATTTTTCATTGAGCTGGGCGAAAAGTCTTATCGTACCAAGCAATTGATGAAATGGATATACAAAGACCATGTGTTTGATTTTGACCAAATGCTTAATTTAAGTAAAAAATTAAGAGAAACACTTAAAGATATAGCCTGCATTGAATTCCCAGATATTGTTAGCAAAAATCATGCGCTTGATGGCGTGATTAAGTGGGTGATTAAAACAGGCAGTGAAAACCATATAGAGATGGTTTACATTCCAGAAAAAGATCGAGGTACGTTATGTATTTCGTCTCAAGTGGGTTGTGCGCTAGCGTGTACTTTTTGCTCAACTGGCTATCAAGGGTTTAATAGAAATCTTTCTACAGCTGAAATAATCGCCCAAGTTTTATTGGCTAATTTACATTTGAATTCAACTGGAAAGCGTATTTCTAATGTCGTTTTTATGGGTATGGGTGAGCCGCTACTAAATGAAGAAGCTGTGTATAGCGCTTGTGACTTATTGTTAGATGATCTGTCATTTGGATTATCACGTCGACGAGTGACCATTTCTAGTTCAGGCGTTGTTCCTGCTTTAGAGCGAATGAGTGAGCGAGTGCCAGTGAGTTTGGCTATTTCTTTGCATGCGCCAACCAATGCATTGCGTGATGAATTGGTTCCTATTAACAAAAAATATCCGATCGAAGTACTGATGCAGGCGTGTGACGTTTACTTAAATGCCGGTAAGCAAGAACGCCATATTTTGTTTGAGTATGTTATGCTAAAAGGTGTAAATGATTCATCAGAGCATGCACAACAACTCGCTAAACTTTTAAAAGGGGTGTCGGCAAAGGTTAACTTAATTCCTTTTAATCCATTTCCTCAATCTGACTACCAAACTTCTGGTGCCAAAACTATTGAAAATTTTCAAAATATTTTATTCTCCAAGGGTATTCGTACTATGACTAGACGCACCCGTGGTGAGGATGTCGATGCTGCTTGTGGGCAGCTAGCTGGTAAAGTCAAAGATAAAACTAAGCGCTCAAATGCTAGACGGAATTGACTACTACCCGAGTAAAAAAAAACGCAAACCAAGGGTTAAAATTTGGATTTTAATATTGGTTCTTGTTTTAGTGGCAACATCTGCTTATCAGTATCTTGAGGTGCCAGTTAAAGAAGTGAGTGGCAACACCTTGATCATTGTTAGCAAAGGAAAAAAGCCAATAGAAGAAAGCGTAAGTAGCGTTATAATTAAATCCAATCAAGTCTATCAGGGTGAACGTGATCACCGTGTTAAGAGCGACAAAGGTCTAGACGAGTTGATTCAAACATTTAAAAAACAATGAAGCCTATACATACTATTACCCGAAGAAAATCTCGACAAATTTTTGTTGGTGATGTTGCCATTGGTGGCGATGCACCTATTTCTGTGCAGAGTATGACCAATACACAAACGACTGATGTGGCCGCTACGTTAAAGCAAATTAAAGCAATTGAGGATGCAGGTGCTGATTTGGTGCGTGTTTCTGTGCCAACTATGGAGGCGGCAGAAGCGTTTAAAGAGATTAAAAAAAACGCCAATATTCCACTCATTACTGATATTCATTTTGACTACAAAATTGCGCTTAAAGTAGCGGAATACGGCGCAGATTGCTTGCGCATTAATCCAGGAAATATTGGTCGTGAGGATCGAATTCGTGAAGTGGTGGCAAGCGCTAAAGATCATGGTATTCCTATTCGTATTGGGGTTAATGCTGGCTCTTTGGAAAAAGACTTGCAAAAAAAATATACTGAGCCAACGCCTGAGGCAATGGTTGAGTCAGCCTTTAGACATATCGATATTCTAGATCGACTAAATTTTGACAACTACAAAGTTTCGCTTAAAGCCAGTGAAATTTTTATGACAGTTTTTGCTTATCAACAATTGGCTTCTGAAATAGACAATCCTCTGCATTTAGGGATTACTGAGGCGGGCTCTCTGCGCTCAGGTACAGTTAAATCATCTATTGGTTTGGGCTTGCTGTTGGCTAAAGGTATTGGTGATACGATTCGAGTATCGCTCGCCTCTGATCCAGTTGATGAGGTTCGTGTTGGCTTTGACATTCTTAAATCATTGGGCTTGAGGCAAAAAGGGGTTAATCTGATTGCTTGCCCCTCTTGTTCACGACAAAAATTCGACGTGGTAAAAGTGGTTAACGAATTAGAGTCAAGGCTTGAAGATATTAGCGAGCCGATTGATGCGGCTGTGATTGGTTGCGTGGTCAATGGCCCAGGTGAGGCAAAAGCTGTATCAGTAGGATTAACGGGCGGTGAACCAAACTTAATGTATGTTGATGGTAAGACTGATCAGAAGGTTGATAATGAACATTTGGTTGATACGCTGGAGGCAAAAATTAGAGCGCAGCTGAAGCTGAATGTAAATAATTTATAGTTTTTTTGAGCGTCTATACACTCGATATCGATAAATGAGCTGCACGCCAAAGTAACCCATTAATGCACTGAGCACAGACACCACCAAGCAACCCAATAGAAAAGGCTGCCAAATTGTACCAAATACTTGCCAAACATATTCAAGCGACATAACAGCATCAGTCTCAATTTGCACACCTAGTAGCCACGCCCCTAGCTTGTAGCATCCGTAGTAAATTGGCGCCATGGTAAACGGGTTGGTAATCCATACCAGGGCAATAGACAAAGGCAAGTTGGCACTAAAAATAACTGCCCCTGGTGCCGCTAATAACATTTGAAAAGGTACTGGGATAAAGGCAAAAAATAAGCCCACTGCAAAAGCTTTAGAAATGGATTTTCGGTTGAAATTCCATAAGCTGGGATCGTGTAAATGCTTGCTTAGCCAGCCTAAATGCTTATGGTTTTTTACCTCATGAGGGTCTGGGCTATAACGTTTTAAGAGCTTTTTCATGGTTGACTAGCAGCAATAATAGCTTTAGCATCCAAACCATATAGGCTATAAAGTTGCGCTTGAGAGCCTTGCTCGGTAAAAAAGTCGGGCAGCCCAAGAATTTTAAGCGACGTATGAATACCTTGTTGGTGAAAAAATTCACTCACAGCGCTACCTGCGCCTGCGTTAATCGCATTATCTTCAATCGAGATAAATTGCTTGTGCGTTTTGCTGAGCGCTATTAATAGAGCTTCATCCAGAGGCTTAACAAAACGCATGTCAACTACGGTTGCGTTGATTGATTCTGCCGCTTCTAAAGCATTGTCTAGTAGAGTGCCAAAAGCCAAAATGGCAATATCAACACCTTGGCGAACCACTTCAGCTTGACCAACTTGAATAGATTTCGTGCTAACGTATGTTTCACTCGTTGAAGTGCCTCTTGGGTAGCGCACACAGACTGCACCAGGCATTTCAAATGCTGTGTTTAGCATTTGATACATTTGTGCCGAATTACTCGGCGACATAATGACCAAGTTTGGAATGCAGCGTAAAAAGCTTAAATCAAAACTGCCTGCATGAGTGGCGCCATCTGCCCCTACCAAGCCTGCTCTATCGATGGCAAAAACCACATTTAAATCTTGTAAGGCGATATCATGAATTAGCTGATCATAACCGCGCTGTAAAAAAGTTGAATAGATAGCCACAACTGGCTTAAACCCTTGTACAGCAAGACCTCCTGCAAAAGTAATGGCGTGTTGTTCGGCAATACCCACATCAAAATATTGATCAGGAAAATCTCTTTCAAATGTGCTCATTCCTGAGCCAGTACACATGGCTGGCGTAATAGCTATCAAATCTGCATTATTCTTGGCAGTGTTGGTGATCCAAGTGCCAAAGACATGGCTATAGCTAGGTAGGGTGTCGGCTTTGGACTGTGCTGGCGCAACCCCGTGAAATTTACAAGGATCTTTTTCAGCACTTTCGAGCCCATAGCCTTTTTTGGTGATAATGTGCAATAAGCGCGGTTTGTCTTGAAGCTGTAAATTTTGCAAGGTTTTAACCAACGTTGGTAGATCATGACCATCAATTGGGCCAAAGTAATCAACACCCAGCTCTTCGAATAAAGTGCTTGGCAGAACCATGCCTTTTAAATGCTCTTCGGAGCGCCTAGCAAACTCATGAATCATCGGTACTTTTTCAAGAAAATCAAGCGATTTTGTTTTCATAGTTGAGTACATTTTTCCAGAGATAAGCTTGGTAAGGTATTTGTTCATGGCACCAACATTTTTGGAGATGCTCATATCATTATCATTCAGAATAATGAGTAAGTCGGCGTTTGAATCGCCAGCATGATTAAGTGCTTCAAACGACATGCCACCGGTTAAAGCGCCATCACCAATCACAGCAACGGATTTTTTTTGATTGCCATGCAGGCGATTGCCAATAGCAATTCCTAAAGCGGCGCTAATAGAGGTTGAAGAGTGTCCAGCGCCAAAGCTATCATGCTCACTTTCACTGCGCTTGGTAAAACCTGAAAGACCGTCTTTTTGACGTAAAGTGGCCATTTTATCGCGCCGACCAGTTAAGATTTTGTGGGTATAAGCTTGATGGCCAACGTCAAATACAAAGCTGTCTTCAGGTGTATTAAACACATAATGCATGGCCAATGTCATTTCAATCGTACCAAGATTTGGCGCTAGATGTCCACCGGTTTTTTGAATGGTGTCAATGAGAAAAGATCGAATTTCATCTGCTAAGGACTGCAACTGATCTAAGTCGAGTTTTTTAATATCCTCTGGCGAGTGGATTTGATCAAGCACGCTCATACAATCTTGTAGTAAAGAATGATATTATACGTGAGTGGGTTTATTATCTACCAAGAAGGGCGGCGAATTTTTTGTTCAGGATCTTTTTGAATATTTTTGTTTTTGATCTTGATCTTCTCATCAAAATTTCTTGCAATAAAGCCCAGCTCAGGTTTAATGGGCTTCATAGGAATCCAAACACGATAGCCGCTACCTTTAGCAACCTCTAGTCCCTCGTTATACTCAGTAACCATAGATTCAACGACAGTGTTAAAGCATTCATCTGGCAAAATCACCTCGATAGAATCTCCTACGCTGAATTTGTTTTTTGCCTCAATCAAAGCTTTGCCGTCTTTATAGTCTAGAATCTCACCCACTACTTGTTGCTTATGTGAGCGTGAATAGTTATCAAAATAAGTTTG
>JAHZJR010000022.1 GCA_022600805.1 Pseudomonadota bacterium
ACAAGCTGAGGCTTTATTGGGTCCAGCACCAGTAGCCTATGCTTGGGTGGTAGCAGGATCCCTTGCTCGTTCGGAGCAAATTGCGCATACAGATCAGGATAATTTATTAATATTATCGGATGATTATGATGAAAAACTACACGCTGAGTATTTTTCTAAATTAACCCATTATGTGAGTGATGGTCTTAATGAATGTGGTTATGTGTATTGCCCGGGCGATGTAATGGCAACCAACCCTAAGTGGCGACAGACGATTTCTGTTTGGCACTCTTATTTTAATAGTTGGATTTCAAGTCCTGATCCAAAAGCACTGATGTATGCCAGTATCTTCTTTGATTTAAAGTGTATTTATGGAGCCTCTGAGCTCTTGGATGATTTACTGCCAAGCGTTTTAAGAAAAACAAAAAAGAACACGATTTTTCAGACACATATGGCGCATAACGCTGAACACTATACGCCACCTTTAGGTTTTTTTAGAAACTTTATTGTGGATCGCCATGGTGCGGATAAAAAAGCGCTTGATTTGAAAAAAAAGGGGGTTGTTCCTATTGTTGATTTTGCGCGTGTTTACGCTTTATCACAAGGGGTTGGGGCGATTAATACTCAAGATAGATTAAGAGAATTAATTGATATGAGTGCACTTAGCAGCTCGGGCGCTAATGATTTGATTGAGGCTTATAAATTTATTAACCTAGTGAGAATTGAGCATCAGTCTAAGCAAATTAAAGACAGCCAAGCGATCGATAATTTTGTGCCGACTAAAGAAATATCTTCTTTAGATCAAAAACACTTGAAAGATGCGTTTGATATTGTGGCTAATATGCAATCTGCCATGAGTTCTCAGTATCAAACATCCATATTATGAAAAAAATGGCTTATTACTTATTTCCTAAGTATTACCAAAAATCGTTGCTATTAAAGTCTAATTTGTCACCAGCACTCAGGCATTATTTAAACAAACCCTTGATCAATAAAAATACAAATATTAAAGATATTGAATTTTTGGTATTAGATTTTGAAACAACGGGACTGCATCCCGCTAAAGAAAAAATCATTAGCATGGGCTACACAATTATCAAAGACATGCATTTATTGGCCGCTTCAAGTCGGCATTTACTGATCAATCCAAAGCAATCACTAACTGAGGAAAACGTTAGTATTCATCAATTGACCGATGATGATTTAAGTCAAGGCGTCGCCCTGAATGATGCAATGGATCAGCTATTTACCGAAATGCAAAATCGAGTGATTATTGTCCATTTTGATAATATTGAAAAAAGGTTTATCAATTGCGCTTGTCAAAAATTGTACAAAATTAATTGCCTGCCGATGATCATGCTAGATACCTTAAAAATCGAGACTAAAAAAATGATGAACACTAAGGGCTATATTCAGTCAGAAGGTTTGCGTTTATTCTCGTTAAGAGAAAAATACAATCTGCCAAGATACAAAGCTCATAATGCTATGCAAGATGCCATTTCAACAGCTGAATTATTTTTAGCCCAAGTTAGTCATATGGGCGACACTAACTCGATAGAATTAAAAGATTTGATGTCGTAAATAACTTTCTAGAAAATTAGTTTTTAGGTATTATTAATTTAATTTAATGAATTAGCTATTATTATGTATCCAATTATCCAATCAGACAAAACCCCTTTATGTGATGAGAAAAAATATGAGTCAATGTATGATGACTCGATTAATAACTCTGATGAATTTTGGGCAACACAGGCCAAAGAATTCTTGCAGTGGGATAAAGACTGGAATGAAGTATCCAATGTAGATTACACCCAAGGAAAGATAGAGTGGTTTAAAGGTGGTGAGTTAAATGTGGCCTACAATTGTATTGATAGACACCTGCCACAAAGAGCTAAGCAAACTGCTATTATTTGGGAGGGCGACGATCCTAATGTTAGCCAAAAAGTCACTTACCAGCAACTACATGACGAAGTTGCAAAATTGGCGAATGGCTTAAAGAATTTAGGTGTCAAAAAAGGCGATCGAGTGTGTATTTATATGCCGATGATCTTAGAGTCTGCCTACGCTATGCTAGCGTGTGCACGTATTGGCGCTATTCATTCTGTTGTTTTTGGTGGATTTTCTCCTGAAGCACTTAAAGATAGAATTCTAGATTCTGAATGTAAAGTGATTATCACCGCCGATGAGGGTTTGCGTGGCGGCAGATCAACCGCACTTAAAGCCAATGTAGATTTAGCAATTGAAGGTTGCGACTGCGTTAGTAAGGTTGTGGTTGTGCAGAATACCAAAGGTTCAGTTGAATGGAGTGATAAAGATATTTGGTATCATGATTTAGTAGCCGATGTGCCAAGCGAATGTCCTTGTGAATCGTTTGATGCAGAAACGCCATTGTTCATTCTTTATACTTCAGGTTCTACCGGTAAACCAAAGGGTGTTTTGCATACCTCGGGCGGCTATTTACTCTATGCAGCAATGACACATAAATACGCATTTGATTATCAAGAGGGCGATATTTATTGGTGTACAGCTGATGTAGGCTGGGTAACGGGCCACTCATATATTGTTTATGGACCATTGGCAAATGGCGGTACAACGCTGATGTTTGAAGGCATTCCAAGTTATCCAGATGCATCCCGTTTTTGGCAAGTAGTTGATAAACACCAAGTCAACACCTTCTATACAGCGCCAACAGCGATTCGTGCACTCATGGGTGCAGGTGATGAGTTTGTTGAAAAAACTGATCGTTCTAGTTTACGCATCTTGGGCACCGTTGGAGAGCCAATCAATCCGGAAGCTTGGGAGTGGTATTACCATACCGTTGGGCAAGCAAGATGTCCTGTGGTTGATACTTGGTGGCAAACAGAGACAGGCGGCCATATGATCTTGCCATTACCGTATGCGACTGCATTAAAGCCAGGATCGGCCAGTAAGCCTTTTTTTGGTATTGAGCCGCAAGTGGTTAATGAGAAGGGCGATATTCTTGAAGGTGAAGCTGAAGGTATTCTGGTATTAGCCAGATCTTGGCCAGGTCAAATGCGCACACTTTACAACAACCACGAGCGCTTCATGGAAGCTTATTTCTCAACTTTCCCAGGTAAGTATTTTGCAGGTGATGGCGTTAAGCGCGATGCAGATGGCTATTACTGGATTACTGGACGAGTGGATGACGTGTTAAATATCTCGGGCCATCGTCTGGGTACAGCTGAAATTGAATCAGCATTAGTCTTGCATGAGAGTGTTTCAGAGGCCGCAGTTGTAGGCTATCCACACGATATTAAAGGTCAAGGAATTTATGCCTATGTTTCAATTATGAGCGGTATTGAAGTGACTGATGCATTAAAAACAGAATTGGTTATGCTGGTACGTCAAGAAATTGGCCCTATTGCAACCGTGGATAAAATTCAGTTTGCACCAGGATTGCCAAAAACACGTAGTGGCAAGATTATGCGTCGAATCTTAAGAAAAATTGCAGAGAATGATTTTGACAACCTAGGCGACACCTCTACTTTGGCAGAACCAGAGGTCGTGACTGATCTTATTAATAATCGCGTGGCTTAAAGTTTAAATTACTGGGTTTGGAGTTTTTTCAAGCCCTTTTTAATTTTATCTTTTAGGCTAACTTCGCATTGGTTGTGATAGTTTCTTTGCATAGATTCATCTAAAGAAATAACCTTGCCAAACACTTTATTTTCAAGCTCAATAGTGTTCTTGATATTGGCACAATAGTTGTCAATTTCTTCGGTTGTGTATGAGACCAATGTTGCCACACCGATAGCAGGTACAATCAAGCCAGTTACAGCAATACCGCTAGAGGTTTCTTTGAGTTCTTTAATTCTGACCATGTTTTGTTTGACAGTGGTTTTATTTTGAGTTTCAAAAACTTGTTCAAGATAGCTGAGTTTGTCAGCAGAAATATTAAGCTTTTGTTTGACAGATTGTAAAGAGCCTTTAAGCGCTTTAACCTGATTTCTTGCATCACCCATTTGTGATATCTCGTTACCCAAAACACTGGTTTTACTAGTCATTAAAGAGAGTTTTTCTTGAGAAATTTTAAGCGCTGATTGTGCTTTAATTAACTGATTGTTAAGTGCCTCAAGGGTTGAGTTTTCAGTCGTTTTTTCAGTGGATTGAAGTGCGCTTAATTTATGATTATATTCTTGTGTAATACTAGCGACTTCTTGCTCTAACGTTTCTAGCTTTTCACTATAAAAGAAATAGCCTGCAATTAGTGCAAAAGTAAGAACAATGGCGCTAAAAAGTGATTTGTTTTCCATAGTTGGCCCTCATTTATATTAATGTGCAATAGAGGGCTATTATACATTAATTTGA
>JAHZJR010000023.1 GCA_022600805.1 Pseudomonadota bacterium
CACAATCAATTTAATTTTTTTGCCTAATCAATATAGGTTCAAATTAAGGGCACTCAAGATTATAATTATCTCATAAACATCAATTATATAGCCATTCTTTCATTAAAAAACTGTCATCGTGAAACAGTCCGAATATAATGTAAAATAATTTTAATTCAATGAATAATAATTTCTTATTATGATTAATTACACTTTAAAACAAATGTACAGCTATGAAGCGGTCATTCGACTAAAGAGCTTTACCAAGGCCAGCCAAGAGCTACATATTACCCAGCCCGCTGTTTATATGCAGGTCAAGCAATTACAAGAAAGCCTAGGTTCAGAATTGATCAGCATACAAGGAAAATCTATCAAGCCTACTTTTATTGGGCAAAAATTCTACCAAACTAGTCTAGATATCATTGAGAAATTAGAACAAAGTAAGGCGGATATTGAGCAAACACTTGACCCCGAAGCAGGTCACTTGCAAATCGCTGTGGCTACAACCACCAATTCATTTGTTAGCCATATTCTAGCAAAATTTAAGAAAAAATATCCTCGCATGTCTTTTTATTTAGATGTAACCAATCGAGAATCCCTACTCAAAAAACTCAACAATAGTGAAGTGGATTTGATCATTATGGGAGAGCCACCAACAGACATGCCACTAATTACACAACCTTTTATGGAAAACCCCTTAATTGCCATTGCCCATCCAGAGCACCCTCTACTTAATAATCAAAACAACACTATTAACGATTTAACCCATGAAACGCTTATTACTAGAGAGCAAGGTTCAGGTACACGCATTACTATTGAAAGAATTATTGGTAATCAGCTAAATTCAGATATTGAAATTAACTCTAATGAGGCTATTATTCAAGCTGTTCAAGCAGGATTAGGCATTGGATTTGTTTCTAAACATACAGTCAAATTAGAGCTTGAGAATCATGTCATTAAGCAACTTGATATTGACAAATTTCCAATCACTCGTCATTGGTATGTTGTGCATCATTCTAAAAACAAACTTTCGCCGATTGCCGAGCGCTTTAAAGCATTTATTGTTGAAAATAGCTAGATAACTAACTTTCTAACCAAAAGCACAATAGCAATAAGAACCACCACACCAAGCACTTTTTCCATAGTTTTTGAATTAAATTTAAATGAACCCAGGTAAGAGCCTAAAAAACCACCAATTAACACAGACAAAATCAGTGGCAAATATAATGATAAATCAATTGAATTGTATTGCAAACGTGATATTAGCCCTGATAAAGATACCAGCCAAACAAACACTACGCCTGCCGCTGCTGCCTCTTTATGTGTGCCGATATTTAGCATAATAATCAATGGGACTAAGTACACCCCGCCACCAATACCCACAATACCACCTACCAACCCCAAAATAGAACCAGAAACTAAAGAAATAATAATTTTTTGCCTTTTGCTTAGCTCAAACCGAAAGCCTGTATCTTTCCACAAATAAATTCTCGCTGCCACAATTACTAACGAAACAAGCAATATCCATAAAAACACATCCTTAGACAAATGCAGCGAACCACCAATATAAGCAAATGGAATAGCAGAAATTAAAAATGGCAAAATAATGCGCACCTTGCCGTGACTATTTCTAAGATAGTTATAACTACCAATGGTAGTAACAAACAGATTAAGTGATAAAGACACCATTGGAATTGCCAAAGTTGACATGCCTGATATCACCATAATGGCAGTATACGACGAACCACCACCCATCCCAACAGACGAATAAACAAATGCCACTATAAAAAATAGTAGCGGCAATATGACTTCAATTGATGAAACAGCCTCCATAGCGGATTATTTTACGGAGTTGTTAATTAATAATATTTGACCCAAGTCAACGATTAAGAGAATACCACTGTCTTATTGTTACAGGTTAACACACGGTCTTCTAAGTGAAATTGCAAACCTTTGGCTAGTGTAATTTTCTCCACATCTTGACCCATTTTTTTCATATCGTTGGCGCTATCGCCATGATTAACCCTAACCACATCTTGCTCAATAATTGGCCCTTCATCCAGATTAGCAGTAACATAATGACAAGTTGCGCCAATAAGTTTTACTCCGCGCTCTGCCGCACGCTCGTAAGGGTTAGCACCAACAAACGAAGGTAGGAATGAATGATGGATATTAATAATCTTTCCTTCAAATTTTTCGCATAAATCTTGCGGAATAATTTGCATATAACGCGCCAAAACAATCACATCAGGATTGAAGTCAATCGCCGCTTGTGTCATCTTGGCAATGTCAGCTACTTTAGTGTCTGTTTCAATATTAATTTGCTTGAACGGCACGTCGTACCAACTGGCAATTTTTGATAATCGCTGATGGTTAGACAACACTCCTACAATTTCGCCTTCAAGCTCGTGCTCATGACCACGGTGTAATAAATCAGCCACACAATGTGAGGATTTAGAGCCCATGATTAAAATACGCTTTAAATGGGAGGCGTCACTCATGCGCCAGTCCATTTTATAAGTGTCAGCCAATGTTACAAATGAGCGACGGAACTCATCAAATGAACAATTTAAAGAGCTTGGCTCAATCTCAATACGCATAAAAAAACGCTTATTTTGATCATCAAGATGATGGTGCGCCTCTTTAATATTGCCATCATGCTCTAGAATAAATTGACTCACTTTAGCAACCAGACCATGTACATCTGGACAAGAAATTAACAATCGATAAACGTTGTTACTCATGTGCGATACTCCGCATTAATTTTGACATAATCGTAAGAAAAATCAGTGGTCCAGACGCTTTGCTGAGTACTACCTTTACCAATGTCAATGGTAATCGCAATGTCGTCTTTAGCCATTTCGGCAGCGCCCGCAGCTTCAGTATAGCTTGCATCTGGCTCACCAGCTTTAACAATACTCACCGCATTTAAATGAATATTAATATCTTCAATATTTAAATGCTTAATATTAGCTCGACCAACGGCTGCCAAAATCCGACCCCAATTAGCATCAGAGGCAAATAATGCGGTTTTCACCAAAGGTGAATGTGCAACTGTGTAAGCTACCTCTAAACAATCTGCATCACTTGAACCACCTTTAACACACACTTCAACAAACTTTGTTGCTCCTTCGCCATCTTTAATAATTTGGTGCGCTAGTGATTGGGTAACCTTATTAAGCGCTTGTTGAAATTTATTTTTGCATGCGTCAATCTCCACCCCACTAGCAGCAGTTGCACTTAGCGTACAAGCGTCATTGGTTGAGGTGTCACCATCTACCGTAATCCGGTTAAATGACTGGTTGACTGCTTCACTTAAACAAGCTTGTAATTGGCTTTGTGTAGCCTCAACATCGGTAAAAATAAAACTAAGCATGGTAGCCAT
Source organism: Pseudomonadota bacterium (assembly GCA_022600805.1). Classification (GTDB taxonomy): domain Bacteria; phylum Pseudomonadota; class Gammaproteobacteria; order PS1; family Pseudothioglobaceae; genus Thioglobus_A. The sequence goes on from JAHZJR010000023.1 coordinate 3,365, forward strand.
ATCCGGGCGAATCATCCCCGAACCCTTGGCAACACCGCTAATGCTAACGGTTTTGCCGTTAACTTCGAACTGTACTGTAGCCGTTTTTTCAACCAAATCCGTGGTTAAAATTCCTTTGGCAACATCATCAATATGATAGCCAAGATTAGCAACGGCAGCTGGAACGCCACTTTCAAATTTTGACACGTCAAGCTGCTGACCAATCACCCCTGTTGAAAACGGCAATACTTGCTCAAGCTTAATGCCTAGTGCTTTGGCTAAAATTTCACAGGTTTTAACCGTATTTTCCATACCTTGCGTGCCCGTACCAGCATTAGCATTGCCACTATTAATGAGTAAAGCCAAAGGTGATTGTTGCAAGTGATTTTTAGCCACTAAAACGGGCGCTGCACAAAATACATTTTGAGTAAATACACCAGCAGTGGTTGTACCGGGTGATAAGGTTATTATTGACAAATCTGGCGCATCATTATTTTTAATACATGCATCAATAGATGCTGACAATACACCTTCTATATTTAATAATGACTGACTCATATCTAGTAAAAAATCCTTAATAATTAAGGGTATTTTACTGGCTTAAGAGGTTTTGGAAGATTTTTTATCTAGATATTGAAAAACACCCATCAACATTGCGCCAAAAATAACCATAATCAGCGCCGGAACAGCAGCTCGCTCATACAAGCCCTCAGCACTCAACTCATACACTTGAATTGCCAGCGTATCCCAGCCGAATGGACGCAGTAAATACGTGGCTGGCAATTCTTTCATCACATCAACTGCCACCAACAAGCCACCCGCCAAAATACCCGGTGTCATCATCGGTAGATACACTTGCCAAACAAGTCGCATTCTTGAAGCGCCAAGTAGACGTGCACTTTGAGTATAAACCGGCTTAATTTGCTGCGCAGAGGCCTCAATTGAACTATAAGCAATTGCCATAAAGCGAGACACATAGGCAAATAACAGCAACGCGATCGATCCATAAATAACATGATTGATACTCTCACCACCAAAATGAATATTGATTAATGACACTTGATTAATACCATACAACAAACCAACAGCCATCACTGAGCCAGGCAAAGCATAGCCCAATGTTGCTAGGCGGATGACGCTTTTAAGCCAATTGCTAGCCTGCTTACACCTGCCTGGTAAGGCTAAAACAGTTGCCAGTGCCACCGTAATTAAAGCAGCTGTAATGGTTAATATTGAAGTTGAAGTTATCAAATCAATATATTTAACACTCCACTCGTCAGCAACCGATGACCAACCCCAAATAACTAGTTGCAACATTGGCATTGCAAATGACAGCATAAATACGCCAAACACAAACAAGGTAATAAACCAACCCATTACACCCGTTGCCTGATAAGGTTTTTTATTAGTGACATCAGCTGAGTAATACTTAGCTTGGCCGCGTGCCTTTTTCTCAAAATAAATTAAGAAAAATGCCACTAAAACTAATAATGATGCCAATTGCGCAGCGACTTCAATAGATCTAAAATCACCCCAAGCAGAATAAATAGCCGTAGTAAAGGTGTCATAGTTGAATAAACTCACCACGCCAAAATCAGCCAAGGTTTCCATGAGCGTTACCAACAGACCAGCTGCAGCAGCTGGACGTGCCAATGGCAAGGAGATTTTAAAAAACACCCTAATTGGACTTGCACCCAACAACTTACCCGCTTCAATCATACTGACCTTTTGGCGCTTAAATGAGGCTCTTGTCATCATATAAACATACGGATAAAACACCAATACAAACGTTAGGATTATCGCCCACGAACCAGCACGGATATCAAACCCTGGCAGGCCTAATACTTCACGCATCCAAACTTGAGCATAGCCTGAATAATCAAATACGCCTAAATAGACAAAGGCCAACACATAAGCCGGAATGGCAAATGGCAAAAATAGCGCCCATTCTAGCCATTTTCTGCCCGGGAATTCCACCATCACCACTAAGTAAGCAAGCACTGTACCCAACAAGGTAACACCGACACCTACACCTAATAATAGAATAAGCGTTGAGCTGATTAAAGCAGATAAGATGTTTTCAGAAAAATACGCCCATAGCTCATGCTCGGGAAGTAGCCAAGAAAACGCCACCACAAAGATTGGCATAGCCACCAACAAGGCGACAATACTTATCCATATCTTTGATTTAAAACAGTGTTTTTCCAAAATATTTCCTAATTAATTTCTAGCATTTTACTAAACAACAAAACCCAAGACCTCTTCAAGCCTTGGGTTTTAATGGGCAAATTTAAGCTTATTTGTAACCTTGTATTTGCATAAGCCTTACCCCGTCAGCCTGCAAAATACCAGCTTGAGACAAATTCATGTCATCTTGTTTAAACGATCCCCAGGCCGACACTACATCATCTGAAGCAACATTTTGATTTGCTGGATATTCTTTATTAAGCGATCCGTAAATAGCCTGTGCCTTAGCTGAAGACAACCACTCTAATAATTGCGTTGCGCCTTTTGCATTTGATGCATGCTTAGTTACACCGGCACCTGATACATTAACATGTACGCCCGTGGTATCTTGATTAGCCCAAAAAAGCTTAAGTGGCGCTGTTGGATTTTTCTCAATCAAACGACCAAAGTAATAGGTATTAACCAAACCAACATCACACTGACCCGACAAGATAGCACTCATGACGTGCGAATCTTTAGCATTAGGTGTTGCTGCTAAGTTATCTACCCAGCCTTTAACAATATCAGCTGCTTTGTCTTTGCCATGATTGTAAATTAATGACGAAACCAACGACTTGGTGTAAACCTTCTTACTGGTTCTTAAACATAACTTACCTTTCCATTTATCTGTCGCCAAATCAGCGTAGGTTGACAGCTCCTCTGGCTTAACTCGATCCGTACTATAAACAATGGTTCTGGCACGAATAGATAAACCCGTCCACAAACCCTGAGGATCTCTTAAATGTGCTGGGATATTATTCTTTAAAGTTTCTGTTTGAACACTTTGAAACAAGTCTTGTGATCCTGCATACCAAAGGTTACCCGCATCTACCGTCATAAACATATCAGCTTTGGTGTTAGCACCTTCAAGCTTTAAGCGTTCGATCAATGCGCCGCCCTTTCCTGTTAGGTACTCTACTTTGGTACCTGTGTCTTTGGTAAATGCTTCAAATAATGGTTTGATTAAATGTTCTTTTCTTGAACTGTAAACAGTAACAGAATCATCTTGTGAATTAACACTTGATGAAGCCTGTACATTCATTGTGGCTGAGCCAGCTAATACTGAAAATACAATGGTTGATGAAACTAGGGTTTTAATACTCACACTTTCTCCTTGAAATAAATTTAAATGATAATGATTATCAATTACGAATGATACACATTATCAATTAAGAGTTAACTGTTTATGATTAATTTTTCCAACCTTATCAGCAAGGGTATTTGCCTCATCTCGATCATGGGTAACCAAAATCGAAGTGGTATTGGTTTTTTTCAGAATATGGCGAACTTGAACGACTAATTGATCACGATGATTTTTATCAAGGCTAGAAAAAGGCTCATCCATCAACAAAATTTTAGGTGCAGGTGCTAATGCACGAATAAGCGACACTCTTTGTTGTTCACCGCCTGATAATTGATGCGGGTATTTATCCTCTGAACCTTGTAAATCCACCATAGATAGCAGTTCGTTAACGCGTCTCTTCTGATCTGACTTAGTCAAATGATTAATGCCAAAACTAACATTCTTAAATACGTTCATATGCGGAAACAACGCATAATCTTGAAATACCATGCCCACTTCTCGAGACTCTGGTGCAATGATATGTTGACCATGGTCGGACAACCGCACACCATCTAACTCAACCTTACCATGTTTGGTGTTATCCAAACCTGCAATAAATCTCAATGTTGAGCTTTTACCGCTGCCACTATCGCCCAGCAGGGCAAAAATCTCCCCTTGGGCAAGCTCAAGATTTAATCCATCAACAACGGTCTTATTTTGATATTCGATTGATAGATTGGCAACTGACAGCATTGATAATGTAAATACTAATAAGAATGATTCTCACTATTATATAAGAAGTTGATAATAAAAAACAACAACTTATCTATTTACAATGTCTGTAGTTACTCTCAGTAGTAATTTGAATCACTATAATTGTGGATTTTTTACCAGTTTTTCATCAGCATAATTACAGAGCTAATTAGAGTCAATATTAACACGCCAATCCATAACAAGGAACTCATTGGGTGCAAGCTAAGCACCTATTTGATAGAATACAGTTGCTGAAAAATAAGCCAATGCTGTAGCCCATAACCCGCCAACTACTGCCCAATTTTTACCCACTTCTCGAATCATGGCGCCAAAAGCTGCAACACAAGGGAAATAAAGTAAGATGAATAGCAAGTAAGCAAACGCACCTATCTTGCCACCAAAACGTGACACCATAGTGCCAAAGATAGCTGTATAAAACTCTTGAGTTTCACCAACTTGGATTTATAAGAATAGAAATTGATGCACCGTTGTTAATTCCTAGACCTAATAGCTTAATTTTCTTTTCATGCGTCGCATTAATTTGACCAACTAAAGCTTGTTGACTAGCTTTAAGTGAAGATAGTAATTTCATGGATTGTATTATTTATAACGGTTGATAAATTCTTTTACTTGTTGTGGTGTCAATTTTATATAAGATTTTCTACCGTTCATATTAATCCTTTTTATAATGTTTTGATAACTAATGCAAATGATACACGTTATCATTTGCATTTGGTAGATTGACGAAATAAATAGTCAAAATCCTGTTAATTAATTAAAAACCAGACTTTTTATGCACTAAATACAAGGCTATTAATATAAATACAGCGTAACGTTCAGAATATTCAAATTTTTTTTACAGCACATAACTCAGGCAGATGCCATAAAATAAGCAATAGACAAAATCCAACTATTAACAAACAATGAACACTCAAGAGCGAAGCAGAGCCAGCCAAAAAGTAACCATTATTGGTGCTATTATTGATTTTTTGCTAGCAATCTTTAAAGTTATTGTCGGTGTACTCGGTAATTCTGGTGCTTTAATCGCTGATGGTATCCACTCATTTTCTGACTTATTATCAGATGGTGTTGTGCTTTATGCTGCCAAACATTCTGCAGAAGAAGCAGATGATGAACACCCTTATGGTCACGAGAGATTCGAGACAGTTGCAACGCTTGGATTGGCCATTATTCTTGCTATTATTGGCACTGGGATTATTTTTGACGCCTTTGAGCGCTTGTTCAATCCTAGTGAACTCTCATACAACACCCTACTGTTAAGTGTTGCCGCCCTCTCCATCTTCTCCAAAGAAGCACTATACTGGTACACCTTAAAGGTAGCCAAGGCCTGCAAATCAGATATGTTAAAGGCTAATGCCTGGCATCATCGCTCCGACGCACTATCCTCTATCGTGGTTTTTATTGGTATTTTAGGTAGTTTAAATGGCTATCTATACCTAGATGGCGCAGCAGCAATTGTCGTAGGACTCATGGTTATTTATATTGCTTGGGAGTTGGGTTTGGGTGCTACCAAGGAATTGGTTGATTCTTCTATTGATGCTGATCAAGTGGAAAGCCTCAGAGATTCAATTGGCAGAATCAGCGGTGTTAACAGTGTGCATTCATTACGCACTCGTAAAATCGGACGCTTAATTTCAGCCGATGTGCACGTACAAGTTGATCCTTTTCTAAGTGTAAGCGAGGGACATATTATTACCGTGAGTGTTGAGCGTGTTGCTAAAGAATGTCTTGAAGATCTTAATGATGTCACTGTTCATATTGACCCTGAAGATGATGAAACTGTCGCCCCCTATGAAACCCTTCCAGAGCGTGCCGAAGCATTAGGAATGCTAACAAAAGCTCTGTTTAACAACAAGTGTGACGGAGAGATTGAGCGCATTCAACTTCACTATTTGGATAGTAGGATTCATGTTGATTTTTATCTGCCACTTAGCTGTTTAGAATCTGACAAAAGTAGTGATGAAATTCTAAACAAACTCCACGAAACAGTGGATACCTTAGAAGGATTTGGAAAAATTAAAGTCTATTTTAGTAAGCACTAAAGACAATGATAGGCGTGACAAATAGCACCCGCTAATGCATCTGCCGCATCCTCTTGTGGCGCTTTACTCAGTTTTAAAGATTCACACACCATATAAGACACCTGATCTTTGTTTGCATGACCCTTGCCAACAACTGCTTTTTTAATTTGATTAGGACTGTATTCCACCATGACAATTTTATTCATACCTGCGGCTGAAATAATCGCACCACGTGCGTGCCCTAGTTTTATTGCAGCATCCGGGTTAGGTCTATCAGGACGCATAAAAGCGCGCTCAATCACCACGATATCGGGCTGATATTTTTTAACCACTTGGTCAATTTCTAAAAAAATCGTAGTAATGCGGTCTGTTAATTCACCTTTAGTGCGAATACAGCCACTGGCTAAATAAGTAAACTTGAGCTTTTGTGCTTCTATCAATCCGAATCCAGTTATCCTTGAACCGGGATCAATGCCTAAAATTTTCATTGGCTATTTGAATATAAACAATTGTAAAACAGTTTACTACAAAGTATTTACAACAGAGGAAAAACCCATATAAAGCACCAAAATCTTTGCTGACAAGTTGATAAATATAAGGTGTTTATGATATACTTTAGCCTTTATAAGATTAAACAAGGATAAATCATGGCAGTATTAGAGCTAAACAATGACAACTTCGATGCAACTATTCAAAATAACGAAATCGTTATCTTAGATTTTTGGGCGCCGTGGTGCGGACCTTGTAAATCATTTGCACCAACTTATGAAGCCATGAGTGACAAAATCGAAGGCGTTACTTTTGCAAAAATTAATACAGAAGATGAGCAAGAATTAGCAGGTAAATTTCAAATCCGTTCTATCCCAACTTTGATGATTTTTAGAGATCAAATTGCAATTTTCCAACAGCCAGGCGCTATGGCAGAAGCAGACTTGGAAACAGTGCTAACTAAAGCAAAAGAGCTTGATATGGCAATCGTTCGCAAAGAAATCGAAGAGCAACAAGCAAAAAGCTAAACCAATTCCAAATAGCTTTTCTCACTAAACCCAACTCTTATATCGCCATCTGTGACTAAAACAGGTCGCTTAATTAAGGTTGGGTTTTTTAATGTCAACTCTATAGTGATATTAGCCTTTTGTGTATCAGTTAATTGGCGATAAGTCGTTGAACGCTTGTTGATTAATTTATCCCAACCTATTGCATTCACAAAGCTTTGCAAGATTGATTCATCAATAGGTTGATCACGAAAATCAATAAATTCACAATCAACATTATGTGCGTTTAAAAATTTTCTTGCTTTTTTAATGGTATCGCAATTTTTAATACCGTACATTGTTATCATCTGCCTACCTATTGATTAAAAAATTCAAGAATTTCTTTATGTTCATCGTCAACAATAATGCGCAAGCCTTTTTGTGGGTAGTGCCAATAAGACACGCCTTGAGAGGCAAATTCTATACTGTCTGGTTCGCCAAATAAATTCAGCATTACATCCTTACTTAAATCAGTCTTAGGCACGAAGCTAAGAGATTTAATTTGATAATGAGACATTAGTGCCTCACCTGTTGATGTAAAGGTGGTTTTTTTAACCCCTGAAGGCATCAACGTAGATTGGTCTATATTACTTCTCAAATTTTCAAGACTCTGCTCATCCAATACCAAATTTAGAACAATATTAGCACCAATACCACCAACCTTAGTACTTGGAAAATATACCTCTAACTCTGGCCTTGTTTGTTTATACTCAAATAATGACGCCTCAATTTCTACGCCAAACTGGCGAGCAGCATCAATTAGACGACTCTGCCCCATAGTTAAATCGAATACAACAGTCTGTTGATTTTTATTAACATAACTTTGCCAAGGCATGGCTTGATTTTTAGGCATTTCCACATCACGGGTAAATAAAAATATAATTAAGAATGCCAAGATGGCGCCCAACAAAGTATAGCCAATTATGTGTCTTTCTTTCATCGTTCAAATGGGGGTTTGTTGGCTTTTGCTCTAAGCCAATTTAAGGTTTTAAATGTTGGGTCGTGATTAATAATTTTAAGCTCAAGTTTACGCTTACCGGGAAACTCCATTAAAAATAGTCCTAATAAAATGGATATCACACCCTGTCCGGGGGTGACCAGCATAATAATTCCAGCAAGTAACAACATTAGACCAATCACACTTCTGACAATAACTGCAATAACATGGCCAATATGTTTAATTTCTAGCTTATGGGGATTTTCCATAGTGAAATAGTTACTGGCAATCAGTCCGAGCAAATAGGGTGTTAATAATAACGTCACAACAAAAATAATCGCCGATATAACGGCGACTAGCATCAGCATGTCTTCGTATTGAGTAATTAAATCAGTAATCCAATCTAGCATGATAGAAGAAAAGTTACTGGCCCATCATTGGTTAGTGACACTTGCATATCAGCACCAAACTCACCACTTTGAACTGACGCATACTGTGTTGAGATTTGAGTTAAAAAATAGTCATATAAAGCTTTAGCTTCGCGTGGCGCTTTGGCCGTTGAAAAGCCTGGTCTAGTGCCTGAGCTGGTATCAGCAGCCAAAGTAAACTGGGAAACAGCCAATATGCCGCCCTTAATATCACTAACCGATAAGTTCATCTTATCCTCATCATCATAAAAAACGCGATAAGACAACAGACGTTTAATCATTTTATCAATCTGTGGCTTTTCATCGGCCTTTTCAATGCCAATAAACACTAATAAGCCTTGGTCAATTTCGCCAACAGTTATATTGTTTACTTCAACTTTACTATGCGTTACCCGCTGAATTAAAGCTTTCATCGAGGTTTAGCTTAAATGCGATACGTCAGCCACTGATAAGAATAAAGACCTAACCCAATTAATCAAACTTAAACGCGCCGCTTTAAGTTGGGCATTATCAGCATTCACCATTACCTCATCAAAGAAAGTGTCAATGCCCGCTTTAAGTGAAATGAGTTGTTGCATATTGCTTACATAATCTGTTGATTGCGATAGTTTGCTCGCCACTTCAGCTGTTTGTGCATACAATGCTTTTTCCGCCACTTCCACTAATACTGATTGATCGACATCGGTTGATAAGTCTTGCTGATCTTTAAGCATGTTGGCAATACGCTTATTGGCCTCAATTAAACTCGCTGAGGCGTCATCTTTGGTAAAGATGTCCAACGCTTCCACACGAAGATGGAAATCAAACGGAGATTCTGGCTTAACCGCTAGTACCGCTTCAAAAGCCTTGCCACTTAATTTTTGTTCTTTGTAATAAGCACGTAAGCGATCCATCATAAATTTGTAAATAGCACTTGCACACTCGGTATCAACCTCATTCGAGTGTGCTGAAAGCGATGCACTGATCAGCGATTTAAGGTTAAGATCTAGCTTGCTTTCTACCATAATTCTTAATAAGCCTAATGCCATTCTACGCAACGCATAAGGATCCTTAGAGCCTGTTGGCCCCTGGCCAATGCCGTAAATACCGGTAATAGTGTCAAGCTTATCAGCAATAGAAACCACTAAACCTTCTGGAGTCGATGGCAATGAATCACCAGCAAAGCGCGGATGATAATGCTCACTAATTGCCTTGACAACAGATTCACTTTCACCGTCATTTTGTGCGTAATAACCACCCATTACACCTTGAAGATCAGCAAACTCACCCACCATCTCAGTCACTAAATCTGTTTTACATAATAAGCCTGCGCGCTTAGCATCTTGTTCATTAGCACCAATCATAGTGGCAATAGTGCCAGATAAACTCTCAATACGTTTTGCCTTGTCACCCATTGACCCTAGTGATTTCATAAACAACACACGATCAAGCTTTTCTAGATGAGATTCTAAGGTTTGACGTTTGTCTTGCTCCCAGAAAAATTCAGAATCAGCCAACCTTGGGCGAATCACACGCTCGTTACCATCAATAATCACTGAAAGGTCACTAGATTCGATATTAGCCACCGAGATAAAGCTTGGTAATAGTTTGCCATTTGCATCAAGCATGTGAAAATACTTTTGGTGCGATTTCATGGCAGAAATAAGCGCCTCTTCAGGCACTGCTAAAAATGATTCACTAAACCCGCCTGAAAATGCACGTGGATATTCAACCAAAGCGCACACCTCTGCCAAAAGCGATTCATCAATCACAGCAGTGGCGTTATTATTGTTTGCTACGTCAATTACTTGTTGTCGAATGAGTGCTTTACGCGCTTCAAAATCAACTTCTATTTGTGCTTGATCCATTAAAGTTTGACGATAGTCGGATGCTTGCGTAATTTCAAACGTTTGCTTACCCGTAAAACGCAACCCACGCGTTGTGTTGCCTGCTGTTAGTCCCATTACTGAAGCATCAACTACTTCACTACCTAGCAACATAACTAACCAATGTGTTGGGCGTGAAAATTGAATATCAGAATCACCCCAGCGCATTGGCTTGGCAATAGGGATATTCTTAATGGCGGTATCAACCACTTGTTCCAACAAGCCTTGGGTTTCCAATCCTTTTTGTTCTTTACTAAAAAAGTAATAATCAGCCTTGCCAAATGCCTTTTGTGCTAATTCTGAACGCTCTACTCCGCAAGATTTTGCAAAGCCTTCTACTGCCTGATCTGGCGCACTAATCGATGGACCTTTACGCTCAATGATTTGATCTTCTTGTTGCAGTTGAAGATCATGCACTAATACCGCGAGTCGACGTGGTGTGGCAAAAGAATCTACGGTTGAAAATTCAAGCTTTAATTGCTTTAATTCAGCCACCAGATTATCTGTTAACGCTTTTGATAGCTTAGACAATAACATTGGTGGCAATTCTTCTGTGCCAAGTTCTAATAAAAAATCTTGTGTGCTCATAATAGTTTTTTTAAATAATTTGGAA
>JAHZJR010000024.1 GCA_022600805.1 Pseudomonadota bacterium
CCGTTATAGTCGCCTGCTCTAACGCATTCACCTTTTTCAACAATAAAAATACCGGTTGGTTTGCCGTCACCTTTAAAGCCACAAGCAATGGTTGAAGAAAAGTCAATCTCCGCTAACTTACCCCTCACTTCTTCTGATGCATTCCACTCATCTTTTAGTTGGTTCATCCACTCATCTGAAAATAATACCGCCATGCTAATCTCCTATTGATAGTATCAACAAAAATAAAGTAATTTTTTAACCTTACTTTATCCATTCTCCTCAAATTTATTCATTTTATGAATGGCAATATTATGCCTATTAACCAGTATAAAAATTGGTTATTTTTACTGAATAACAAAACAAAAAATATCACGACTTGATTTTATCTAAAAACGAGTTGGCGTATAATCTTCAAGGATGAACCTTCCTTTAAAAATTGGCATCCTTTCAGATACGCATGGCTTTATCCATCCGCATATTATTAACCTATTCGACCAATGTGATATTGTGGTTCATGCGGGTGATATTGTTGACGATGAGACACTCTGCTTGCTTAGGCCCAAGCATCAAATTGTGGCGGTTCAAGGAAACAACGATCAACACTTGACTGAATTAAAAACCACCGAATCTCTTGAGCTACCTGGAGGAACATTGGTCGTCAATCATGGACATTTATTTGGCCACAAACAACCCTCGCACGACTCGCTCAGAGAGGCATACCCCGATGTCAAAATGATTGTTTATGGACATACACACAAACAACTAATTGAACAAGATCAAACACCTTGGGTGGTTAATCCGGGCGCTGCAGGCTTAACTCGTAATCATGGTAGCTCTAAATGCCTACTACTAACTATCAATGCTGAACAAAATTGGCACGTCGAGCCTTATAATTTTAAAGTGTTGTAAATAATCCCCTTAGTAAAAAATCAAGTATTTCACCATATGCAATGTATAATTGGTGGCTTTTATAAGTAAATAGGAACGACAATGAAAAACGCTTTTTATGCACAATCAGGCGGTGTAACTGCAGTAATTAACTCTTCTGCATGTGGTGTGATTGAAACAGCTCGCAAATATCCAGAAAAAATTGGCAAAGTTTATGCCGGTCAAAACGGCATTATTGGTGCCCTAATGGAAAACTTAATCGATACTTCTAAAGAATCAGATGCAGATATTGCTGCACTTAAACATACGCCTTCTGGTGGTTTTGGCTCTTGTCGTTACAAAATGAAGTCTTTAGAAGCTAACAAAGCAGAGTACGAAAGACTGATTGAAGTCTTTAAGGCTCACGATATTGGCTATTTTTTCTACAACGGTGGTGGCGATTCAGCTGATACATGTTTAAAGGTGTCTCAGTTATCTGAATCAATGGGTTACCCAATCCAAGCAATTCACGTTCCTAAGACTGTTGATAACGACTTACCGGTTACAGACAACTGCCCGGGTTTTGGTTCGGTTGCTAAGTACATTGCAGTATCTACAATGGAAGCGAGTTTTGACGTAGCATCAATGGCCGCTACTTCAACAAAAATTTTCGTTTTAGAAGTAATGGGTCGTCATGCTGGCTGGATTGCTGCTGCAGGTGGCTTACTTGACGATTCAATTCCTGTGGTTATTTTATTCCCAGAAGTTAAATTTGACGAAAAGAAATTCTTAGCTAAAGTTGACGCTAACGTTAAGAAATTTGGCTACTGTACAGTTGTTGTATCTGAAGGTACTCAATGGCCAGATGGTCGTTTCTTAGCAGAACAAGGAACTCGCGATGACTTTGGTCATGCGCAATTAGGTGGCGCTGCGCCAGTTGTGGCTCAGCTAATTAAAGATGCACTAGGTCATAAATTCCATTGGGCGGTTGCTGATTATTTACAACGTGCTGCACGTCACTTGGCATCAGAGTCTGATGTTGAGCAAGCGTATGCATTAGGTGAAGCAGCTGTTGAGCTTGCTATGCAAGGCAAAAACTCAGTGATGCCAGCTATTATTCGTACATCGAACAACCCATACACTTGGGAAATGGGCATGGGCGAGCTAAAAGATATCGCTAACGTTGAAAAAATGATGCCAATGGAGTACATTTCTGAAGATGGTTTTGGCATTACAGATGCTTGTCGTGAATACTTACAACCGTTAATTGAAGGTGAGGCATACCCTCCATACAAAAATGGTCTGCCTGACTACGTTGTAATGAAAAAAGAAATGGTTGAGAGAAAGCTACCTACTTTCGAAATTTAAATCGCGAGATAAAAAAAATGAACGTAATTTTATTAGGCCCTCCAGGCGCAGGCAAAGGGACTCAAGCAACAAATATTTGCGACAAGTACTCAATTCCTCAGATTTCAACGGGTGACATGCTGCGTGCCGCAGTTAAAGCAGGAACGCCTCTAGGTGTCGAAGCTAAAAAAGTCATGGATGCCGGTGGACTAGTGTCTGATGACATTATCATTGGTCTAGTAAAAGAAAGAATTCAAGAAGATGACTGTGCAAATGGTTTCTTATTTGATGGATTTCCACGCACGATTGCACAAGCAGAAGCATTAAAAACTGACGGTATAGATATCGACTACGTAGTTGAGATTCAAGCGCCTGATGAAGAAATTGTTGCTCGTATGTCTGGTCGTCGCGCGCATTTAGCTTCTGGCCGCACTTATCATATTATCTACAATCCGCCAAAAACGGAAGGTATTGATGATATTACTGGCGAAGAGCTAGTGCAACGCGCTGATGACAACGAAGAAACAGTTCGCTCACGTTTAGATGTTTATCATGAACAAACCCAACCTTTGGTAGCCTACTATCAAGCCTGGATGAAAAGTGACAACAAGGCACCTAAGTATGGTGCCGCTATCGGCGTTGGATCGCTTGAAGAAGTGAGAGACCGTGTTATTGCTCAACTCAGTTAAACGCGCATTTTTTTGCTAGAAAACTTGAGGGCTTATGTCAATAATGACATGAGCCTTTTTTATAATTTACTTAACCTATTTTATTATTATGACAATTGGTCCAAGACAAATCAGCGTCCCTTTTAGACCCATCCCATTAGACGTGCCTGAGGGCATGAAACCCAATGAATTTTTCAACTCATCTGAGAATTTAAAAGACTTGGCACAAAATAATGGACTACTAACTAATAAAGAAGACTTGCTACTCTATCGTAAAGCATTAGGACACTCAAACTTATTTGACTGCTCTATTATTTACAACACTTCTAATAGTATCTTAAATCCGCTAGGTCGGCCTGTTAGACGCACACAAGTACCAAGCAATATTAAAAATGTTTGGAATCGTATGAATCAGATTATTATTGGCTTTATGCTGGAAGAATTTCCAGATGCTGATAAACATCTGGTGCTAGCAGGTGAGGCTTCTCTTGATTCTACCTGGCCGATCACTTCACCAGGTGTACCAAGTATTCGCATGTTGCATAACCACTTTATTGTTTTTGATAAAGAACAACTCAAAAATGCTGAACTCTCTGATCCCAAAAACCCCAATCTAACCGATGGTGGCCAGCATTCGCTTTTTGCAAACTATATGGAAGATGTTTATGCAGAGTTTCAATCTAAGCTTAATTTTGAAATCTTAAAGCCTGTCACAGGCGAAGCATCAGGCCTAGCATTAACTGGCTACCCTCAAGGGCTGCCAAGCTGGGAAGTAACTGGCGGCATCGATAGCCTTAAAAATGTTAAGTTTTGGGATGAATATGATTTGGTCTTAAAAGGATTTCTTGATTTCTATAGAACATTTTTTGCCCAAGTATCTTGCCGAAACTCAGCCGTTCCTAAAGAAGCTTACTTTCCAGAACTTATTGAGAATACACTGTTATTTAATACCTGCTTCTTATCTGCTGCTAAGAAAGTACGCGACAAATGTATTGAAGATGCAAAATACTCTTCATCAATTCGTTGGCAGCCTGCTTTTAAACAGCTTATTTATCGTAATGATCAAGGCAAGCTAATTGTTACTATTTCACAAAATTCGATTGGTAACGCAATTACTGAGTTGCTTGGTGTGGTGGTTAATCGAACTCCAGATGCGAAAGCCTATGAAGCAGCAGAGCCTGCTTTATTGGAAAAACTCTTAAAATTACGCTCCAGATTAGTGGAAGCAGACTTAGGCGAGGGCATTGAAACCAAACACTGGAAAAAAGATTGACCTCAATCAAAATAACATAAAGAACTAATAGCAAAAGCCCGATTATCGGGTTTTTTTTGGATTTTACATGCCAACTCGTGTAATTTACAGTACAATTCTGACGGGAGAAAATAAAAAAACATAACAATCAGAGGAGATAATAAATAATGGATACACTTCAAATGGCTATCGCAGCCTCTCTTATTGCCGTCTTATACGGCCTATATACCATGAGCTGGATTTACAAACAATCCCCAGGCTCAGATAAAATGAAAGAAATTTCAGATGCCATTTCTGAAGGGGCAAAAGCCTATCTTAATCGCCAATACTCCACGATTGCTATGGTTGGTGTTATTTTATTAGTCATCATTTCTCAAGCGCTCAGTTATTCTGTTGCACTTGGATTCTTAATTGGCGCCGTGCTATCGGGTGCTACTGGCTATATCGGTATGAATGTATCCGTTAAATCAAATTCTCGTACTGCTGAAGCGGCCAAGAATGGTATAAACGCAGCCTTTCAAGTAGCGTTTAAAGGCGGTGCGGTGACGGGAATGTTAGTGGTTGGTTTGGCATTACTTGGTGTGTCTGGATTTTACGCAGGACTTATGGCTAATGGCGTGGCACAAGCAGATGCACTGCATGCTTTAATTGGTCTAGCATTTGGCGGCTCATTGATTTCAATTTTTGCCCGTTTGGGTGGTGGTATTTTTACCAAAGGTGCAGATGTTGGCGCTGATATTGTGGGTAAGGTTGAAGCGGGAATTCCTGAGGATGACCCACGCAATCCAGCCGTAATTGCTGACAATGTCGGCGACAACGTAGGAGACTGTGCAGGCATGGCAGCAGATTTATTCGAAACATATGCAGTCACTATTATCGCCACCATGATGTTAGCCGGTGTTTTAAGCTTAGGCAATGATGCCATTCTTTATCCATTAGTCCTAGGTGCAGTTTCAATTATTGCATCAATTATCGGCACATTCTTCGTAAAAGTATCTGAAGGTGGCTCAATTATGGGTGCACTTTACAAGGGTTTAATTGTTTCTGCCGGCTTAGCGGGCGTTGCATTCTACTACGTTACCACTAATATGGGTATGGGGCTAGAACTATTCTACGCCTCGCTAATAGGTTTAGCATTAACAGGTGTTATGGTTGTGGTAACAGAATATTACACCTCAACTGAACGTCCACCAGTGCAGCACGTTGCTAAAGCCTCTTTAACAGGTGATGGCACTAACGTTATTGCTGGGTTAGGCTTATCAATGAAATCAACCGCCCTGCCTGTATTGGCTGTATGTGCGAGTATTTGGGGTGCGTTTGACCTAGGGGGTTTATACGGTATTGCTATTGCTGCAACTGCGATGCTTTCGATGACAGGTGTAATTGTCGCCTTAGATGCCTATGGGCCTATTACTGACAATGCGGGTGGTATTGCTGAAATGGCTGAACTTCCTGAAGAGATTCGCAATATCACTGACCCACTAGATGCGGTTGGAAATACCACAAAAGCAGTAACCAAGGGCTATGCGATTGGCTCTGCAGGTCTAGCAGCATTAGTACTATTTGCAGACTTTACACATGAGCTGGGTCAATTAGAGCAGTTTAAGGATATGGCTTTCGACCTATCTAATCATAAAGTCATTATTGGATTATTCTTGGGTGGTCTGGTACCTTACCTATTTGGCGCCATGGCCATGGAAGCTGTAGGACGCGCTGCAGGCGGTATTGTGAATGAAGTACGTCGTCAGTTCAAAGAGATGCCAGGCATTATGGATTACACGCAAAAACCTGACTACTCTAAAGCGGTTGACATGCTAACTAAATCAGCAATTAAAGAAATGGTACTGCCATCAATTCTACCGATCTTATTCCCAGTAGCTGTCGGCTTACTACTAGGTGCTGAAGCGCTAGGCGGATTACTAATTGGCTCCATTGCAACCGGTATCTTTGTAGCTATTTCAATGACTACTGGTGGTGGCGCTTGGGATAATGCCAAAAAATATATTGAAGATGGCAACTTTGGCGGTAAAGGTTCAGACGCTCATAAAGCAGCTGTAACTGGTGACACAGTTGGCGACCCATATAAAGATACGGCTGGACCAGCGATCAATCCATTGATTAAGATTATCAATATTGTAGCCATTATGATTATTCCTCTGTTGTAATAATCAACAGATCACATAAAAAAAGGAGTGCGGAAGCGCTCTTTTTTTCGTCTAGACTAAAGTATGGCTAATAAAAAAGGAGCGCTAACGCACTCCTTAGATTAATAATTAGAGTTATTAATCTAAATTAAATACCTGTCCCTTTATGAAGCTGGACATTTAAACCTTTGGTATTTTTTGTTAAGACAAAGTCAGCTTGTGCTTTAAGCAGCTTATCAGTACATTCATGTAAATCAGTATATTCGTCCTGACCAGTATCAAAGCGTTTGTCTTTTAAATAGTAGAAAAAACTCTTATATTTAAAATCATCAAGCTTAATAATAATAAACGTTGAGTTTGGATCTTCCCATACAGCAGCAGGAAATAAAGTTGGCTTATCTTCGCCCTCTTTAGTGATTTCAATATCTGCTAAATGAACTTCCTTTTCTTCATTGCGCCAGCGATTATTAACATTATTTTGAATGGTTGTTAGCTCTGATTCCGTAAATTCAACACTCATATTAATCCTGCTGTAATATTTCTTCTAGGCTTGGCTCACTATCTGTTGTGCCGCCAGCTTCCATCTCTTCAATGGTTGCATCTCTTACTAAAGTAATTTCCAAAACAAATTTAACATCTCTACCACAAAGTGGGTTGTTGCCATCGATAGTGACGGTTTTATCATCCACTTTAGTGACTAAAAAGTCCTTAGGCTGTCCGTCCTTATTCTCCATAACCACTTTAGTACCCATTTTGCGGTACTCTTGTGGCACATTTTCGATTTTGTCAATGAACACTAAAGATTCATCACGAGGCCCATATAACTTATCAACATCTACATTAATCTCAATAATATCACCTTGCTGACGTCCTTCTAATTCATTTAAAACATCCTTAGTTAAAACATCATTTGCACCATGAACATAGCCAACAGGATACTCAATATTAGAAAACACATTGCCTGTTTTTTGATCAACAACTTTGTAGATCAGTTCAACGTATTTTGACTCTTCAATAAAATCACTCATAGCTTTTAAAAAATAGTTGCACCAAAAATCTTAACTACGTCATCTTCATAACCAAGAACGAGCCGACCTAGATATTCACCTTTTTTCTCAGGATTCAGCTTACCATTATTAGTTTGTCTGTATAAGACAGTCACATGCTCACCACGACGAATCATGCCTAGGTAATCAGCACCTTTTTCTAGTCCCTTGGTTAACTCACTACGAGCAAACTGTTTGCCCATTTCTACCTCATTAGCACCACGAAGAAAGCCTTCTGAAAAATTACGCGTAAAAGCACCGTAATTTGCATTGTTAGAGAATTTTATTAGGTCATCCCACATTGGGTGGGCAATGGCTAAAATCTCTTCATCTGTCTTGTCAATAATATTCATACTAATTGTTCCACTTTTTTACATTCTATCAAAGGGTGATAAATTATTTTTTTATCTATTGTAAGTCTTTATTTAAAACCTACAATAGATAAAAAAGACCAATCTACAACAGATTGGTCTTTTTATCAAAATAGAATTTAACTTCTATTTGTCTTTACTCATCGTTAACTAAATGGTAACAAGGTGCTTTAGACATTGTGTACTGACCAGTTTCACGATCACGTTGAGATACTGTCAATACATGCCAGTTTTCATCGTCAAGTTTCATTGCATCACCACGGTAGTAGTAACCAGGCCAGCGAGTTTCCTTACGGAATAACGTATGCTGGAATACACACTCAGAAGTACGAAGACGATGTTTAAGCTCCCATGCACGCATTAACTGGTGAATATCTTCAGCACCCAACTTGTCTAAATCTTCTTCCATAATAGATAATTTCTGTAGACCCATGTTTAGAAGTTTATCGTTAGTCATGTATGAAACAGTTACACCACCACAATACTCATCCATAATCTTCTGAAGACGCTGTAAACCAGGCATCGGAAGAAGGTAGCTTGGAGAAACTGTACCAGCAACGATTTCATTACGACCAATTCTGTAAGTCTCTAACGGCTTGTAGATCTCTTCTTTACGATCAGCAATTTGCTTATCAGAAACAACAATACCTTCACCTTTACCATCATCAATATACTTACAAGCAGCTTTAGCAGCTAGTCGCCCTTCAGTAAATGAACCTGATGAGAATGCGTGTGGTGTACCACCAACTGCATCACCCGCACCAAACAAACCTTCAACAGAAGTCATACGGTTATAGCCCCAGAAATACTCTTCAGGAGACAGATCTTCAGGACCTGAACACCATGCACCACAACCAGTTGCATGTGAACCCATAACATAAGGTTCAGATGTTGTTAACTCAGGGTTGATATACTTAGGATCAATGTCTGTTGCAGCCCATAATACCGCTTGTCCAACAGTCATACCTAAGAAGTTCTCCCAACCAACCTCTTCTAAATGAGGATCTTGGAATGCTTCCATTGTTACCATGTGAATTGGACCACGACCTGCGTTCATTTCAGAAATGATAGCAGAAGTACGTAGACAAGTCGGAATTGGACGAGCTGAAACGTGTGATGCTTCAGTGTTCAAGTAACGCTTACCAACCATTTCCTCTAATTGAGGGAACCAATTTGATTCATACTCTTCACCATAACCATTTTGTGTATATGTATGTAGATGTAAAAAGTATGCGCCAACAGGACCATAACCATCTTTAAATCGAGCAAGCACAATACGATTTTCCATTTGAGTCATCTGTACGCCCGCTTCGATCATTAAACCGTATGCAGAGCCAGAAGACCATGGAGCGTACCATACACGACCTGCGCCTTCACCAACTGAACGAGGCTTAAAGATGTTTGAAGCACCACCAGCACCAACAATAGTTGCTTTAGATTTAAATACATGGTAGTTACCTGTACGTACGTTAAAACCAACGCAACCAGCAACACGATTATCTTGAGCATCATCCATTAATAAATGAGTCACCATAATTCGGTTGTAAACTTTATCAGCTTGCTTAGTTGCTGCTTCAGCAACAATTGGCTTATATGATTCTCCATGAATCATGATCTGCCACTTACCTTCACGCATGTAAGCGCCGATATCAGATCTCTTAGGGTCTTTCATTAAAGGCAGACCCCATTCTTCGAATTTATGAACTGCCGAGTCAACATGACGAGCCATATCGAATAGTAAGTCTTCACGAACCATACCCATTAAGTCAATACGTGCATAACGAACGTGATCTTCAGGATTGTTCTCACCGAAACGAGTACCCATGTAACAGTTAATCGCGTATAGACCTTGAGCAACAGCACCCGAACGGTTGATGTTTGCTTTTTCAGCAATTACGATTTTTTTGTTTTGACCCCAGTATCTAGCTTCATAAGCAGCACCTGTACCACCTAATCCAGCACCAACAACAAGGATATCAATGTTGTCTTCTACAATAGTTTTATAGGCTTTCATGGTAATCTGCTCCTGCTTTTAATGATAGTTTGTTAGATTCTAACGTGTGTAAACCACCGTCGTCCATTCGGATATACTTAGGTTCAAATGATAATAGCTGTGAGTTACGCATTTCATCACTAGGCGCTTCTACTTCTCTGAAGTCCTGAATCTTAGTACCCCATGGCTGAGTTGTGATTGGTGATAAGAAGTTCTTAACTCGGCCGTCACGGTATTTAACTCTCCATGCAATCGTTCCTTTTTCTTCATCACGAATAGTACGTACACTGTGGCCTAATGGCGCAAAGTCTGCGTAACCACGAACGTCAATAGCTTGGTGTGGACATGCTTTAACACATGAGTAACACTCCCAACACATGTTAGGTTCAATGTTATAAGCACGACGATATTTATCGTCAATGTGCATAATGTCAGATGGGCAGATATCTACACAATGTCCACAACCATCACAACGAGTCATATATACAAAAGTTGGCATATTATTTCCTCTCTTATTTAATTAATTAATTTAGTAGTGCTTAGGCGCTTCACGCTTAATACCTAGACCCATATTCATTGGTGCATCCTTAAGAAGCTCCATTGAGTGTCTGTTCTGCTGCCACTCATCATCTCTTGTCTCATGCGGTAAGTTTTCATTTGTACCGTTAGCTTTGATAATGCGTTTATTGTAACCTGCTGCAGGCTTAAAGAACATATGCGAGAACTTAGACCAGTAAACGCCGCCAAATAATGAAGCTGTAGATAAGATCACTAGTGCGAACCAAACGCCAGTACCGCCGCCTGCGTATGACCAACCGATTGCTGTTACTGATGTTGCCATTAGTGATAATGAGAACATATCTTTTCTAAGTGTTACACTTGTCCAAGGAACGCCATCAGATACACTATCAACTTTAAATGAGAACCAGTACCAGAATGTACCAATAAACAACAAAATTGCGCCTGCATTCCACACTTGAGCTAGCATTACTGTTGACTCTTCACCATAGATAATCATTGCAGTTGCTGCATTGAACAGGATGAAACCATACATTGTTAAGATGTGAACCAAACGACGAACTGGGTTTTTAAATTCACCAGCTGTCGCAACATCGATTACCAAAGTATTCACTAAAATACCTGCTTTATCGCCTGCAGTAAGTTGGGTTAAACGACCTTCTTCTT
This sequence comes from Pseudomonadota bacterium, assembly GCA_022600805.1. Taxonomy (GTDB): domain Bacteria; phylum Pseudomonadota; class Gammaproteobacteria; order PS1; family Pseudothioglobaceae; genus Thioglobus_A. Next base: position 10,856 of record JAHZJR010000024.1, read on the forward strand.
TTCCCACTGTACAAGGTGGATTTCCTGCAGCTAATTGTGCTTCTGCTTTTGCTGCTGCTTGGTCAAAATACGTCTTACTTCCTTTATGGATTAAGTCTGCAATTGTCATAACTACCACTAGGGCAATCATAACCGTTACATACATTTGCATATCTGCATATGTATAGCCCGCTTCTATTAATGAAGCGATTGGTGTTGTATCGAAATTGATCATAGTTTCATCCTCCTTAGGTTAAATCAATTACTTTTGTAATGCCAATCTTTTAATTGGCGTTTCTTCTTGTCTTCTTCTATACGAATGTAATTTACGTTCGTCAAAACAAAATATTATACTTTTTTATATCGATCTTTCCATGCAATCATAATTAATTTATAGAGATATTATAATATACCCCTTTAGTGATATTAGAAAACAAATATCGGTTAGCTATGTTTGCATGGATTTTTATTTGGCAGAGTGTCCACTCAACTTAACCTCAACCTTGTCTTCTTCTTTGATTGTTGCGTAGTAAGCCTGTAATACTTTTGCCACTTCAGGACGCGAGAACTCCTCGGGAAGATCTTCGCCTTCAGATAGCATCTTGCGAACTTTGGTACCTGAAAGTAACACGCGGTCTTTGGCTTCATGTGGACAAGTCTTCATAGAAGACATACCGCCACATTCATGACACCAGAACGTCCAATCAATTTTTAGCGGCTGTGTTACTAACGCATCTTCAGCAATTTCATCAAAGATATTGTGTGCATCAAACGGGCCGTAATAATCGTCAACACCAGCATGATCACGACCAACAATTAGATGTGAACAACCGTAGTTTTGTCTAAATAATGCGTGTAACAATGCTTCACGAGGACCTGCATAACGCATATCTAATGGGTAGCCAGATTGTAATACTGTATTGTCTACAAAGTAGTTTTCAATCAGTACTGAAATCGCCTCTGAACGAACATCAGCAGGAATATCGCCAGCCTTAAGACCGCCTAATACTGAGTGAATCATCACGCCATCACAAATCTCAACTGCTATTTTTGCTAAGTATTCGTGTGAACGGTGCATTGGATTTCGCGTTTGGAATGCAGCAACTGTTTTCCAGCCTTTTTCGTCAAAATAAGCACGTGTCTCTGCCGGTGTCATGTACAAAGCACCGAACTTTTCAGGGAATCCGCCGTCTGATAATACTTTGATAGGGCCAGCAAGATTATACTTTCCTTGCGCCTTAACCATCACTACACCTGGGTGTGCATCTTCAGTTGTTTTAAAAACCTGTTCACACTCATGATCTTTATCAATTGTATACTTTTCAGTTACAGTCATTGTGGCAATAATATCGCCAGATTTACCACTAACAATGGCCACTTCATCGCCCGCTTTAACTGCTTCATCATCAGTTGATAATGTCACTGGAATTGGCCAAAATAAGCCATTAGCCATTGTCATGTTATCACAAACACCCTGCCAATCTGCTTTGCCCATAAAGCCATCTAAAGGATTGAATCCACCAATACCCAACATGACAACATCGCCCTCTTCTCTAGAAGAGCAAGTGATTTTTGCTAAAGAGTCAGCTCTTGCTAATTCTGCTGTTAGCGCATCACCTGATAATGCTAAAGCATTCAGTGTATCGCTACCATGTGGTGGGACTAATTTTGACATAGTACAAATCCTATTAATGTTTTAAAGATAGAAAATTATACCTACGATGATTTTTGACACGAGCTCGATATAGAGATACATTTATATATCCCTAATGATATATAAGCTATAGTTTGATTTTAAATCGAACCCTCTGTGCGCCATCTTTAGATTTATTCGCAATAACTTTATCGTTTTTAATATCATAATCCAGCGTACCGCCACTAAATGAATCAAAGCCTTGAACTAAATGCGCATTGCCTTTGAGATGTACCATTTCTTTATTAATTAAATACGTAATATTTTCAGCGGTCGCTTCGATAAACCTAGGCTGATTCGGTTGATTTTGCTTGTAGTGTGCACGACGCTTTTTGCTGCCTTTAGCCAACACCTTGGTCACTTCTTTTTGACTGTTAAAAATTTTTATTTTTTCAGCGCTCAGGGTGAGAGATCCTTGGACAACGCTGGCACTTCCCGTATATACACTAACTCCTTGCTGTTCATCAAGCGTCACAGTTTGCGCCTTAACATGAATCGGTTGCGCCTTATCACCTGGCAATGCCAGAGCGGCCAGCGGGGTCAAGAGTGCAATCAACAATAACCTACTCATAACGCCCCACCACACCACCTTTAAAAGTAATTTTTTGACGAGCAGCATCATAATACATGCCGGTTGCTCGAATATCAGCAACATCAGATTGATAGTGAATCTTATCGTTAGTTTTGTAAATTTCTCGACCCTGCGCCTGGTCTATTAATAAATTATGCGACTTAATAGTAGAGCCCGATGCCTGCAATATATCAACATCTCCCAGTAGCTGGGTTAGCTCGCTTGTCATGTCCATATCCATACCTTGGGCAATGATTTTACTGGCCGCTGATAAATAAGTGGTTTTATTATCCGAATAATAATGTTTCTGATCATTCGACTGGTCAATATAGAGATCTTGAGTGAATAACCTTTGACCGCTATCTTTATTAATACGCGTATCACCCGTTAACTTCATCTTGTTGTCTTTGGTTTTCATTTGCATGCCTTGAGAAACAATATTGGCATTCTCACCCAGATAAGTTACTTTTTTATGGCTAACCAAATCATCCGTATGCGTATCTATTAACAACTCTTCAGTATTCATTTTATGCGTCATACCATCACTTGATGACACATCCACCTGCCCAGTAAAGCGCACCTCACCACTGTCTAAATAATTGGCGCGCTTGGCGCTCAACACATAATTACTTACGCCTTGTAGGTCGTAAGTTGTTACTTTTGGATTAATGAGCAAAGCTGGTGATTGTTCAAAATTATAGTAGACCTGCGCCTCGACATAATGAGACAGACGCTGATTTTCACCAAATTCTTGTAAAGCAAATTGGTCAATTTTTTCCACATAAGCCACCTCTTTCGCAACCACCTCATTGTCCGTTGGTGCTGCTGCTTCTTGCTGAGTTAATTGTTCATAGGAATAAGACAGACCTTTCATCAAAAGCCACATGGCGACAATAGTCACTATAATGAAAATCGTAATTAATAAATTATGTCTTAATTGAAAATTCATGATGTCACATATAGTTGAAAAAATTCGCGGCATTTACGCCATCACGCCAGATGCTCCGATTAACCTTGATCACATTAAAAAAATCATCATTGGACATAATATTGGTATTTTACAATATAGACGCAAAACTGCCAGCAACGCCACCAAGCTCAATGAAGCCAACCAATTACGCCAACTATGCTTACAACATCATACTTTATTTATCATCAATGATGATATTAACCTGGCGCAAAAAATCAGCGCTGATGGTGTTCATTTAGGCAAAGATGATAACTCGATTGCAACCGCTCGAACTCAATTAGGCACTGACGCAATTATCGGTGTCAGTTGTTATAACAAGATTGATTTAGCAATAAACGCACAACACCAAGGTGCAAGTTATGTGGCTTTTGGTGCACTATTCCCCTCTAGCACCAAGCCTAACGCCCCGCATTGCAGCTTGGATATCCTTACTCAAGCAAAAAACATACTACATATACCCATAGTTGGCATTGGTGGTATTAATTTTGATAATCAAGAGCAAGCACTAACAGCGGGCTGCCATTCAGTGGCGATGATTGATGCTTTATTTAAGTAAAGACTTAAAAATAAGCCAATAGCATATCACTTACAAAATTAGTCAATTTTTATAATTTTCTGCACAGCAGGGCAGTATAGTGCGCATTGAATGTCATTCGAATAGACATTTGCAAGTGCTTGCTTATAGAATAATAATTGCTTAGTGTGCGCGAGTTTTTGCCTGTTAACAAATTGATCGACTGACTCATGTTTTGATTGGGTGGCCGTTTTAAAATCAATAATCCATAAAATATCATCCGCAATAAACAACCGATCAATAATAATGCTGCGATTATCAACAATAAACTCTGCCTCAACTTGGGTGGATTCTCGAACTTTAAAAAGCCAGTCAAACTTTGGATCTTGCTGAGTTTGACTCAGCATATGTGTAATAAGTGCCGTTTGTTGGTCTAAATCTTGCTGAGCAAACCCCGCCTCCATCAGACGCAATTTAACACTGGATTGGTCAGGTGAGAATTGCCCCTGTTCATAATATTGATGCAACAAAGTGCCTAACAAGCTTTTAAATTGCAACTCAACACTCAGTTGGAAATCAATTTGCTCATGGGCAGCATCTTCAAGCTGTTGATAATCGGCGAGCTCTATATAACGCACCAACTCTGGCACTGTTTTTTCCACGTGATCTGGCTCGATGATTGTCGGCCTCACTTCGTCAAACTGCGATTGAAATTTTGATGCCAATAAAGCCAATAAGGTATTGGCACTGGGCTTATTACTTTTGCTAAGCGTACCTAGTAAGTGAATTGCTTTTTTAGCACGCGTCATTGCAACATATAGTAGACGCAAGGTTTCGTGATTATTCTGCTGAGATTCTACATATTTGAGATAATTGTAGGTGTCACTCTCCTGAGACTGTAAATAAGATTTAATTGGTGCCAACAATAAAGATTGGTCCGCTGATTCCTGTAAATGAATGATAGGCGATTGATTGCTTTTCGAGGATTTTCCAAGTCCAGGCATAATCACCCAATCAAACTCCAGACCTTTAGATTCATGAATGGTCATGAGTTGCACACGAGCGGGTGCACTCGGTGCATACAGCTCAGCCAACATTTGATTAATGCTAGCCACATTAAGTTGCTGTTGCGATTCACACTCATGAATAATTTGCATAAATTGGTCTTTAATCATCGACTCTTTAACTGATAAACTCGACCTTGGCATGAGTTGGTATAACGCAAATTCAAGCGTTTGTACAAAATCAAATCTCGCTCGCTGTTGCACCGCTTGACCTAAAGCGGCGGCAATATGCTCCGCGCGCTTTTGCCCATCTTCGCTAAGACTTTGTAATACTTTTTGGTTGGAAATCAACTCTAAAATAACTTGCTCATCGCTTTGAGATAGTAGCAATAAATCTTCTAGCAGCAGCCCGCACCAAGGCGCTCGTAATAAACTAAGCCAGGCGGTTTTATCACCCAAGTGTAGTAACGCACGGGTGAGACTTAATAAATCCTTGGTGAATAATTCTTCCTTAAGGGGTGTGGTTTTAAGCGACTCAAACTCAACACCTGCAGCTTTTAGTTTGGGCACAATATATTTTAGATGACCACGACTTCTCACCAAAACAGCAATTTGTTGGTCTGGATTGTTTTGAATAAGATCCAAAACAATCTGAGCCTCATGCGCATCTTCTTGATAGGCGCAAGCATGCATATGAATTGCCGGATCTAAATGATCACTTGCCGCTACAGAAGGCGAATAACAAATCGCCCCTAAGTAAGCATCTTCTTGTGCGGGAAATATTTTAGCGAAAATTTCATTATTAGCCTCCACCACCGCCTTTGAAGAGCGAAAATTTGTGGTTAATTGTAAAAACTCAGGGCGAATATTGGCAATACCTTGAGCTCGAACTTGCAAAAATAACCCTACCTGAGATTGTCTAAATAGGTAGATAGACTGCATTGGATCACCCACTAAAAACAAAGTTTTTTTATCGCCCGCTTGCCAGTTAGCAATCAATTTTTCAATCAGGGAAAACTGTGTACTAGAGGTATCTTGGAACTCATCGACCAGTAAATGCTGAACCTTATGGTCTAAAAACAGGGCAATATCGCTCACCCCCTGTCGACTTAATGCGTGATCTGCATCGAGTGCCACTTGAATAAAATCAGTAACTTGCTGCTCATCAAATAAAATGCCTAACTGCGCAACGGCAATTTTTAACACTTGGGCGATATCCTCTAACGCTTGAATTTGTGTCGTATCAAAACTTACATCTGGCAACTTATGCACCTTATAAAGCAGTGATTTTAAGTCTGACTGATTGGCCATACCCGCTAAAACCTCAAGTACAGCTTGCTTTTGAGCTTTAAATTCTGGTGGAAAGCCATTGGCCTTAGTAAGTTGCTTACGCCAATCGCCTGATGCCGTTAAGCAAAAATCAGCCAAAATTTTCCATTGAGGCAAGTCTTCAACACTTGCAGTAGGCAGTTGACTAATACTAGCGACATCTACTTGTGTATTAGCACTCAGTGCAGTAAAAAATTGGGTGTTAAAATGAGCTTTGGCTTGCGTTAATAGTTGCTCTAAATGACGGTTAATAATAATCGCCGCACTATTTTCTAAAGTTTGTATGTTTAACGTATCTTGCAAATAGAGTTTGTTGAGCCACTGATCGCGCTTTTTCAACATGGAAGTTATCAGCTGATAAAAACGATTAACATGATTATCTAGATACAATAATGTATTGCGTATACATGGGGCAAATTCCTCGGTGTCTATACTAAGCAACGTCTGTTTGGCTGCTTGCAGATAGAGATCATCTTGTTGCCAAATTTGGGTGATAATTTGCTTATTCACCCAGGAATTTGGCTGTGGATAACGGTTAATAATTAAACTCGATAAGCCGTCAATGGTAGAGATTTTTAGTCGTTGTGGCATGTTAATCAAATCCCAACCATATGCACTCGACTGAGCCAATACTGCCACGGCCAAATCGTAAGTTTTTTGCTTGTGCGCCTGCTCTGGACGTGCATCTGCAGCAGATTTTAGCGCCTCAATCACTCTGGCTTTCAGCTCACTCACTGCTTTCTTGGTAAAGGTCATTGCCAGCACACCTTCTGGTGAGTCGCTAATAGACAATAATTTTAAATAACGCTGTGTTAGCAACTCAGTCTTACCTGAGCCTGCTGGCGCTTGAATTAAAAAAGAACGTGTTGTATCTAACGCTTGAGCTCTTTGTATTTGGTCATCCATGCTCAAAGTTTATACCAACCTACATAGAATCTGGTGCACTCACGCCCAAAACACTCAAGCCATTAACCAACACTTGTTTAATGGCCTTAATCAATAACAATCGAGTCGAGCGTAGCACATCATCTTCGACCAAAAATTCACTATTATTGTAATAACTGTGAAACTCGCCAGCTAACTCACGCAGATAATAAGCTAGCACATGTGGCTCATAATTAAGTGCGCTGGCTTTTAATACGTCCTTGTAGCGGTTTAACTCTTTAACCAGTGCTATTTCGGTATCACTCGATAACAAGATTAAATCAGGCTGAGCAGCTGTCTGACTTTGCGCTTGTTTTAATACTGAACAAATACGGGCATGTGCATATTGAATATAAAAAACAGGATTTTCGTTGGTTTTAGACTTGGCCAAGTCTAAGTCAAAATCCATATGTTGCTCAGATTTACGCAATACGTAGAAAAAACGTGCAGCATCATTACCCACCTCATGGCGCAATTCCTCAAGCGTCACAAATGAACCACTACGGGTTGACATGGCCACCTTTTCACCACCCCGATATAGGTTGGCAAATTGCACTAATAAAATTTCTAATTTTTCAGGATCATGTCCTAAAGCGCTGATTGAGGCCTTAACACGGGCAATATAGCCATGATGGTCCGAGCCCCAAATATTAATAATTTTGTCATAACCGCGCTCAAATTTCTCAAGATGATAGGCGATATCAGAGGCAAAATACGTATGCAAGCCGTTATCCCTGACCACCACACGATCTAAATCATCGCCAAAATCTGTGGTCTTAAACCACAGGGCGCCTTCTTTCTCGTAAATATGGCCAGATGCCGTTAACGCCTTGACGGTTTTTTCTGACAGACCGGAATCGACTAAAGATTGTTCTGAAAACCACTGCTGGTATTCTATGCCAAAATCAGCCAAATCCGCCTTAATGCCGCTCAGTATACTGTCGATTGCCAATTTAAAAATAACTTGATAATCAGATCCTAGTGCACTTTTACAATTAGCAATTAGCTCATCAATATGCTTTTCTTTATCGCCACCCTCTTTTTCATCTTTACATACGCCTTGGGCAATATCATGCTTATCGATATTGGTAATTTGCTTAGCAATATCAAGGATATAGTCACCTTTATAGGCATTGTCTGGAAACACAGCCACTTCACAATAACGCAAATATACCGACGTGGCCAAAATATCCATTTGTCGTCCAGCATCATTCACATAGTATTCGTTGTCAACCTCAAAGCCAACTGCGCGCAACAAGTTTGAAACTGTCGCCCCATACGCAGCGCCTCGACCATGGCCAACATGCAAAGGCCCCGTTGGATTGGCAGAAACAAATTCTAACAAAATACGTTGGCCTTGGCCAATATCGGTTAAACCAAAAGCATCCCCTTGGGCAAGGATATCTTCAAGCACTTGATTGTTTGAACCTTGAGACATGAAAAAATTGATAAATCCAGGTCCAGCTATTTCTACCTTGTCAATTTCACTGGCTTTATTCAGTTGGGCCACAATCTTTTCAGCCAAAACCTTAGGGGCACATCGAGCTTGTTTAGACAAAACCATCGCAATATTCGAGGCAAAATCGCCTTGCGATTTATCCTTAGAATGATCTAGTCGAATCTCGTTTGGCGCACTTTCCAGAACCCCCTCATCGATCAATGCTTGTAACGCTTGGGTTAGGAGTTGTTGTAATTGTTGCTTCATATCAAACCTATTTTTTATCTGTTTTTAATTAGTGTGCTTCTTGCCAAGAACTACCCGTACCTACATCCACCTTCAAAGGAATATCAAGCAACATTGCGTTTTCCATCAAGTCTTGTATTTTATGAGAAAACTCATCAGCTTGATCGGCGTTTACCTCAAAAACCAACTCATCATGCACTTGCATAATCATTTTAATATTGTCATTATTTTCGCCAATCCAGTCATGCACATCAAGCATAGCTTTTTTAATAATATCCGCACTTGAACCCTGCATTGGTGCATTAATTGCCGTTCTAAGTGCATGCTGCTGTAGCATTTTATTTTTCGAATTTATCTGTGGTAGATACAACCTTCTGCCCATAACCGTCTCGACATAACCCTGAATCTTGGCCGACTCTCTTGTGTCTTCCATGTACTGAGCCACGCCTGGATAGTTTTCAAAATAGGCATCAATGTATTCTTTAGCCTCTGTACGTGAAACGTCAATTTGTTTAGCTAAGCCAAAAGCACTCATGCCATAAATCAAACCAAAGTTAATCGCCTTAGCTCGGCGACGCTGCTCTTTAGTTACTTCATCAATAGCCACCTTAAACATTGTAGAGGCAGTAGCGCTATGTACATCTTGATCATTTTTAAACGCATTGAGCAAGTTGATATCTTGAGAAATATGCGCCATAATTCTCAACTCAATTTGTGAATAATCCGCCGCAATAATCACACAGTCTTGACTAGCCACAAAGGCACCACGAATACGTGCACCCAACTCAGATCGAATGGGAATATTTTGCAAATTTGGATTAGATGAAGACAAACGCCCCGTCGCTGTCACTGCTTGATGATAAGAGGTATGTAATCGCTGAGTATGCAGATCAATTTGCTTAGGCAATGCCTCTAAATAAGTTGAGTTGAGTTTGGTCAGTGTTCGATAGTTCAAAATCAAATCAACCAAAGGATGGTCCAACAACTTAAGCGCCTCTTCATTGGTAGAAGGTGCGCCTTTTGGTGTTTTCTTTTTTGGCTCCAAGCCTAAGCCCTCTTCAGAGAATAAAATCTGTTGAATTTGCTTAGGCGACTCCAGATTAAACGCCTCACCTGCAAGTTCATATGCTTGTGCTTGAATGCGACTCATCTGAGACTTAACCTCTAGTTGTTGCGCATTCAACGAGCTCACATCTAGCTTCACTCCATTACGCTCGATCGCTAGCAATACTTTAACCATTGGCAATTCAATACGCTGATATAGCTTTACTAACTTAGGATACTGAGCCAGATTCTCATCCAATACCTGATTGAGTAAATCTGTCACAATCACATCTTCGCAAGCATAAGGGCTCGCTACCTCTAACGACACCTGATTAAAAGAAATTTGTTTTTTGCCTTTGCCTGCTACCTCAGAAAATGCAATGGTTTGGTGATTTAAGTAGTGTTCAGACAAATCATCCATATTGTGACGCGTTGCCACAGAATTTAAGACATACGACTTAACCATTGTATCGTCTATCATGCCGTTTAAATCAATTTGATAATTGGCCAAAACATGCGCATCATATTTAAGATTTTGCCCTATCTTGCCAATACTCACATCTTCCAAAATAGGTTTTAGTGCTTGTATAACTTTAGCAAAATCTAACTGCTGAGGCGCATCTAAATAATCATGCGCAACAGGGATGTAAAAACTATCGCGCTCAATTAAAAAAACCCAACCTACAATTTTGGCGTTCATGTAATCTAGCGAGTTGGTTTCCAGATCCACCACAAAATTTTTACAGCGCTTGAGGCGCTCAACCATAGTAGCAAATACCGCTTCATCTAATACAGTGGTTTGCGAATAAGGCTCGAGTAAGCTTTGCGCAGGTTTAGAAACCTCATGAGGCTGCTCAGTAGGTTCACTCGTAGGAGAAGTGTGCACATCTCCCAACTGCTTATGCCACATGGAAAAGCCATACTGTTGATATAAATCAGCTAATTTAGCACTATCTTCGCCCGGCTCACTGTCTAAAATATTGCAAGGTAAATCTACATCAAACTTCAAACTCACCAATCGGTGAGACAAATCCAACAAATCAAAATTATCACGTAGCTTTTCACCTACCTTACCTTTAATCTCATGTGCATTATTTTTAATACCGTCAAGATCTTGATATGCTTGAAGCCATTTGATCGCTGTTTTAGGGCCGACACTTGGCACGCCAGGAATGTTATCCGCACTATCGCCCGTCAGTGCCAAAAAATCTAAAATTTTCTCAGGTGCGACGCCCATCTTTTCAATCACACCATCACGGTTATAAGTGCTGCCAGTCATATCTAGTTGAGAAATGTTTTCACTTACCAGTTGCATTAAATCTTTATCGCCACTGGCAATCATGGTCTTAATACTATTCTGATCAGCATAACGACTTAACGTGGCAATTACATCGTCCGCTTCCACGCCAGGTACGCACATAAAATGAAAACCCATGGCGCGAATAATTTCGTACAACGGCTCAATTTGCATCACCAAGTCATCATCTGCCGGCTTTCTATGAGCTTTATATTCTGGATAGATTTCATGACGAAAGTTTTTACCTTTGGCGTCAAAAATAGCAATTAGTTTGGCTTCAGGATACTGTCTTTGCAAACGTTTAATGGCATTTACCACACCAAACATAGCGCCCGTTGGAAAGCCCTCTTGATTACTTAGATTCTGTTTGAGTGTAGAAAAGTAGGCGCGAAACAAAAAAGCCGAGCCATCCAGTAATATGAGCTTATGTGACATGCGCTAATTTTACCAATTTTTATCTACTGCTTAAGTTGTAAAATAACATTACTTTAGCAATTTTTAAGTCTATGTCAGAAACACTCATCCATGTTGACCAAATTAGTCTAAGCCGCCATGGGAAATCAGTTTTGGATCAAGTAAGTTTCGAGCTTAAAGCTGGTGAATTTATCACGCTCATTGGTCCGAATGGTGCTGGCAAAAGCTCTCTCATCAAAATTTTACTAGGCTTGATTAGGCCAGATTCAGGTAGCGTTAAAAAATCAAGTAACATTCGACTCGGCTATACCCCACAAAAATTTATTCCGAATGAGTTTATCCCAATTACTGTTGCTGGATTTTTACAACTAAATCACAAAGTCAGTGTGGATTTTTTAACAGAAACCGCCCAATTAACTGGCATTGAGCCAATCCTTACCAGTGAGCTCAAAAGTTTGTCAGGCGGTGAAATGCAGCGAGTGTTACTCGCAAGAGCCTTGCTTTCCAAGCCCAATATACTCATTTTAGATGAGCCGGCTCAAAATCTTGATGTCAATGGCCAGATGCACCTGTACAAACTTATCCAGGATATACATCAACAACAAGGTTGTGCAGTGCTAATGGTTTCACACGACCTACATCGCGTGATGAAAGAATCTACTCAAGTATTGTGCCTTTATCACCATATTTGCTGCATGGGTCAGCCAGAATCTATTTTAAAAGATTCTCAATTTAACGATTTATTTGCCGACCAAATGGATGAATTAATGGCCACTTACGAACATCATCACAATCATTGTCATGAAGATTAGACATACTAACGAATATATTTGCCTTTGTAACGATCACAGCCCTTATCATTCTTATCAACTATCGCACACAATTCTTTAAAATCACCGTGTGAAAAACTACCTTTGTTTATTTGAACAGTTGCATTCCATCGACCTTTTAATGGCAAACTGACTTGTGCTGTGTATAAAGATCCATCAAACTTCATTGGAACAGAGAACCGATTTTTAGGTCCGACTGAACGCTCAAAATCAATAACAACCTTGGCGTCTTTTAATACTTCAGTATGCTGTGAAATACTAACTCTATAAGTTTGAGGTGTCTGATACAAAGTCAACTCTGGAGCCAAAAATTCTAACATCCAACCTTGTTCGTCGAGTTTTTTCTTGGTAGCTAAGACTTCGCCATAACGTTCACCACTTTCATATGCATCTTCAACCACCATGCCTGGGTGTGACTCTAGCGCAGTATTAATTCGCCATACGGTGGCAACAACCAAGGCAAGAAACAACACAAGCATTAACATCATAACTGGGGATTTTTGTACGCTCATCGCATGCTTCTCGGAGTAAAAAATGAAGTGTCATATTCTAATGTAGATTGAGCCCCTTTAACCACAAAAGTTACCCTGTAATCATCACCAACATTATTTTCAAATGCAGACAAATAAACAAAAATAGACTTAACATTGCCAGTTGGAATGGTGACTAAATCAAGTGCATTTTTTGACTTTAGCCCCTTGATTGGACTTTTAAAACTAATGGCAACCTGCATATCCTTGTCAGTTTTATTCATCACTTTAAGTTCATACTTGTTGCGAATAGAACCGTCTGACAACTGCACAAATAATGGCTGTCTATCATGCAAGACCTTCAAGTCCATTGGGGCTAGAGTGCTCATACCATAGAACAATATTGATAAAGCCGCTATCAAAATAGAACCATACACAATCACTCTTGGCCTTTTATAAAGTGGCTTAGGCGCTTGTTTAAATTCAAGCTCTGACAAAGAAGTGTAGCGAATCAACCCCTTTGGCTTGCCCACTTTCTCCATCACTGAATCACAAGCATCAATACATAATCCACAAGTAATACAGCCATACTCTTGGCCTTTACGAATATCAACTCCTGTTGGGCAAACAGCCACGCACTGATTACAATCAATACAGTCGCCATTACCCTCAACAAACTGACCTTTTTTTAGCTTGCCACGACTTTCCCCGCGATAATAATCATAAGTTGGCATAATACTTTGACTGTCTACCATTGCTCCTTGAATGCGGGCATATGGACAGACCCACATACATGTTTGCTCACGCATAAATCCGGCAAAAATATAGGCGCCTGACGCAATAGCAATGGTGATAGTTAAGGTAATAGTGCTAATTTCTGCGTTGAAGTAATCTGCCCAAGTAACGCCAAAATATAACATCCAGGTCACGCCAGAAAATAATGCGATAAAAATCCAAATTGCATGCTTAATCAATTTGAGTTTTAATTTATGAAAACTCATCGGTGCTTTATCAAGCTTGCGGCGCTTTATCGGCGCACCTTCAACTTTGGTTTCTACCCAAGTAAAAATATCCGTCCAAATCGTCTGGAAACAAAAATATCCACAAAAAACTCGACCCAACACTGTCGTCATCGCTGCCAACAAAATTGCCAAAAACAACAACACCATGGTAAGCATCCAGATGTCTTGTGGAAAAATGGTAAGATCAAACAAATGATATTGTCTATTTTCTACATCAAAAAAGATGGCTTGTTTATCATTCCAAGTAATATATGGACCGATAAAAAAAGGCGTCCAGAAAAGAATGGCTAGCCACTTAAAATTACGAAATAACCCGCCCATACGCTTGGCGTGAATAGTCTCATCACCTAAATTTTGAACCCATTGTTCGCCCTCTTCATATAGATTTTCAAGTTGGATTTTTTTATCACTCATGGTGGCTTGTTGTCGGTGTTTAAAAGAACTGCAATATCATAACATCGTTTTTATTTTTTTTCTTGATATCGATCAAGGATAGCACATAAAACTGCCAACGCCTATTAAAAACATGCATCTGATATAATACTCAATTTTTACGAATAAACTAGCCATGAAAGAGATTATCGAAGCTGCTTTTGAAGATAGA
>JAHZJR010000143.1 GCA_022600805.1 Pseudomonadota bacterium
CCTTGTTCGACGGCAATTGTGAAACTAGAGTCGACGTTATTGGCATTTACATGGATGTAAAATACGTACTTCTTATTTGGTTGCAAGACTACCAAGTTCGCACCATTCATCGTTATCCCCTTTTGTATAACACCGACATTGAAGTTCAAATTTGTACCTACAGGGAAATCGGACACCACTGTCGATGTACCAAAATAGTAATCAGGAACAGGTGGGGATGCTTGACTGACCCAGCCCAGACCAACTTGTGATCCAGCTAATGTTTCGACTGCGAGGACATCATCAACGGAAGGGAGACTAGTAGACCATGTGTAAACGAACTCATGTTGTTGGACAGTGAGGTTGTTCTTCGATTCAAATGTAATACCCCCACCGTTTCCTGCATCAATGGTAAGATTTCCGCTCTTCGAAGTTCCATCTGCTTCACCGCTATACACCCCAAGACTTCCACCAGGCTCATTTGTACCTCCGTCAGTTCCATTTAATCCGGTGCTTGAAATGAAAGGCATCGTATGTACTTGCTCGATTACTTACATGAATACCCATCGAGAATTTTTATACTCATATCTCTCTTATCGCTAGACTAGTATGTGTAGCTGATGTCCAAGTACCACTCGAAGCCGTGCAGAAGAATTTGATCGCAGTGGATCCTCCATTTTTCGTGGAATGGAAGTAGGTTGCCGAAGATGAACTCACCGTCAAATCACCAGCCGACCCTGCAGCCCTTTCCATTTGTGCAAGTGAAGTAGAAGTCAAACCAGGACCGTCTATTAAACGCATACCCACATCAAACCATGCCACCACATTCGTACCATAGATGTTCATCACGAAAAACAAGTCCTTGTCAGCAGGGAGATCAATCTGTCCAAGGGGACCTTGTGTAAAACCCGACTGGACGATATTCTGATTTATCGTAACCACTGCCCCCTCTTCGAAACCTGTTTCCATTTCACCACCAGCTGAATAATATGACTTTCCTGTTCCTGAACTGTCAGGCAAGGACCATTTTAGACCAAATGTGGATGATGATATATCACTTGACGTCAACAGTTGTCCAACTTGTGTAGGACCAGAAACAGGCCATGAACCGACCTTACCGTTCTGGTCAAACACCAAACTACCACCAAGACCACCTGCCGCACCACCAGCAAGCAGATTCAAATTACCCGGGGTCCCTGTACCCAATGCATCACCCGAGTAACAAAGGACGTCGCCAGCATTTGTGGGTCCTTCTCCTGATTTGAAGAAGACACTGATACCTGGAGATTCAGAGCCCACTTCTGCTTTCTTCGTTTCTAATCCTGCTGCTGTGAGTTCCATGATCTTGCATTATGAATAAAAGGAACGATAATTTTTGAAACTTACTCATACCTCTGTTATAGCGATATTGGATGTGTCCCGAATCAACAGATCTCCTGACGTACTGTCCAGGATGACTCCCACGGTCAATGGTGCAGGTGTTGTCGTATCGTACAATATACACATCGAATTACCCCCTGCTTCATTGCTTGTAGACGAAGCACGATACAATTGGACCCTAGCAGCACTGATCCGATCTCCATTGGCCGTATTTGCTAGAGCTATTTGAAATTGGTCGTTGACTTCTGTCGCACAAATACAAAGATAGATCATGTATAATCGGTTTGGTTGTAGGTTGATCGTTGTGTTTGAAACGGTGATTCCTCGTGCTTGGACCTGGTTTTCGAACGGTAAATACAATCCAGGTGCAGAGAAGGAGGTATAAGAGCACGTGGCGAAGAAATACTGTTTTGGTTGCACAGGTGATACACGCCACTCGAGATCAACTACATTACCGCTCACCCCTGAGACAGCTAAAATCATGTCATTCGAGTCAGGGGGGGTAGATGGCCATATGTACGTGATTCCGTTCGTCACGAAAGAGATCTTTCCTGGTACAGCAGATGTAGACATACCGGTTTTAAGGATGATATCACCTCCGATCCCACCTGCACCATTAGCATCCGATGCCGATATATTCAGCACTCCGCCATCTCCTGTTCCGTTTCCATCTCCGGATTTGATGATCAAGTCTTCCGTCGGATCTGCAGCAAAAGTATTCTTCACTAGAGTCACAGTCATTTTCGATATCTAATTTGGATTTATTCTTACTGTGAGAAAATTAGTTTATTCGGACGTATCCATGAAAGAAAGATCCACCACCATCTCTTTCGGACCTTCAACAGGGGTAGTCATAGGTACATGATCAGGCACGACCACGAGTTGGGTGATGACAAATTTGGTTCCAATGGCTTGACCTACGGATACGGTTTTGAGTTGGAAGATCGGGATTGCATAGAAAGGTTCAAGCAGGTCTTCCGGGTTGTACTTGTTGCCTTTCACGTCAAAGATGGTCATGCTGATATCGCTTCCGTTCATAAGTAGTTTCCCTTCAATCGTAGGCGAGTACAGATCGGGTTCACTGCTTTTCCATAGAAGTGCACGGTACTCGTCTTTCACCCAAACTTCATTACGTACTTTGCCGAACCATGCCTCAGAATTTTCTACAAAGTTTTGCATGATTTTCTTGTCGAGTGACTCAACGAACTTGGCGTACCCCAAGAGTCCTTCGTCGGGACAGAGCACGTTCTCCCATCCTTTATCAGGGTCCCCGCGCATTCCTGGAAGGCTGAACTTCACAACGTACGAGACACTGCCGCCTTTGAATGTTTTCTTGACCAGGCCGGAATGTGCACGCAGAATCGGACCCTGATGTTCAAAATCGAACCCATCTTCTCCTTCGTTGTTCTTGGTTTTGATGTATGCCGTCCTTCCGAATTGTCCCTTTCTGCATGCACCGATGTTAAGGTTCGCGATATCATATGTTTCCCATCGTGCACGGTGAGTCCTCATAATGTTTGTCAATTTGTTGAATATTTTTAGGATATTTGAGGATTTTCAGAGTTTCGGATTTGGTTTTATAGATTTACGACACTTTTCCAAAAAGTCTTCCTTTTCATTTTTTTTGGCACAGACTTTTCCAAGAACAGAGTTTTCAAGATACACGCCGAGATCTAGTGAAAAAACGACATCAATCGCCAACAATTTCCAGTTTTTAGATATATGACCACTGGGGTAGAAACATTCAAAAATTACGCTAATAACTAAAAATTATTTGGGGTGTGAAGTGCAATGAAGTGTATACGTTGACATCACTAGTGTTATTTCTATTTGAACTTGGTGAAGGAAAAACAACGGCACCTCCCTTACTTCAAAAAACATACCCACAAACTCAAAAATCATTTTTAGAAGACATTTATTCACTTTTCAAACCCAAAACACAGATCAACAAATTCAAGGATGGAACAGTGTCAAATGTTTATATTCAACGGCGGTTGGTTTTATTGCAGCCCGCAAATCATTCATCAGTGTCAAGGCATGTACAAACCTTCAGTATTGTCCTCCGAAATCGAGAGTTATTGCAACGAGACGAACCCCTGGACTGATTATGCGACGATTGGATTCTCTTTGTTGTTGTTCTTCCATATCGTTTTCTTCTACGTCCTTTGTGGCTGCTCAGGTTGCCGTCCAAATCTTTTCCATTCATACAGGACCACCAGCCCTATTTGTGGGTACCCGCAGCATTTGTCTGGGAAACGTATGCTTACTTGTTGGAAGAAGAGTCGACAAGTCAAGAGGAACAACATTATCGCGTCCAGACCCGAACAAGTATGAACTGTACACAAATCTTGGTGGATGGTGTGTTGTATACCTGTTCCAACCTCCTCACCCCGGAATGTATGTCGGTACCCCCTGTCTATAACAACTCCATGGATTTCGCCATCCCAACATGTCCCGATAAAGTCCAAGCAGTTGCAAATTTGGTGATGTGGTTATCCCCGATCTTTCTCTTCTTGACATGTTGTGTTGTTTCCTCATTCACGAGAGGTCACCGAAAATGTTTTTGTATACACATTGAACAATAATTATTAACCAGTATTTTTTGATTTTTTCCTCAAACTTTTCTGATGTGCTTCTGAATATCCATAAACTAATCGATTTTTTATGCCATTTTTTGTTTTTCATAAC
>JAHZJR010000085.1 GCA_022600805.1 Pseudomonadota bacterium
GAAATAACCATACAAGGCTTTTGAGAAGACACTAGAAGTATAGCAGCTAACGAAGGTAGCAAATTTCTTAAAGTTGATTGTGATACCCCAAAACTAAGAACCACCTTATTCAAAAAGGGGATTTTATGAGCATTTTCATAATCAAATTTTGTTAAGAAATCTTGTTTTAAAACATTATCATAATAATATTTAAAAGTATACATTATAATTTAAATAAAACCCGCAGATAAAGAAGCTACCTTCATAAATTTGGAGTGTCTTAATTCTTTAGGTACTGGCCCTAAAATTCTTGTTGCAATAGGTTTGTTTTTATTTGTAATTAAAACAACCGAATTTTCTTGACATTTTAGATGTGTCGAATTTTGACGAACAAGTTTTGCTTTTGTTCGAACAACAAGAGCATGGACAACCTCACCTTCTTTGACTTTAATCTTTTTTTTCTTATGTTGTTTTACTCTTCTAATAGAAACAACAATAAGATCACCAAGATTAGCAAATTTTCGTCGGAATCCACCTAAAACTTTAATGCATTTAACCTTTTTAGCACCTGAATTATCAGTTACGCGAATTAATGTTTCATTTTGTATCACTTGGGGGTTTGGTTGTCTTTATCATCGTGCTGCTTGAAATTTAGCTCATCCTCGTACATAAAAAGGAAAAAAGCCCCTACAAAAAGGACACACCATAAACCTGGATCGTTAATAATGATAAGATCTGCTTCTATACAATATTTTAAGATCAAGAGAAAGGCTTTATATCCTATGTAAGTACCAACAATAAGATAACAAAGTTGTAAGAATTTTTTTTTTAAATTTTCAAAATTCATGAATTTTATTTTTTAATTTTTATTTTTTTGGTTTTTAAAGTCTGTATTGATAAAGAAAATGGCAACTATAAACAGGAACCACAGTCTTGCATCGGCCAGTAACAAGAAAGTTGAATTTTCCAAACGGAAATAAGCTAAAAATGAAATTAAACTTAAAACCATAGCTAAAGTATAGTGATAAAAGAAACCTGTTTGAAGAACTTTTAGACTCAAAGCTATTTTTGAAACCAATCGAGTTAACCCAAATGGACCTAAAGACTCAATAAGTCCACGATCAACTTGTTTATAAGTTAAATGATAAGCAGCATATAGGAAAAATTGACCAATAATCTCATTATAAACTTTGTCAAAAAACCATTTACGATTTAAGAAAGTATAAAATTTTAAACCTAAAGGAGAGGTTTTTAACATGTAAAGGCTTTGAGAACCATATGAATACAGAAGATACGAAGTTAATGCACCTAAAATAGATAGACACACAGGTAAAAGTTTCGCAGCTTGAGGTATATGCTCAGCATCAATTATATTAAAATTTTTAGGTTGAATATATATAGCTCCCTGCCAAAAGTTTGTACCTAATCCTATAATCATATCTTTAGTAAGATACCCAATAAATATACTAGGAATCACTAAAATAAATAATGGTAATGCCATTCTCCAAGGCGCTTCATGAGCGTTAAGAATTAATACACGGTAACCATTAGGTTTTGAAAGAAAAGTTAGGTAAAGTAATCTCATTGAGTAAAAAGCTGTTAAAAATGCAGCCAAAGTACCTAAGACATAAGCAAAGTGACCCGGAGTAGAGTATTTTCCATAAGCTACTTCTAAAATAACATCTTTTGAGTAGAATCCTGTTAAAAAAGGAAAACCCATTAAAGAAAAAGAGCCGACAAGCATCATACCATATGTAAAAGGCATAATCTTCGAAAGCCCACCCATTTTTCGCATATCTTGCTCATCACCTACTGCATGAATAACACAACCAGCGCCTAAAAATAAAAGAGCTTTAAAAAACGCGTGATTTGCTAAATGAAAAACACCGACATGGTAATTTGAAAGACCGCAAGCAAAGATCATATAACCTAACTGACTACATGTAGAATATGCAATTACTTTTTTCATATCATTCTGAAGTAAACCGGTACTTGCAGCGAAGAAAGCAGTCATTGCACCAACAACGGTAACAACAGATAAAGCACCTGGAGCGTATTCAAACAAAGGTGAACATCTCGCTATTAAAAATACTCCGGCAGTTACCATGGTTGCCGCATGAATTAAAGCTGATACTGGAGTTGGACCTTCCATTGCATCAGGTAACCATGTATGAAGTCCCAATTGGGCAGATTTACCCACAGCTCCTATAAAAAGTAAAATACCTACTAAATCTAACAAACCAAAATCAGTATTTAAAAAATTAATAGTATCATTTATGTAGTAAGGAGCTAACGCAAAAACAGTAGAATAATCAACTGCCCCAAAAGTTACGAATATACAAAAAATACCTAAAGCAAGACCAAAATCACCAATACGATTCATAAACATTGCTTTAATTGCAGCTTTATTTGCTTGTATTCGTGTAAACCAAAAATTAATTAGTAAATATGAACACAAACCAACTCCTTCCCAACCAACAAACATTTGAATGAAGTTATCTGCAGTTACAAGAATAAGCATGAAAAATGTAAAAAGTGATAGATATGACATAAATCTCGGTAGGTGTGGATCATGGCTCATATATTCTGTAGAATACAAGTGAACTAAAAATGAAATAAAAGTAACTACAATTAACATAATTGCAGTTAAACTATCAAATTGGAAACCCCAAGCAAAACTAAAAAGTTCTGAATCAAACCAAGGCATAACCTGTATGAAACATGGAGAACCTGCTAAAGCCACTTCATAAAAAGCAAAGCATGATAATAAAAAAGTAAGGCCTAAGCACAAAATTGTAACAAATCCTGCACCTTGAGACCCAATAAAAAAGCCAAAGAAACCAGCAGCTATTGAACCAAATAAAGGTAAAAAGACTAA
>JAHZJR010000082.1 GCA_022600805.1 Pseudomonadota bacterium
CTGGAGTAACTTTAGATTGTCGCACTTCATTGGGCGGCGTAAAGTCGGTTTATATCGGCTCAACAACAGGACAGGCAATAACTATCTCTGGTGAAGCGAATGGTGTGATTACAGGTGTTACCGCTCAAGGTGGTACCATCAATATTACATCCGTTGCAGACTTAACTACAAGTGGAATGTTCGAATTCCAACAACCAAGACAATCTGCGTCTCTAAGTGAGACCGGTGCGTTTAGTGAGGAAAACGGAACAGCATTCTATACAAGTGTTCTTAGTTTCGTTGTGAACACCTTAGAGGGAGAGAAGTTAGACACTCTCAACATCTTAGGTCAGAACACAAGACTTGTTGTTATTGTACTTGACCAGAATGATAGATATTGGATATTGGGTAATGCAAGTGGTGCTATTGTAACCGCTAGTACCAGTGAGACAGGAACTGCATTTGGTGACCGTAGTGGTATCACCATTGAAGCGACTGGTTTATCACCACAACCCATGTATGAACTTAACATTAGTTAAGGGATTACTTCTATATAGATTGGAAAAGGGGAACGTAGTTGTTCCCTTTTTTCTTGCCATTTGTTGCATAAACTATATTTATGGGTGTAAAACAAAGCAAATATGATATTTAATCTTGCAGATGACAGCAGAAACATTGTTTTTAGAAAAGGTAGTAGTAGTGTAGACTTCAAACAAGAGAACTATTTTTTAAGTTTTAAAAGCAATTATTCAAATATGTATTTAACTAATACTCTGTCAACAACTAATAATTGGTGGGATGGTAATATATTATATATTCAAGGATTTGTTGTTGATGACAATGATAGTTATCTAAGTTTGAGTTGGGATAAAACAGACTTTCCATATGCAAATAATCCAAGTTTTTATGGTAAAACAGATATAACAGGTTATTACACATTGGAACTTAGAGCAAGTAATTTATTCCCTGTTATAAACAAACCTATTTTATCTACATTATGTAAAGTAGTGAACGATTGGAATGACTCAACAATTTACGATGTGAATAAAGGCACTAGAGTACAAGAAGACGGTGCAGAATTTATATACTATAGACAATGAACAATATAAAAGTAATAAATCTATCAGCAATTGATTTACCTATCTTTAGAGAAGTAAGAGGTAAAGATTGGGTAAGTTATGGTGAAGACAACCTATACCCACAAAAATTAATTGAATTATATCAATCAAGTGCAATACACAATACATGTGTTAATTCTCAATTAGATGCAATGATTGGTGAAGGTATTGAAATGATTGGTGACAATTATGTAAACAGAGATGAAGAAACCCTTGAGGATATATATAGAAAGATTAGTTATGACTTCCTATTGTTTGGAGGTTTTTCTTTGAATGTAATATGGTCAAGAGGTGGAGATAAAATTGCTGAGATATATCACTTACCATTTGATAATATTAGAAGTGGTAAGAAAGATGAAGACGATGAGGTTACACATTATTACTACTCATCAAATTGGGCTAACACAAGAAAGTATAAACCAGTAGAATATCCAAAATATGATAAAACAAATACTAAAGGAGATAATGCATCTCAAGTATATTATTGTTATCAGTACTCACCAGGTGTTGAGCTCTACCCTTTACCTGATTACATTGGTGCGGTTAATGACATTAATCTCGATGGTAGAATAAGTGTTTTCCATAACAGTAACATTTCTAATGGAATGTCACCAGGTCTTATCATTAACTTCCCCAATGGTGAACCAAGTCCTGATGAGATGAGAACTCTACATAGAGATTTGAATGAAGCATTTGCATCAGAACAGAATGCTGGTAAACTATTCCTAACCTTCTCAGACGGTCAAGAATTAGCTCCACAGATATCAACCATAGATAGTGCTAACGATGACTATTATGTTGTCTTAGAAACGAGGATTGCAAGTCGTATACTATCTGCTCACCGTATCAGTTCACCAAGACTTGTAGGACTAACAGTTGAAGGGGCAAGTGGTTTAGGTAACAATGCACAGGAAATGACTGTGGCGTATGTACACTATATGAATACGGTTATAGAACCAAAGGTAAAAACTGTTAATAAGAACCTTCAGAAAATATTAAGCGGTATGGGGATGAATGTTAATATTCAAGTTATACCATCAACATTAGACTTTGAAACAACAATAGAAGAATGAGTTACGTATTATTCATATCAGAAGCAAGATTAAAGAAATTAACTGCGGTACATGCAAATGTTGAGCCAGATGAACTAACACCATTTGTTGTTCAATCTCAAGACATTTATATTCAAGATATTATGGGCACTACATTTTATCAGGCAATGAAAAATAAAATTACAGGTGATACAGTTAGTGGTTATTATCAAACTCTATTGGATGATTACATTGCACCAACACTTGCAAACTATGCTGTCTATCTTGCATTCCCCTCATTGAACTATAAGATAAAGAATAAGGCTGTAATGAACCCAACAAGTGAAGAGTCAAATGCAACTGATTTAACGTCATTAAAATATGTTAGGGGGTCAATACAAGATACAGCTCAGTTCTACGCTGAGAGGACAAGAGAATACATTAGAGACAATCAAGAACAGTTCCCTGAGTATACAAACCCTGGTACAGATGGTATGATGCCCAATAAGAACAATCCTTACTTTCATGGGGTATATATTCCAAAACCATATGGTTGTGGTGACAATCTACCTGACAACCCTAACCCAATGAATTAATTATGAGATTTGTATTCTAAACCGTATTTCTTGCAAAACTGTTTATTAATATTAACGTTGGTATCGTAACCTATATTCTTAAAAAAGGTTCTTACCATCATATAATCATCTAACGTAATATTATTGAAATCTCTCCATATTAAATGTAGAGGTGATTCTTTGTTGCTTTTTGTCATACCCATACTATTAAATAGAAAAATGGGGGAGGGTATTAGAACTTACTTGCAAAAAAGTATATTATGAATATAAAGAAACCCCTCCCCCTAATCAAATACATTCTTAAATATAAGAATATTGAACTATGACTAAATAAAAAAGGGTAACCATCGTTATGATTACCCTTATGGTTGACTTAATGAATAGAAACCTTTAAAGTGAGTTAGTCAACCAGTTGTGCATATTTAAATATGCTTCCTTCTCCATTCCATCTTGATAAGTCTATCATCTTATCTTCAATCATATCCCCTACACGGTCACACATATCAGAATATATTTCATCTTGTCTAACATTTCTACCTCTTGTAGGTTGGGGAGTGGTTATGGTAGTATTACCAATGTTTTGAGTCTTTAATTGCTTGTAGCGCATGTACGCTAATTTTCTTTTGTTATTCATAATATTAATTTGTATTTGTTATACTAATAAATATCACAGAAATTACGAAAAGTCAAATATCTCTATAATTATTTTTAGCTAGAATAAATAACTAGTATTTCTATGTCTAAGTAATTAAGTCCCCCCAGGCCCCCCTATGATGTAATAAGTATTTCCGATGTTTCTAACTTCCTCATAAGTCCCTAGAACGAGGTGTAGAATTTAACTGTTAATAAATATGAACAACTTTTCAAAAAGACTAAATAGTAAA
>JAHZJR010000025.1 GCA_022600805.1 Pseudomonadota bacterium
TCTAGCTGTTTATCGCCATCAGGATAATAGCTCAACCTATGCTATAATAAATATTTTTTAAGCTTAGATATAGAGGCGATATGGAAGAATTTGATAATCTATTTAAAATGCGTAAATCACTTGATAAGTTCGAGCAGGAAATGGGCATTAATGAATTTTCTAACCTTGAAAAATCAGTTCTGGAATTTATCGCATCTGCTAACAATGCAACAATTACCTCAATCACCAAGACAGACTATTTCAGAAAATATTCACTTTCATCAATTAAGAGAGCGGTAAATGCACTTATTGATTACAAATTCATTAAACAAGTTGTGTCATCAGAAGATAAAAGAAGCAAGTTTTTAGTCTATATTAAATAATACTAAGTGGACTTATTTGTAAAACTTATTAAGATTAATCTAATTGTAGTAGTCACTATAGCCGTACTGTTTTCTTTAACTATTTTATTAGGCGATGCCCCTGGATATTTTAATGCATATTTAAAATTTATAATGGGTGGGAAAATCCTTCTTTTATTGATTTTTGGCTTTGCAGTAATTCCTGGGTTTATGATTGTGTTCTTTCTCATCGTACTTAATTACGCCCCTTTCGTTGTTGATATTGAAGGGGCGCTGGTATTCTCTTTGATTCACACCTTTGTACCAGTTGGCGCTGTCTATTTAATGAATTTTACTAAAGTATCTAATTTCAAAGACCTAACAAATATAGACTTTCGCCATATAGTTTTTTTAGTAATATTCACCACACTTTTCTCAAGTATTTTTAAATATACTTTTATTGCAGAATTCACTGATATAGAGATTAATGCAGCCACATTTGTAGGAAAGTATTTCATATCTCATACTCTTGGCGGTTTAATTTTAATCTATGCCGTATTGAAAATAATCCCTCATATCCTTTCAAAATTCAACTCTTCGTTTAATAATTAAAATGACTACTCTTATAATAAACATTAAATCTTTTCTTTTCTTATATCTGGCTTATTCTCTGCATAATGTTATATTTGATATAGAGGCATTTCAAAATATTCTTTTCTTTACTAAAGACTTCAATCTCACTGTAGGCTCTCTTTTATATTTACCAATTGGAGCGGCACTATTGAGTTATTTGCTATATGGTAAAAAAGCTATATTAGGTATTTTTGCTGCTATTATTTTGTCAGGAATTTACAATGAGCTCAAAAACTATATTTTAGTTGGATATACAATTGTTGGTGTCTTGGGTCCATTGCTGGCAATATATTTAATTGAAAAATTTAGACTTGCTAACTTTAAAGATTTTCCAAATACTTCAATTAGACATTTATTATTTTTATGTATTTTTGCGGGACTGATAAATACTGTTGGTAAATTTATAGTCTATTTCTCCTACCCTTTTAGTGATGCTGCTATAAGCTGGTTTAATGGTGGACCGACTCAGTTCTTATTAACCTTTTTGCCTGGTGATATTGTTGGCGGCAGTTTATTCCTTTTGACAAGTTTAGCTGTTATCAAGTTCTTTCATTTGGATAAAACTAACACTTAACCTCCTTTAAATAAGTCAAATTAATATATTGATCTATAGTAGATATTTTGCCCCGAGCAGGAGCTGCTTGATAATGAGCTGGCTTACGAGTACAGTGGCGGAATAGAGAAGGAAGTGATCATCGAATGAATTTGAGTTGATAGAAGGGTGAGTCGATTAATTTGTCATACATTTAAAAAGCCAAACTAAGTATGTTTGGTGCAAAATACTCTACTTATAACAAAAAATGAATATTTTGACACTTAATCTACCAAACCCAGTTACTCTAGCGCAATCATTCTCTCTTCAATGGGAGGCCTATGGCAACACATCATCACCTGAATTAATCGATCAGTGGACGACCATCTTTAAAACCCTTAATGATTCTTGCCTAAAAAACATTAACAACTCTGAAGTTGAATATTCGGTTATTCCTGCAGTTACTGGAAGTGGAAAAACTCAATGTGCTCAATGGTATGCAGCAAAGCTAAGTAGGCAGTTTAAGAATGGCCCCGGTATGCTTATTGTTACCAGACTCAACAAAGAGGCTGATAAGCTTGCTAATCAAATAAATGAATGGAGTGGTGACAATGAAGCCGCTGTAGCTTATAACACTGACTCTAAGGTCAGGAGGTATAGAAATGAAAGTCAGTTGGAACAATGCCAAACAGTAATCATTAGTCACGAATACTTTATTAGGCACCACCATCTAAAATCTAGTTCTAGTGGCATCTATAAGCAAGTGATGAGTTATAAAGGTAATGATAGGCCAATTATTATCATTGATGAGTCTATTGAGCTTGTTAGGAGTGTACAAGTAACTAAAGGCCAATTAAACAAGATTGGGGCTGCCTTGTACCCAAATAGAAGTACATTAGTTAATGAGTTTGGTCTTGTAGGTTATTTAGAAGACAACTTTGAAAACCTGTTTGGAGATGTGGCAAGTAGAGAAATCATTGGAGATAAGTCTAAGCTAATCAAGAGTTTGGCCAAACACCTAGGTATTGATCTTACTGAAGTAGTTAAGTTGTTTGATATGAAAGGGGCTGTTAAAACAGTCAAAGATGACTGGAAATTAGTCGGCTGGATGAATGAATTAAAGCAGTTGTTGAATGATAGCTTGTACAAATATACATCTGGGAAAACAACAGCATACAACGCATCTTCATTGGAATTGCCAAATAGATCATTAATAGTGCTTGACGCTACAGCCAGGGTTAATAAGGTATATAAGTATCTTCCTAAGGCTAAGCTCATAGAGCTGCCAACTGTAAAAGACTACTCAAATGTAACTGTGGAAATGAAGTGTTCAGACTCTAGAAGTGGGCTTGGTAAGAGTGGAATGGTTGATAAAAATGACGCTGATTTGCACACACTTCATCTAGGTAACATTGCAAGAGAAGTAATGATGGATGAGTTTAGCCAAGATGAATTTGCTGTATTCACCTTTAAAGATCTTTGTAAGCACTCTGAAGAAAAGTATCTTTACAATTTTGGAAGTCTAAATGGAATCAACGATCATCAAGATTGTTTGCATATTGTTATTTACGGAATCTATTACAGGCCTGCTTTAATATATTTAGACAGTCTTTATCAATTCAGAAATAAAGACTCAAAAGCACTTAAAGAGGACGTATCAACATTTAAATATCATCATATAGCTGCTGACATAGTTCAAATGATTAATAGAGGAAGGTGCAGGAAAATTGAAGATGGCAAAGCTCCAGAGATGAAAGTAACGTTAATGATGGGGAACAATAAGACCCTTAATAGCATAATAGAATCCGCACTAAGATCTGAGATGCCTGGTGTATCTATTGAAGAGCTTGATTCGGGTCATATGATGAGCTTCACAAAGCCCTCTAAGGGCTACACTGGAAATATCAATAAGTCTGATCAGTTATTTTTAGACTGTATTGATACCAACCAAGATAGAATTAAGGTTTCTGATATTCACAAGTGTGCCCAATCAACTGACAAAGAGAAGAAGGGGATTAATGGACGAATAAAGAATGATAAGAAGTTTATCAGTTATAAGCTCGAAGAGCTTGGGTATGAAATAACCAAGGAAGGAGGAAACCTCTACCTTGTAAAGACCCTAACCTCCATATAAGGCCTACTGATGCAAATCTCAGTATGTGACATATAGGACCCTAGACTGCCCCACAAGATCAAAGTATAAGTTTGTCTTACTTTAATTGTAAGGGTTGCAACAGAAGGTCCCTTTATCTTCTATATTAACCCTTTAGAGGATAAAGGGACCTTCTGTTAACAATGCATCCCATTCCTTAGTGATCTGAATAATAGGAAGGTTTGGATCCGAAAGGAGTTAATGTTTAGCCAGAACTAAGGTTGATTCAGCTGATAAGATCCTTCTCTTGGCTTGATCATAAGAGCCAGATACGGACTATTAGTCACGTTAACTAACACCGGTCAAAAGCTTATTTATATCCTTAGCCTGGCTTGTGATTAAAGGCCACTACAAGCCCCTTATAAAGCCCTACACAAAGCCATTTAAGGTCATTATCAAGCCAGCTCTATATGGGCATCCTAGGGCTCCTAAGGACACCATTCTAATCCACTAATTACCTGTCATATCAATGGTTGCAGCTGTAGTGGTCGATGAGTACTGCTTATCTACTGTAAGGGCACCCCTTGGATAGTTTTGAACACCCCCCGAGAGTTGCCAAAGACGAGCCTTTAATACATCACATATTACTCATCGTCCTGTTAATAAGCCTGGACTTATGATCAATACATAAGTGGGCGTACCTCTGTGTCATTTGAATTTGTTTATGACCTAAAACGTCAGCAAT
The DNA here is from genome assembly GCA_022600805.1 of Pseudomonadota bacterium. Taxonomy (GTDB): domain Bacteria; phylum Pseudomonadota; class Gammaproteobacteria; order PS1; family Pseudothioglobaceae; genus Thioglobus_A. Next base: position 4,323 of record JAHZJR010000025.1, read on the forward strand.
TTCCAACAGTGAAGCCCCATTTTGAGCTAGATATGAAGCTGTTGTATGCCTTAAGTCGTGAAACCTAAAATTATTAACTTCGGCATTTTTTAAGACTCTCTTCCACTGCTTGGCAAAGCACATTGGCTTATCAGGAACAATTTCAGAATTAAAGATTAATGTTGCTTCTTGATTATTGAGCCTGCTCAGTTCAGTTGTCACTTCATCTGTTAGTGGCAGTACTCTTGGCTGTCCATTCTTACTGGTCTTAACGTAGGCAGTTTGTCTGTCAAAATCTATATCATCAAACCTAAGATTAAGAAGCTCGCCTTTACGTGCCCCAGTTGTTATTGCCATCAATACTAACGGGTACATCTTAGACCACTGAGAAGCTTTACAAGACTCAAATAGACGACTTCTTTCATCATCTGATAAGAACCTTACAACACCTCTAGGCTCTGGTAAGGAGCGAACGTGAACAACAGGGTTTTCTGAAAGATTATATTCTCTACAGGCATATGATAATACAACGGATATAGATGCCTTGTATCTGTTGATAGTTGAGTTAGATAGTTTACTAGGTAGGTTGGATAGGGTGGAGCTAATATCGGCTCTAGAGATATCTCTGATTTGCTTACTTCCTAAATTAGAAATCCAAAAGGATAGTTTTCGAAACTCATCTTGAGGTCTCGATCCTTTGTACTCATACTCCATATACTTATTAATTACAGTTGAGAGTTTAGTCTTAAGTTTATCATCATTGTATGTGACTAACTTTAATCGATTACTTTCAATATTATTAACAAACTGAACAGCCAAACTTTTAGAATTAAATGTTTTAGTTATTGGTTTGGTGTTGGCTTGTCGTATGAGAACACGATAGGCAATATCGTGGGTACGCCTTATTTTTTGAATTGTAGCCATAGAAAACTCCTATCAACTGTACGCAAAAGTGTACGGAAAGGTTGAAGAGGTTTAAATATGAAGTAAGGATAAGGTCCGAAGACCTTAAGAGTAGTGGGGCGAGAAACGGGGCTTGAACCCGCGACAACCGGAATCACAATCCGGGGCTCTACCAACTGAGCTATTCCCGCCATAAACTTGGTACGCCCTACACGATTCGAACGTGTGACCTACGGCTTAGAAGGCCGTTGCTCTATCCAGCTGAGCTAAGGGCGCATAAACCTAAAATAGGTGTTTTGCTACTGAAATCCATCAGGATTTTTCAAAAGCTTATGAGCAAATTTATAATATGGTCGGAGTAGAGGGATTTGAACCCCCGACCACCTGGTCCCAAACCAGATACGCTACCAAACTGCGCTATACTCCGAAAAAAAAGAATTATACTTTGTTAAGCTGAATTGTAAATAGTTAATTCAGGATTTTTTGTAATTAATCAATCTTTAAATCTGACCAAATGTCATCTACTCTTTGAATGACATCTTTATCCATCACAATTGGCGTACCCCACTCCCGATCTGTCTCTCCAGGGAGTTTGTTGGTGGCATCGATACCCATCTTGGAGCCAAGTCCAGAAACAGGTGAGGCAAAATCTAGATAATCAATCGGGGTGTTGTCGATCAATGTGGTGTCACGGGTAGGGTCTACTCGCGTGGTCATGGCCCAAATAACTTCTTTCCAATCTTTAACGTCGATATCATCATCGACAACAATCACAAATTTGGTGTACATGAATTGACGTAAGAATGACCAAACGCCCATCATCACCCGTTTGGCATGACCTGGGTATTGTTTTTTAATACTAACCACGGCCATGCGGTAGGAGCAGGCTTCTGGTGGCAAGTAAAAATCAGTAATTTCTGGGTATTGTTGCTGCAATAAAGGAACAAATACCTCGTTAAGCGCCACGCCTAAAACAGCGGGTTCGTCAATTGGTTTGCCCGTATAAGTGGAATGATAAATAGGATTTTTTCGATGCGTGATACGTTCTACCGTGAATACGGGGAAGCGCTCAACCTCATTGTAGTAACCTGTGTGGTCACCATACGGGCCTTCGTCAGCCATTTCTTCTGGGTAAATAACGCCTTCAAGAATAATTTCGGCATTTTCGGGCACTTGTAAATCGTTACCAATACAGGTGCATACTTTAGTTTTTTTGCCACGTAATAATCCGGCAAATGCGTATTCACTCAAACTGTCAGGAATTGGGGTAACCGCTGCCAAGGTAGTGGCAGGATCGGCGCCAATCGCCACAGATACTGGATAAGGTTCGCCCGGATTTTGCTCACACCAATCTTTAAAATCAAGCGCACCGCCACGGTGCGATAGCCAGCGCATAATAAGTTTATTTTTGCCAATAACTTGCTGACGATAGATACCTAAATTTTGACGCTTTTTCAAAGGCCCTTTAGTGATGGTTAATCCCCAAGTAACTAATGGCGCAACATCACCTGGCCAGCAAGTTTGAATAGGTAGTGTTGATAGATCCACTTCATCACCCTCGATAATCACCTCTTGACACTGACCTTTTTTAACCGATTTAACCGGCATATTAAGTACTTTTTTTAGTGTTGGAAGTTTTTCAATTGCATCTTTTAGGCCTTTAGGTGGCTCAGGCTGTTTAAGCTCAGCAAGTAGTTTGCCCAATTCACGAAGTGCAGCTAAATCTTCTTGTCCCATGGCAGAAGCAACACGTCCAGTGGTGCCAAATAAATTAGCCAATACAGGCATATTGTGACCTTTAACATTTTCAAATAACAAAGCAGGACCTTGCTGGTCTAAAGTTCGACGGCAAATTTCAGTAATTTCTAAATTAGAATCCACTTCAGTGGTAATGCGTTTTAGTTCGCCACAATTTTCTAGCTCGTTAATAAATTCTCTTAAATCTTGGTAGATCATGTTGTCCCTAGTTGTTTATGCGTTAGAAAAATAGTTGTTGTGCAGTTCTAGTTCTTGTTTGGTTGCAGATACAACTTTAACTTTACCTGCATTTTGACTTACTCGAATAATTTCATGATTATCAGAGCTGTTGTCAGTTGTAGCTTGCTCATTGCTAAACAAAGTTGACTGCCCGCCAGTCATAGCCAAATAAACTTGTGCAAGGATTTGCGCGTCAAGTAGGGCGCCATGAACAGTTCTTGCGCTGGCATCAATTTCAAAGCGACGACACAAAGAATCAAGGTTGTGGAGTGTGCCAGGGCGTTGTTGTTTAGAGAGTTCTAATGAGTCAATAATCGTGCAATGATCTTCAATGCGTTCATCAGAGCCAAATAA
>JAHZJR010000026.1 GCA_022600805.1 Pseudomonadota bacterium
AAGGGTTCGTCCCAAGCTTCATCTACCAGAGCGCCATTTGCATGGCTGAGTTTGTAATGAATCGTGTAATTAGCCATTATTAAACGTCATTGCGCTTAATAGAGTGTGTACTTGCTGGCGTAATTCATGACGATGAACGATTAAATCAATCGCACCTTTTTCTAGCAAAAACTCACTACGCTGAAAACCCTCAGGCAGTTCTTCGCGCACAGTTTGCTCAACCACTCTAGGGCCTGCAAAGCCAATTAAAGCATTTGGCTCGGCAATGTGAACATCGCCCAACATTGCAAAACTGGCTGAAACACCGCCCATAGTTGGGTCGGTCAAGATGGAAATAAACGGTACTTTTTTATCGCTTAACAGTTTTACCATCAACGAAGTTTTGCTCATTTGCATGAGCGAGAACAAGCCTTCTTGCATACGTGCACCGCCTGATGCAGAAAAACAAATAAGGGGCGTGTTGGTATTAATACTTTCTTGAGCGGCGCGAACAAACTTCTCACCCACTACAGAACCCATTGAGCCGCCCATAAATTTAAACTCAAAGGCGGCGGCAACAACAGGCAACCCTTTTAGAGTGCCTTTTTTAACCACTAGCGCATCTTTTTCGTTAGTGGACTTTTGAGCTTGCAAATAACGATCTTTATATTTTTTCTGATCTTTAAACTTTAAAGGGTCAACAGCAACCAAATTGGGTGCGATTTCCTCTTGACCCTCTTCGTCTAAAAAACTTTCAAGGCGCACTCTAGCTGAAATACGCATGTGATAATCACATTTTGGACAAACATAAACCGCTTCTTTTAGCTCTTCAACATAAAGCGTTGCTTCACATTTTGGACACTTACTCCACAAGCCTTCAGGAATATTTTTTTTAACAACATTCGTAATTGAGGGTAGGATTTTTTCTAGCCAGCTCATGTCTAAGTCCTTGTTCTAATTATTTAATAGCGGAGGAAATTTCGTTTGCTAATTTTCCAACACTTTCTAACATTTTAGTCTTATCATTTGCATATTGTTCAACAAATGCGACCAATGACGAACCAACAATTACAGCATCGGCATTTTCAGAAATGGCCTTCGCCGTTTTTGCATCTTTAATACCAAAGCCCACGCCCACGGGTAAATCAATATATCGTCTAATTCTAGAGAGGTTATTTTTAACCGCGTCAATATCCAAGTGCCCCGCACCTGTCACGCCTTTAAGCGACACAAAATAAACAAAACCCGAGGCGATTGTTGCTAAAAATTCAATGCGTGCATCGCTTGTGGTTGGTGCTACCAAGAAAATAAAATCAACGCCTGTCGCATCAAGACTCTGCTTGAGATCATGCGCCTCTTCAGGTGGCATATCCACCACCAATACTCCATCCACACCACTTGCACTGGCATCTGCAGCAAATGCATCATAGCCTTTTTTTTCTGTATTGCTTTGCGCCGCATAAACTTCAATTGGATTCAGATAGCCCATCAATACAACGGCAGTGGTGTTATCAACAGCTCGAAACCTCTTAACCAAAGCAAGCACTTCTCGCAAGCTTACGCCTTGTGCAACCGCGCGTTCGTGCGATTTCGCAATCATGGGGCCGTCGGCCATTGGATCAGAAAATGGCACGCCAAGCTCAATTACGTTGGCACCATTAGCAACCAAAGTCAGCATCAATTCATAAGTGTTGTCTAAACCACTATCACCTGCAGTAATGAAAGGAATAAAAGCCTTATGGCCTTGTGGTAGATTGGCAAATACTGATGATAATCTTGACATAATTATTTGGTGCTAAATTCGTGCACACTATCTACCAATACTTTCATATTTTCAGGATCAACATCTGGGGTAATGCCGTGGCCTAGATTAAAAATATGGCCAGTATCGCCCTGGAACTGATCTAATACTTTCTTCACTTCCGCTCTGATAATCTCCGGTGTGGCATACATAACTGCTGGATCTAAATTTCCTTGGATAGCGACCTTATCGCCAATTTGGCGCTCAACCTCTCCTAGTTCTACTGTCCAATCAATACCAACGCCATCACAACCTGTTGCGGAGATTTCACTCAAATGCTTGCCGCCGTTTTTACTAAATAAAGTGATTGGCGTATGAGGGTGTTTGGCCTTAACACCGCTCACAATTTTTTGCATGTAGCTTAATGAAAAATCAAGATAGTTTTGTCTAGATAAAACCCCGCCCCAAGTATCAAACACCATCAGACTATCAGCACCACTTTGCACCTGCTGATCTAGATAAGCAATCACGCTATTAGCGAGTTTATCTAGCAATAAATGCAACATTTGTGGCTCGTTAAATAGCATGGCCTTGATCTTGGCAAAAGTTTTGCTACTGCCACCTTCAATCATATAAGTGGCCAAAGTCCAGGGGCTACCGCTAAAACCAATGAGTGGTGCACGCGTAGCCAAAGCAGATTTAATAGTAGAAACTGCGTCAAATACATAAGTCAAATCGTTATTAACCTCTGCGGGAATGGCCTCAATATCTGTCAAAGTCTGAATTGGTCGTTTAAATTTTGGTCCTTCGCCATCACTAAAATATAAGCCTAAACCCATCGCGTCAGGAATGGTAAGAATATCAGAAAACAAAATAGCGGCGTCCAAATCAAAACGATCAATCGGCTGCATAGTCACTTCACAGGCAAGCTCTGGATTCTTACATAAACTCATAAAATCGCCTGCTTGCTTACGGGTTGCTCGATACTCAGGCAAATAGCGCCCTGCTTGACGCATAACCCAAATTGGCGTGCGTGTTGTGGGCTTTTTTAATAAGGCGTTTATATAATCAAATGACATAGGGTTAAGGATAAAAACTGAATACCATAATTATAACGATATTTAGCTTTGCATCCTATTCAATCGGGCATAAAAAAACCGCATAAATGCGGCTTTTTGTTTAAATCCGTTAGGATTATCGCTTGAATGCACCAAAACGCGATTTGAACTTCTCAACACGACCAGCACTGTCCATAATTTTTTGTTTACCTGTGTAAAAAGGGTGGCAGCTTGAACATACATCTAGGTGTAATTCTTCTTTGCCTACTGTTGAACGAGTATCGAATGTGTTACCGCATGAGCAAATTACTTTAACGGTGTCATAATTAGGATGAATGTCTGTTTTCATGTTTGTATATAAGTTTAAATCTCGAAAGAGAACGAATTATATACTATTTGCATCTATAGCGCTTTATTTTTTATCAGTTTGTTTTTTATTTCTTTCGCAGACGTGCTGCATTGCCAATCACAATGAGCGAGCTAATCGGCATAACAATAGCGGCAAACAACGGTGTCACCTTGGCCATCATTGCTAAGGGCACCATTAGTGCGTTGTACAACAAAGCAAAAGTAATGTTTTGTTTAATAGTTTGGCTAGTTCGCTGAGCTAAAGTAATCATAGCCAAGATGGGTGATAGTGTTGACTTTAACAATACCACGTCTGCATGATTGACCGATACATCGCTGCCCGAGCCAATTGCCATACTGGTATCAGCTTGCACCAGCGCCGGCGCATCATTCACGCCATCACCAATCATCAATACTTGGTGTTGTTGCTGTAACTGTTTAATATAATTTGCTTTATCTTCTGGCAAGGCTTGCGCTATGACATGCTTAATACCTAAATAATCAGCCACTTTTTGGGTAACTGCTTGGCTGTCGCCGCTTAAAACACTTACTTGCTTACCCATGCTCAACAACTGAGTAATCGTAGTCTTGGCATCTGCTTTAATTTGGTCAGATAGTGCCACAAACCCCAACACTTGGTTTTTGCTTGAACACCATATACAGCTAGCACCTTGCGCTTCAATTTGTTGCGAACTTTTCAATAACTCAACATCCATTTGTTGGTTGTTATCTACAAATGATAATTTGCCAATTTTGTAAACAACGCCATCAATACTCGCACTAATCCCTTGACCTGGTGTAGATTGAAAGTCATGCGCCATCAGTAAATCGTGACGATTCTCATCCACAATAGCTTGCGCCAAAGGATGTTCTGAATATTTTTCAATACTGGCCATAATTTGCAGCAAGTCAGATTTTTTAGTCTGTGGTTGAGCAGGAGAACAAACAATCTGTTCAACCTTGAATTCGCCTAGTGTAAGCGTGCCTGTTTTGTCAAAGACCACCCAATCAACCTGGTTTAAAACCTCAAACGTGTCACTATTCTTAATTAACATTTTGTCTTTAATCGCAGCACCGCTTGCCACCGCAATACTCATGGGTGTTGCCAGCCCAAAAGCGCAAGGACAAGTGATAATCAGCACACTCGTCGCGCTTAATAGGGCCAAATCAAAGTCGTCTGGATACCAATAAACAAAAGTTGTCAGCGCGAGAAATATGGTCACGCCAACGAAATACGGAATAATTCGATCAATACTACAAACTACGGCACTTTTATTGTGTTGCGTATTTTCAACCAAACTCACAATCTTGCCCAATACAGACTGCTTAAGTGTTTTGGTGACCAATATTTCCACAGCACCCTGACCATTAACTGAGCCAGCAAACACCTCATCACCTATCCCTTTTGCCACGGGCTGAGACTCACCACTGAGTAGCGACTCATCAGTCTCACTCATACCTGATAATACTTGACCATCAACTGGAATTCGTTCACCCGGTCTGATCAACACTCGATCATTAATATTAATCGCACTAACCGGGGTGATAATTTCGCTTCTACCCTTGATAACCAAACCCACTTTGGGCTGTAGTTGTTGTAAGGAGCTAGAGGCCGAGATAGAAGACTTTTTTGCCGAATTTTCTAAATAACGCCCGATCAAAATCACAAAAATAAAATTCACTACCGTATCAAAATACACTTCGCCTTTGGCAGAAAATCCAAGTAGCACATAGACCGAGTAAAAGTAGGTGGTGAGTGCGCCAATGCTAATCGGCACATCCATATTCATCGAGCGGTTTCTAAGTCCGATATAGGCGCTTTTTAGAAATCCGGCACCTGAGTAAAACAACGTCGGTGTTGCCAACGCAAAGCCTAGCCACTGAAAATATTGATGATACTTACCCTCACTGGCGCCAGTATATAAAGCGATAGAGATCCACAGTAGGTTCATCATGGTAAAGGCGGCAAATCCAATCTTATAAAGCATGGCCTTATTTGACTTATTAGCAAGCTGCTCCACGAGATTTTGCTCATATGGCATAGCGCTATAGCCTAAGTCTGCCAAACGTTGCATAATTTTGGAAAGCTGTATCTCTTTTTCATCCCAGCTTAATCGAATACGTTTGTCGGTTAAATTTGCACGCACCCAATTGACCCCTGGCAAGGCGCCAATGGATTTTTCAATAAGCCATACGCATGCTGCACAATGAATGGTATCACTAATTAGGGTAATGATCTTTTCGCTTTCAGCTGTTGACTCCAGAAAAGGCTGTTGAAAAGCGGGTGCGTCATAGAACTCAAGTGGATATTCAAGAGTTACCGCAGGTAGCATGGAACTAGTCTGCTGAGTATAAAAGGCACCCAATCCACTTTGATGAATGGTTTGACACACACTCGCACAACCAACACAGCAAAAATCCCGTGATGTTTGGTCAATATTCGCTTGAATGCGATTGTGCTTGGTGACCTCCAACCCACAGTGGAAACAATTGTTACTCATAGGGTGTAATTTTATTGTATTTAAAGGCTTATGCGTTTACAATATGATCCAAGTTAAAACTATTTTATCTGTATGAAAAGCGCCCTATTTTTAATTCTGTTTGCAACGCTGGCCACCACTAGTCTTGCGAGCGAGCAGATTCGACTTTATAAACAATATGTGGTCGGCATGCCCAAGGTTTTTTTACAAAAAGCGCACGCATTAGAAGACTGCTCTGCCAGATACGAACAAGGCACCTTATGTTTAAAAAATCATTCTCTAGCAGGTGAAGAAGCAGAGCTGGCCTTTCGATTTTTAAACGACCGTCTTGTTTCTACTGTGCTAATGCTGCCTTTGGGCGATGTCAGCAAAGTTAAAAAAATGTTTCATGTGCTTAAGACCCAATTTGATTTGGTTTTAATTGAAAATGGGCAAGAAAAATTCGACATCCTCGAGGTCAGCGCCAACACTTTTAATAAAAATGAGTTTACCCAAATGATTGCCGATTTTGAAAATGAAGCCTATCAAAATCATAACATCAAGTACACTTTTATCAGTAAAGAAGAATTTGTAACACAGTCTAGAAAATCGCATAATTTTGCTGATATTTTTAAAAACGCCCCGCTAAAAATGCGTGCTGCTACTTATAGTGTTGGACGTAAAGACGGGCAGGTTATTGCTACCATTAGCTTTATTGTCCCAGGCATTACCGAAAGCTATCTTGACCAAAACCCGATTGTTGAAGACTTCTAAATGACTAATATTCACGCTATTATTCTTGCAGCGGGCAAAGGTACGCGCATGAACTCGGCTAAACCCAAAGTCTTGCAAACTTTGGCAAATAACACGCTCTTAGGTCATGTACTTAAACAAGCCAAACTAATTAGCCAGCACATTCACGTGGTTTATGGCTTTGGGGGCGATCAAGTTAAGCAAAGTATCAACGACAATACGATTCATTGGGTTGAACAAGTGAAGCAACTAGGAACAGGACATGCAGTCCAGCAAGCCACGCCACATATTGAAGATGACTCGATGTCACTAATTTTATATGGCGATGTGCCGCTGATTCAACACACAACCTTAGAACAACTTATCAATGCCGGCACAACATCGGGTGTTGCGCTACTATCAGTCAACCTAAAAAATCCAACAGGCTATGGTCGCATCATTCGTCAGAACAATGCCATTCAAGCTATCGTTGAGCAAAAAGATGCAAGTGATAAACAGCTCAAAATTTGTGAAGTAAATACTGGCATTATGGCGGTGCAAACTAAACTACTTAAACAATATCTCTCTGGGTTAGATGCAAATAATGCCCAAGGCGAGCTTTATTTAACAGATATTATTAAATCTGCAGTTGATGATGGCAAAGCCATCGCCTCGGTTATTACCACGGATGAATTTGAAGTAGCTGGCGTCAATGATAAGACTCAACTAGCCGAATTGGAACGCATCTATCAACATCAACAAGCGGTCAAATACATGCAACAAGGGCTCAGTCTCAAAGACCCATCACGCTTTGATTGTCGCGGCGCATTGACCTTTGGACAAGATTGCGAAATCGACTTCAATACGCTTATTGAAGGCGTGGTAACACTAGGCAACAATACAACAATTGCGCCGAACTGCTGTATAAAAAACGCCAAAATAGGCGATAATGTAACAATATTGGCAAACTCTGTTATTGAAGATGCTGTGATTGGCACTGGGGCAAGCATCGGTCCATTTGCACGCATTCGCCCACAGGCTAACATCGGCAAACATGCCAAAATCGGTAATTTTGTAGAAGTCAAGAAATCGACTATCGGCACAGGCTCAAAAGTATCGCATCTTAGCTATGTGGGCGACAGTATAGTAGGCAAAGAGGTTAATATTGGTGCAGGAGTTATCACCTGCAACTATGATGGTATTAACAAACATCAAACAATCATTGGTGATGGCGCATTTATTGGCTCAGACTCTCAACTGGTCGCTCCTGTTACTATTGGTAAAAATGCTACAATTGGTGCAGGATCAACCATCACTTCAAATGCGCCAGAAGGCCAACTAACTTTAAGCAGATCAAAACAAAGACCTTTTCCAAACTGGAAAAGACCCGTCAAACAATAGATGTTCATGCTGCCTAGAAACGTTTGGCTGCTGACTGGCGGACTTGCGCTGTTTATGTCTCTTAGTGTTTTTGTGATTTTTTTAGGCGGCATTATTGGCCAAAATCTAGCGCCAACCGATAGTTTATCGACTTTACCGGTTGCTTTATTGGTAGTTGGCACAGCCAGTGGTATTATTCCTATAAATCGCATTATGTCTAGATTTGGTAGGCGCCGAACATTCTTAGGGGTTTGTATTTACACAGTCGGCATCATCTCTCTAGCGATTTTGGCGCTTACAAGTCAGTCTTTTTATCTGTTCTGCACAACTACTTTTTTATTTGGTATCACCATAGCAACCATGAACCAATTTAGGTTTGCGGCTATTGAAAGCGTTGATCAGACGTTAAGTGCGACTGCCACTTCGGCTGTATTAATCGGTGGTTTAATTTCTGCTTATCTAGGGCCCGAAATTGCACTTTTGGGGCAAGATCTAGCCAGCGTTCAATTTGTAGGCTCTTTCGCCTTACTCAGCCTTTGTTTTGTACTTGCTTTTATCCTACTTTGGTTTTATCAACCTAACCATATCAGCACGCCAACTCACGTATCTTCAGGCAGAAGTCTACGCAACATTATAAAACAACCTGTTTTTATTATTGCCATTTCTAGCGCTGCTATTGGCTATGTTGTCATGAGCTATCTGATGACAGCCACCCCAATGAGCATGCATGTCATTGATGGGTTTTCTTTAGCGCACACCAAGTTTGTGATTCAATCTCACGTGATTGCGATGTTTTTGCCGTCTTTATTTACTCCTTGGATTGTTAGGCTAATGGGCTTAAGCAAAATGATGATTGTTGGCGTCTTACTATACTTTATTTGTGTTGGTATTGCGCTTTCTGGTCACGCCTTGAATAACTACTGGATTGCTTTGATTTTATTAGGATTGGGCTGGAATTTTTTATTTATTGGCGGTACTAGTTTACTGCCTCAATCGTACAGTAATACTGAAAAATTTAAAGTGCAGTCAGTTAACGACTTTTTAATTTTCAGCCTGCAAGCTATTGCCTCACTTTCTGCTGGCTGGTTCGTCTTTAACTACGGCTGGGAGGTAGTACTGCTTTCAGTTGTTCCGTTACTGATTGCACAGTTGTTAATCTTACTATGGTGGCTCAGAATAAAAGCTTAATGCAGGTCGAACAATTTTTGAGCATTTTTATAGGCAACCTTTTCTGCCGTTTCTTGGCTTAAATTTGCCAAAAGTCCGTTTCTGATATTTCTAATATTTTTATCGTACTTTGAGCCGCCTTTGGTGTCTGTACCGACCATAAAGCGATCTGGCATTTCTTCAATTAAATCTCTCCAGCCACTATTTAAGTTGTACGAAGTAAAGATTTCTGCCTGAGGTCTTTTATTTACTACCCAATCTGATAATTTAGGTCTGCTTCTCGCAGAAAGGTCACAATAAATATTTAAGTGGCTCTTTAATACTTTACGCACCTCATAAGCAGAACCATCGTTGCCACAATGTGCCCAAATGATATTGCCATTTGGATTATGATCGGCCAAAACCCCAAGTTGCTCAATAGAATCACTATCCCACTGAACATGCATTGACATGGCACCACCATATTTTTCTACTAAATCCAATATCGCTCGATAAGTTGGTGCATCGATTCGAGTCTTGCGTCTCATGCTGGGTTTTGGATTTGTGGTTCTATTATTGGCAAATATTTCACCCACGCCTTTAATTTCACCATTTTCAAACTGCTGTTCTAACTCATGCATCATTGATTGAAATATTTTATTGTTTTCATCTTCAATATCTGCCAGACCATATTGGGTATAAATTCTGTGCATATCGCCTTGGCCACCAAAAGCAATATACCTCTGCTTCATCACCGCTGAGAAATTCTCTCTCTTAAATTTACTCATTGAACCGAGTCCGGCCCATTTCACGCCATTACGATTCATCCAAGTTAGTTGTTCAATAGGACTTTGTGACATTGGGTGCATGTGTACATCAGCAATAACGGTATCAGACTCGTCTAAAGAGCCTGCATCGGCAATACTATTACCGAGTGAACTTCCACCAGGCATAGGAATGCCCCATTTTTTGGCAAACTCCTGTGCGGTTAAGTAGCCATCACCATTAAGATCAATTTTGTTAAAAACAAATTCTGGCTTATCCCACTCATCAAAACTCACTTTTCCATCGCCATTACTGTCTCTCTTACTAACTGCCATATTTGGATTTTTTGCCCAAACCATAGATGAAAAAGCAACGCCCAAGCTGCCCACTAAAACAACAAATAAATTAATCATTGATTCTTTATACATCCTAACCCCTTAAGAAAAATAATTGCACTGCAATTGTACATTATGGTTCATATTGTAACAATAAGTCTTGATTAAAATCGATCAATCTATAGTTCACCCTAATACCTTAATTTGGCGCAATTAGCGCCTATCTCGTTGCCTCTTTAGCACTCAGAGAAAATGGGGAACATTTAATCTCGCTAGACCGCTGTATTGAAACCATGAAAAAACTGGATTAGACATGTCAAGCAAATATAAAGAAACTTCGCTCGGTGGACTCGCACTCAGCATGACCGAATGCTAATCAAACCCTGTTTAGCGCCTAAAAAATTTCACAAATAATGAAAATAGCTTAATAATGATAAAAAAATAGCTATTTTTTGGGTAAATATTGCAAAAAATTAGAAAATATGACTATAAAATTCATTTTTTAGAAAAAAATTAAGCCAATAATTACATTTTTTAGAAAAAAATCGTCATTTGTGCTGACAATTATTAAAATTTTCTAAATTTTATTGATAAAAATAACACCGTCATGATGAAAATAAACCGCTCTAAAACTGTATACCCTCAATTTCAGCGATCGTATGAATGTCTTTGTCGCCACGTCCCGAAAGATTAATAATGATGTTTTTATCTTTACCCAACTCTTGGGCAAGCTTCATGCCGTAAGCTACAGCGTGAGAAGACTCTAAAGCGGGTAAAATTCCTTCAACCTTCGTCAAAGTATGAAAAGCCTCTAACGCTTCTTCATCAGTAATGGCAACGTATTGTGCACGACCAGAATCCTTCAAGTAAGCATGTTCAGGGCCCACACCTGGATAATCCAAACCAGCAGAGATAGAATGGCCTTCGATAATTTGCCCGTCTTTATCTTCCATAAGATACGTGCGATTGCCATGTAATACGCCGACACTCCCAGCACACAAAGGTGCGGCGTGTGCAGTCGGGCCTTTTTCAAGGCCGTGGCCAGCCGCTTCTACACCATAAATCTCTACCGATTTATCATCAATAAATTCATGAAAAAGACCAATAGCGTTTGAACCGCCACCTACACAGGCTACTAACGCGTCTGGCAGGCCGCCAACCTGGTCGGCAAATTGTGCTTTTGCTTCTTTACCA
>JAHZJR010000112.1 GCA_022600805.1 Pseudomonadota bacterium
CGCTGCGGCGCTAGATCGCCAAGGGCAACGCCTCCCTCGTGTCGAGCTCGAGCATCAAGTCGCCGGGACCCACATGCTGAGCAAGAACGTCGACGGCGTACTGCGAATCCAACGTATTCAAACACCGAAGCAGAACGCGGACGGCCGAATTCGACGCCGCTAGGCCTCGGCGCGCAATAACCCGCGCAGCCGTTCGGTCTTCTCCGGGGTCCAGCCGGGGGGTTGCAGCACCGCGGCCCAAGCGTTGGCGATGTTCTTCACGTAGCGGTGGCCATGCCCGTCAGGTACATCGACGGCGACTGCCATGTCGGCCGACACTTGCAGGAACGTCACCACCGGAATCCACCGCACGCTGCTCAGCACGTCGTAGCCGCGGGGTTCGCGGAGCCAGTCGGGCTTGGAGAACAGCAGGTCGGGGTTCCACCAGGTGATCGGATCGGAGGCGTGCTGCAGGTAAACGACGCGCGGCTGACCCCATGGCCGGTCAGGGCGATCCAGGTCATCGGCGCGCGCGGCGAACCGCACGTTGTCGCCGTCCTGATAGATCGGCAACCACTGGGGTGAACCGGCATCGCGGTTGTCGGTGATCGAGTTCCACATCGTGTTGTTGAACGTGGGGCCGGTGAACAACGCGCCGTCGGTGCGGGCCAGGATATTGTTGGCCGATAGGAACGGTGCTTCCCCACCGAAGGATCCCAGGCTCTCCCCGAACACCACGAGCTTGGGTCGTTGCGCTTCAGGCATCGCCCGGATGCGGGCCGACACCGCTTCGAACAGCGCCTGTCCCGCTTGACGGGCCTTCTCCTGGTCCACCAGGAACGACAGCCAGCTAGGCAGGAACGAGTACTGCATGGACACGATCGCGGAGTCGCCGTTGTACATGTACTCGATCGCGTCGGCTTCGGCCTCGTTGATCCAGCCAGTTCCCGTCGTGTTGGCGACGGCGACGACGGCGCGCCGTAGGCCGCCGGTTCGTTCCAGCTCACGCGCCGCGAGTTCGGCGGTGGCCTTGATGCCGTCAGCGCTGTCGAGCCCGGCGTAGGCGCGGATCGGTTCCAGGGCCGGGGCGCCGTTGAACTCCGAAAGTTCCGAGACGGTCGGTCCGCTGTCGATGAAAACGCGGCCCTGGTGGCCCAGTGATTCCCAGGACACCAACGAATCCGGGCCTCCCGAACGAAGAGCAGTGGTCGGTGCAGCCTGGTCGGGGCTTTGCTCTCGGTTGACCGTCTCGAACGCCTTGTTGAGAGCGCGCATCGTGTATTCCACGACTACACCGTTGAGCAGCCCGATTGCCAGTACCACCACCAGCGTGACCGCGATCGTCGCAGAAACGCGGCGCGGCGCAACGCGATTGAGTTGCCGAATCAGAAAGCGGACCAGACGTCCGACCAGTTGACCGCTCGCCACCCGCACGAACAGCGTCACTATGGCCAGCACGGCGGCCAGCGGGTACTGCCACCAACGCAGGCCCGCCATGTCCATCAGGTTGCGGAGGTCGGTCTGCCAGAGGTGAAACCACACCATCATGAGGATCGTGCCGACGATTCCGGTACCGATCATCACCATCCACGCGGTGCGCGGCGGGCGCGGAGTGCTGTCTTTGCCCCGCATATAACGCACCAGCCACACCGCGAAAACACCCAGCGCGTAGCCGATTGCTCCAGATGCCCCACTGACCAGCCCCTGAAACAGCGGGCCGCGCGGTAGCAGCGAAGGCGTCATCGACAGCCACAAAAACACCAGCCCCACAGCGGTTCCGGTAAATGTATAGCGGCGCACCCACCACGCGTCCGAGGGTGCTCCTGCCTCGGGTTGTTCGGCGACATCGTCGGGTACTGGCTTCGCCTCGGCCGCTGAGTTGGTCACAACGGCAGCTTAGATTAGCTCTGTCACAGCGGTCCGAGCGTTCCTGGTAATCGCTTCCCAGGGTCAGCCGGCAGATGGAGCATCTATTCGCTTTGGTGGGGCCGAGATTCGGAATTCCCGGCCGCAAGAACTCCCAAGGACGGACTACCAATCAGGGCGCGGGGGCGGTCGCCGACGCTAGTCGCAGGCCACGCCGTCGCCATCGCCGTCGAGGCGGCCGGTTAGCGGTACAACCCACCGCACGTTGGGACCCTGCTGGCCCACTGGCCTTCATCAAGAAAACGGACCTGGTATAAATAATCGGCCTGAACCGCAGTTATCCTGAGCCACCGTTCTCTTCGGTGGAGCTAAGGGGACCCGAACCCCTGACCCCCAAACTGCCAGGACCGGGCAGGCTCCATGACCAGACTCTCAGCGACCAATTCAATCCTGTAGATGACGGCGTGGGCATCCGTGACTGTCAGCAGCGCTGTCGTCAATACAGTCGTCAGAGCGCAACCTCCGCACAGGCCAGCAAAGAACCATTGACCGTCTTTGCATTGCTGTCGGCGCGCCTTGATCGAAAGCCGCCGTTCGGGATTCCGACCCACTACGGACCCAGCAGCGCTAGTGGGACCACGCCGATGCCGTCGGGGCGACGGTAGGCGTTCGGCCCGGTGTTGATGATGACCGCGTCGAGCAG
>JAHZJR010000027.1 GCA_022600805.1 Pseudomonadota bacterium
AATTTGTAGTGCATCATTTCAGCAAAAGCCTCGGCAAAGCGATCAGCCACTGCTTTAATCATGATAGAGTTGTAATCATCATGATCTGCCTCGTAAGCTTCAACTAATGGATCAATATTAATACCAGCCGTTACCGCAAAGGCACCCATATAGTCTTGCACGCCACTATCTTTCGGGGCGATAAAATCACTCAAACAATAATTAGGGGTATTGCCTTTTTTATCCAATTGTTGGCGCAGGTGGTTGAGTGTCATGAACACCTCCCCATTTTCATCGCTGAGCTCAATATCTTCATTAACGCTATTAGCAGGGAATATTCCTATCACAGCATTAGCTTGTAGTAGCTTGCCATCTATAACTTTTTTAAACATGGCTTTAGCATCTTTAAAGAGTTGTGAAGCTGATTCACCTACCACTTCATCAGTCAGAATATCGGGGAATTTACCAGCGAGCTCCCAAGTGCGGAAAAATGGCACCCAATCAATAAATTTAAAGATTTCATTGAGATCATAATTTTGATATACCTGAATACCAAGCTGATTAGGCTTGGTAATTTCGTCAAATTTAATACTAGGTTTGTTATTTCTAGCAGCCTCCAGGCTGATAAGCTTATTTTTGCCTTTATTAGCACGTCTGAGTCGAACTTTCTCGTATTCCTCTTTAGTTTCTTTGAGTAGGCTAGGCTTTAGTTCATCTGATAATAGCGATGTGGCAACACCAACAGCCTTAGAGGCATCTTTAACATAGAGTACACCTTTATCATACTCTGGTTCGATCTTAACAGCTGTATGGGCAATGGAGGTGGTAGCGCCACCAATCATCAGTGGTAGTTTTAAGCCTTGGCGAGTCATTTCTTTGGCAACAAAAACCATTTCATCGAGTGATGGGGTGATAAGGCCTGAAAGGCCGATAATATCAACATTTTCTTTAATAGCGGTTTCAAGAATAGTTTCGGCAGGCACCATCACGCCAAGATCAATAATTTCGTAATTATTACAAGATAGCACCACCCCAACAATATTTTTTCCAATATCATGCACGTCACCTTTAACCGTTGCCATCAAGATTTTTCCTTGTGTGCTAGTGTTGCAGTCTTGTTTTTCAGCCTCTAAGAAAGGATCAAGATAAGCCACTGATTTTTTCATCACACGAGCAGATTTCACCACTTGTGGTAAAAACATTTTGCCGTCACCAAATAAATCACCAACCACGTTCATACCATCCATCAGCGGGCCTTCAATGACTAGAATAGGGCGGCCTAATTTATCAAGCGCCTCTTGGGTGTCTTCATCAATAAATTCAGTGATCCCTTTAACCAAAGAATATTCTAAGCGTTTTTCAACTGACCAAGTGCGCCATTCTAAATCTCTTTTATTTTCTTGTGCTTCACCTGTGCCTGAGAATTTTCCAGCAATATCAACCAAGCGCTCGCCTGCTGATTCGTCGCTATTAAGCACAACATCTTCTACAGCTTTTTTCAGTTCAGGGTCGATATCATCATAAACCACCAACTGACCAGCATTAACAATACCCATAGTCATGCCAGCTTTGACAGCGTGATATAAAAATACTGAATGAATAGCTTCACGCACTGGGTTGTTGCCTCTGAATGAGAAGGATACATTTGATACACCACCTGATATTTTGGCGTACGGTAGGTTTTGAGTGATTTCTCGTGTGGCCTCAATAAAGTCAACCCCGTAATTGTTATGCTCTTCAATGCCGGTTGCTACCGCAAAGATATTTGGATCAAAAATAATATCCTCAGGTGGGAAGTTAACCTCATTGACTAGTATGTTATAAGCTTCGGTACAAATTTCAATTTTGCGTTCTTGGGTGTCAGCCTGTCCAACCTCATCAAAGGCCATGACAATAATAGCCGCGCCGTAGCGCTTGCATAAGTTGGCATATTTAACAAAGTTATTTTTGCCTTCTTTGAGCGAGATGGAATTAACAATTGGCTTGCCTTGCGTGCATTTAAGGCCAGCTTCAATAATATCCCATTTGGAAGAATCAACCATAAGTGGCACTTTTGAAATATCAGGCTCAGAGGCGATCAGGTTCATAAAGCGAACCATTGCCGCCTTTCCATCCAACATACCTTCATCCATGTTAATATCAACCACTTGAGCGCCATCTTCTACTTGAGCTCGGCAAATATCGAGTGCTTCTTCAAATTCTTCGTTAAGAATTAAGCGCTTAAATTTAGCAGAACCAGTCACGTTAGCACGTTCACCGACATTAACAAATAAGGTATTTTCGCCAATATTAAAAGCTTCCAATCCTGAGAGGCGACATTCTGGCGCAATATCTGGAATTTGTCTAGGGGCTAAACCGTCTATAGCATCAGCAATCGCTTTAATGTGTTCTGGTGTAGAGCCACAACAACCGCCTAAAATATTTACCAAGCCCGACTCTGCCCACTCACCCACTTGTTCACTCATGGTGATGGCGCCTAAATCGTACTCACCAAACTCATTTGGCAAGCCAGCATTCGGATGAGCTGATACATAAGTATTAGCCACGCGTGACATTTCAGCCACGTATTGGCGTAATAAGTCAGGGCCTAATGCACAATTAAGACCAATAGAAATAGGGTTGGCATGACGCAATGAATTATAAAAAGCCTCGGTCATTTGCCCAGAAAGTGTACGCCCTGAGGCGTCAGTAATCGTACCTGAGATCATAATTGGCAATTCAATATTATCTTGTTCGAATACCTCTTGTACGGCAAAAATGGCCGCTTTAGCGTTTAGTGTGTCAAAGATTGTTTCAATCAGAATAATGTCTGAACCACCCTTGATCAACCCGCGTGTAGACTCCATATACACTTCAACCAGCTCATCAAAGGTAACATTTCTAAAGCCCGGATCGTTTACATCAGGTGATAGCGAACAGGTACGTGAAGTCGGTCCAATAACACCCGCTACAAAGCGTGGCTTATCGTCAGTTGAGAATTCATCACAGGCAGCCCTAGCTAGGCGAGCACTTTCAACATTGATCTCATACGCCAATTCTTCCATTTCGTAATCACTCATGGAGGTTTTAGTGGCGTTAAAGGTGTTGGTTTCTACGATATCTGCACCCACTTCTAAATACGAGCGATGGATATCTTGGATGATTTGTGGTTGGGTTAAGGACAACAAATCGTTGTTACCTTGGATCAATATAGGCCAATCTTTAAATCGTTCACCGCGATAATCTTGTTCGCTAAGCTTATGTTTTTGGATCATGGTACCCATGGCACCATCAAGGACTAGAATTCGTTGATTTAAAAGGCTTTGTAGGATTTGTTTTGTACTCATAAACATTATTATACCCAAAGCCTATAAGCACCCACAGCCCATAAATTCAGCTTTATAATAGAATTAAAATTACAAATAAAGATTACAATGAAAAATATATTATTAGCTGGGTTGGTTGTAGCAAGTTTCCATGCGCAAGCATTTTTAGATTTTAACAATTACGGTGCTGATTATAAAAATAACGATTGGCCAATTTGGACACCAATGTTTTGGATGGAAAAGGCCACGGACAATAATTTTTTTTCAAATAATAGTAATTCTAAGTATGGCTATCCATACAACAATCGCCCTTACAATGTAGGGGCGCCACAGTTTAATATGGCTAATATGCCAACCCCTGATCAAGCGTTCCAAGCGGAGTCACAGCAAATGCCAAGACCTACTTACAATACGCCCGCAGCTATGTCGTTTTCTAATCCAGACAGTCAATCGATATCACAAGTGCCTAGCTTGCCTAGCCCATATCCAGCGAACTATAATTTTGCAGAACCCAGAAGCCCTTATGGCCGTGGGTTTTAATCGTTGATTAAAAGTTGCATTACAATATTATTATGTTATAATATAGTTTCTTAATTATAGATATATGGAGAAAAGACAATGAAAAAACTTTTAGCAATCGCATTAGTAGCAGCTTCTCTAAGTGCAAACGCGTTCTTTAACAACAACGATATGCCATGGAATAATGGCTACAACAACTACGGTTACCAAGAAGATAATGGTGTGTTTGGTTACAACCCGTACGAATTTTGGGATCCACGTTGGTACATGGAAGAAATGTCAAACATGATAGATGAGTTTGATGATGAATTCAATAACAACAATAATGGTTGGAACAACAATAACTTTAACGGTTACAATCCATACAATAACTTTAACGGTTACAATCCATACAATAACTTTAACAACCCTTGGAACAATACTAACGCTCCTCAAGCGCCTGTTGCACCCGTTAAGTAGTTTTAGTTAGTTTTAAAAAAACCAGCATTTATTGCTGGTTTTTTTTCGTCCATTAAATGTCTGTAAGTGGTTTATAATTAAGGTTCATTATTAAACAATAAAAAGGGGGAGAGTACATGAAAAGAATATTGACCGCATCATTAATGACAGTTGCACTGAGCGCATCAGCAGGCTTTGGTAATGGCCCATGGGGCAATAATGGCTGGGGTAATCATACTAATAATGGATTTATTGCCCATAATCCTTATTCACTATTTACACCGGATTGGTTCGGCGAAGAAATGGATGACATGATGGATGAATTTGATTTTAATAACAACAATCGTGGTCCATGGGGTAACAACTTTGGTAATAATGGTCCTTGGAATAATAACTTGAACAATCATGGCCCATGGAACAATAACGGTCCATGGCAAAAGAGCAATTGGAATCAAAACGCCTTGGGGCAATAACCAGCCGTTTAACTTCCGTAATAATTCATTTGGACCAATGAATAATGGCCCGTGGAATAACGCAACACCTGTAGGCAATACACAAACAAAATAAATATAACAAAATAAGGAAAATCATGAAAAAAATCATCGCAACAACATTAATGACTGTCGCACTAAGCGCATCTGCTTTTAGTAATAGTTGGAATAGTAACGACCCTATGAACTTTGGCGGCAATACGCCTTGGAGTAATGGCGGCAATTTTGGTAATATGAATAATGGTCCATGGAACAATAATTCTTGGGGAAATACTCCTTGGAATGGTCAAAGCTTTAACAGTGGCCCATGGTCAAATAATGGCAATTGGGGTAAAAACATGCCAATGAATAATGCCAATTTTAATAATGCACCTTGGACTAACAATAACTTTGGCCCTATGAGGACAAATTCAAACTTCAATCCATTTAACAGTGGAAGTAATGGTCAGCCATTTAGTTTTGGCACAAGCACTTCTCCATTTCAGATGGGTACAGGGTCAAACTCATTCGGTCCAATGAACATGAACCAGGCGCCTTGGAATTATGGCTACAATCAAGCTATTCCAGCAACCGCTGAAACAACTAATGAAACACCTGTGGCTGAAACAGCTGAGTAAGTTTTAGCTATTGAGATAAAAGCCGGCTAACTGCCGGCTTTTTTACGCCTAAAGAAAAAGCATCTCAACATTGGATAGATGGCTAGGGTAAAATATCTGACCAAATTAACTATCTTTAAAGCAAGGCAAAAAATATGACAACAGCATGTTTATTTTGTGAACTAAGAAATCAAGAAAGAGTTATCGGTGAGTGTGATCTAACCATCACGTTTATTGATAATTTTCCCGCCTCTCCTGGCCATACTTTGGTTATCCCAAAGCGACATTTTGCTACTTATTTTGAAGCAACTGAGGCGGAATTACTGGCAATCGGTGTTGCTGTACAAAAGGCAAAATTAATTTTAGATGAAGAGTTTTCACCTGATGCATATAATATTGGTGTAAACAACGGCGAGATGGCAGGGCAAAGTGTTAAGCATTTGCATGTACATTTAATTCCAAGATATAAGGGCGATGTTGAGGATCCAAAGGGCGGTGTTCGCTGGATATTAAAAAATAAAGCTAATTATTGGGATGAGCGAGACAAGGCGAAGAAAAATTAATGACGGGTAAGTGTTTGTTTTCTAGCAATATTGCCCATTCTTAAAATTTCCAAACTTTCTTTAATAAGTAAGCGTTAATTTGATTTTTTTAGGTATTTATGGCGTAAAAAGGTTGTTTTTAGGAAATTTTAGGTAGGTTAGTCGCCTTATCGACTATTTTTCGCCATATCTAGAGTTTTTTCTTGTTATTTATGCTAATTTTCTCATCATTCGTATTATTTCCGAAATTTTTTAGTTTTACGGATAAATATTTAGATTTTTATTAAAAAATCAGAATCAAAAGTCTGTTCTCAGTGTATAGTTCAAACTCATACTATTTAATTTTTGAGGAGGGTTTATATGAATAATACAGGACGTTGCATAATTAAAGCTTTCGCTGGACTAACACTAGCTGTTAGCACAATGTCGAGTGCTAATTTTGGCAATCCATCATCGATGATGTCGCCATTTGGCGCTCAAAGTTTTAGTCAGCCGCAACAAATACAGACTTTTGGTCGCTCTATGCCGTGGGGTGCTCAAGGCCGTGCTCAGCCAAGATACTCTAATTCTAGATATACCGTGCCTAGGCAAAGATACGCCCAGCCCGACTATAACCCTATGTCTTGGGCAATGGGAGAGCCTCCAAGAACACAGGTACGACCAACTCAGCAGTTTGGTGGTATGAGTATGATGCCTTTTAATCCAGGCGTACAGTCCCAAAGGCAATATCTTCAGCCTCAATCTCAATCTTCATTTATGATGCCAGGGATGGATCAAGGTATTCGAACCATGATGGAGCCAGGAAAGATTATGGCTGAAGAGGCAACGCCTGGCGTCTATATGAAGCCAACTTGGCGCTAGGTTTTGTGATTCAGCCAGCGATCTAGGTGGTTGGCAAAGCTCTGTCGGTCAGCTTGGCTGAGTGGTGACGGGCCGCCTGTTTGTACGCCACTTGAGCGTATTATATCCATAAAATCTCGCATACTGAGTTTTGCTTTAATATTGCCAGCGGTGAATAATTCCCCTCTTGGGCTTAGTGCTATTGCGCCTTTAGTGATAGCTTCATCAGCCAAGGGTATGTCACTGCTAATGACCAAATCCCCCATTTTAAGTTGTCTAATGATTTCATTGTCAGCCACATCAAACCCCGGCATTACTTGAATAAAGTTTATATATTGAGAGGGTGGAATCTGGAGCGCATGATTAGCAACTAAGATTGTTTGAGTTTGCGTGCGATCAGCTGCCTTAAAAAGAATTTCTTTAATGGCCACCGGACAGGCGTCAGCGTCAATCCAAATTTTTGTAGCGGTTTTAGCGGTCATTAGATTCAGGTTGGGTAGATTGATAAGATTATCCCTATTGAGTGATATTAATGGGCGGTTTGTTGAATTTGTTTCTTAGGAGGTGTATAGTTAAATCGAAGCAACAATAACAATAGGAGGCGGTATGAAAATGAAAAATTTATGGACGGCTGTCACAACAGGATTGTCAGCATCGGGCGCTGCAATGGCGGCGCAAACATTGGTAAAAGACTATGCACAATCTGTGCACACACAGGCTAAGATTGGTACTGAATCAATTAAGCCCTGGCATAAAGGTTACCAACAAGCGATCAATACTTGGGCTAAGCTTGATGGGCGCGGTATTAAAAATATGGCTAGAATGTATAATCATGGTATTAAAAGAGTATAGATTTGTTTAACAAATTGACAATAAAAAACCCCGCATGAGCGAGGTTTTGAATTGATTTTGAAGTAAGACTTTAGAACGGAATGTCGTCATCAAAGCCGTTGTCAACAGGTGTAATTGGATCTTGCGCAGGTGTTTGAGCACGAGGGGCGCTTGGAGCGGCTTGTTGGCCACCTGCTTGAGGTGCACCATCACGACGATCAAGCATTTGCAGGGTGCCATTAAAGCCAGAAACAACCACTTCGGTTGTGTAGCGATCAGCGCCTGATTGATCTTGCCACTTGCGGGTTTGTAATTTTCCTTCTACATAAACTTTAGAACCTTTGTCTAGATATTGACCAGCAATTTCTGCAAGTTTGCCAAATAAGCTAACACGGTGCCATTCGGTTTTTTCTTGTTTTTGTCCAGTGTTTTTATCCGTCCAAGATTCGCTTGTTGCCACTGAAAGATTGGCAATTGCATTACCATTTGATGCAAATTTAACTTCTGGCTTTTGGCCTAAGTTGCCTACTAAAATTACTTTATTAATGCCTGCCATTGTGTTTTCTCCGGTAAATTGTTATTATTGTTTGGTGCTCATACTTAGTGCAATTAGCCACCAAATAAGTGCAATAAATGTGGTGAATAAGAATACACTATTTAGACCAAATGTGTGATAAATCAATCCACCAAAAGTGCCGCCTGCGAACGCCCCTAAAAATTGCGAACTGGCGTAAAAACCCATTGCTAATCCACGCTTATCACTGCTGGCTGTTTTGGCAATGAGTGAGGGTAGTAGCGCCTCTAAGGCATTAAATGCAGTAAAAAATATAGTTAAAATAATGAAAAATGTGGTGTAGTTTAAAGTGGTTTGATAAAACAGTATTTGACTTAATGCTAGTAAGAAAATAGCAAGCAAGAAAACGGTTTTAGTTTTTTGAAATTTGGTTGCAACAATAATCATTGGAATCATGCCTAAAAAAGACAAAACAATAACAGGTAAATAAATTTGCCAATTATCTTGAATGTTGAGAATGTTGTGTTCAACTAAAAAAATAGGAATCGCAATAAAGGCACTAGTAAGAATTAAATGCAGTGCAAAGACGCTAAAGTCAAGCCTAATTAGAGCGGGTGTTAAGATGCGCTTGAAATTAGCAAACGATAGGCTGTATTGTTTTTTAGGTTTAGCATGTGGCAAGGTGGCAACGACCAACAAGGCGACAACTGAAAGTGCTGCAATAGTCCAAAATAATCCAGAAATTCCGAGCTGATGGCCAATAACAGGGCCTAATAATAACGCAAGCATAAAAGCCATGCCAATCTGAACACCGACAAACGCATTAGCCTTAGGACGCTCTTCTTCGCTGACATAATCAGCTAAGAACGCCAA
This sequence comes from Pseudomonadota bacterium, assembly GCA_022600805.1. Lineage (GTDB taxonomy): Bacteria > Pseudomonadota > Gammaproteobacteria > PS1 > Pseudothioglobaceae > Thioglobus_A. Next base: position 8,929 of record JAHZJR010000027.1, read on the forward strand.
TAAAACTGCTGAAATAGCACCCGCACCTTGCAGGGCTCTACCGATAACAACTTGATAGATATCATTTGCATTGGCGGCAATTATGCTACCAACAAAGAAAATGATCAAGCCTAATATTAATAATGGTTTGCGACCATATTTATCCGACAAATAGCCAAATGGAATTTGGAAGAATGCTTGTGTTAGGCCGTATGCACCAATGGCAACACCGATTAATAACGGTGTGGTGCTAGAATAGTTGTCAGCATAGAGGGAAAAAATAGGAAAAATCATAAATAATCCCAACATGCGTGTTGCCATGATGAGGGATATTTTAAATGCGAAGGATCGCTCTAGTTTGGTCATGAGCGGTGCGTGTGAGCTAGTCTTCTAGTGAGTAATGTGGCGTGTATAGGGGGTAGCTTTTCTTAAGTACGCGGCGTGCATCTTGAGCTAGAATTGGCGTGTTGATAATATCATAGTTGTGCGCCATTAAGTGGAGTGCTGCAGGTACAGAAGGGGTGTTTGGATATTTTTCAATAATGTATTTACTGCGGTTAATGGCAGCGATATTAGCGCCTTTTTTGGTGTAGTAGATGGCAACAAATAATTCATGACGAGATAAAATGTTTCTCAACACTATTAAGCGAGTTTTAGCCTCTTCTGTGTATTCTGTCTTTGGAAATTTGTCGATTAATGCCAAGTAATAATTAAAGGCATCGCGTACTGAGTTGACATCACGCTGAGCGTTGTCAGTAATGAAGTCGTCTAAGATAGAGCGAGATTTGTCTTCTGAAATGACCCCACGTAAATAATAAGCATAAGGTGTAGAGAAGTGATTAGGATAAAGTTTGATATAGCTATTTAAACGCTCAATTGCAGGATCATAATCTTCGCTTTTGTAAAGTGCATAAGCGATTTCTAGCTTAGATTGCAAGGCGTATTTCGATCCAGGATAAGCTGCCTGAAGTTGCTCAAAGAGCTCAATAGCTTTATCCATAGAGCCAGCTGAAACCTGTTCTTTTGCTTGATTAAAGAAGGTTTTCGGCGACCAACCTTTGGTAATTGATTCGCGCTTTTTCTCCTCTTCCCAGAAACAGCCTCCAAGAAATAAGCTAAGTAATGGTAGGATTAGAATAAGTTTTTTCATGAATTTTTGTATAAATTTATTATAAATATGCACAACATTATACTGACGCATAAGTATTATAATGGCAAAACTTAATTCTTGATTTAGCTCAAACTACATGTCCAAAAACAACCCGAGAATTCTAATTAGTGATCTTTGCGATGTACTTGAATTGTATATGCCTAAATCTCAGATAGAGGGAGTCTATCAGGCTTATGTGATAGCAGCAACTGCACATGATGGGCAATACCGAAAATCAGGCGAGGCTTATGTTTTCCATCCGCTTTCTGTGGCGATGATTTTGGCAGAACTGCAGTTGGATTATTATTGTATTGTGGCAGCACTACTGCATGATTGTATTGAAGATACTAGTGTTACTTATGAAGAAATTCAATATGATTTTGGCTATGAAATAGCGCACATTGTAGAAGGTGTGTCTAAATTAACAGGGTTGGAATTTCACACCACAGTCGATAAACAAGCTCAAAACTTCCGAAAATTATTTTTAGCCATGAGTGATGATATGAGAGTCATGGTGATTAAGCTGGCTGATCGTTTACATAATATGCGTACTTTGGGCTCTATGCGCAGAGACAAACAACTAAGAATAGCTAAAGAAACTGTTGAAATTCATGCGCCTATTGCGAGAAGGCTGGGTCTAAATAGTATTAGAGTGGAGTTGGATAATTTGTGTTTTGCGATTATTCATCCATTTCGACATAAGGTGTTAGTTAGCCAAATTAAAAAACAGTGCGGCAATCGTGCTAAAGTTATCAAACATATTCAAGAGCAATTGAACAACCGTTTAGTGCAAGAAGGGCTGTTAGAGGTTGAAATTAGCGGGCGAAGAAAACAACCGTGTAGTATTTACAAAAAAATGAAAAATAAGCGGTTGAAGTTTGCACAAGTGCTAGATATGTATGCTTTTCGAGTGATTGTTAAAGATGTAGCGCAGTGTTATCAAGCACTTGGTGTTATTCATAATCTCTACAAACCATTACCGGGCAAGTTTAAAGATTATGTTGCTCTGCCAAAATCTAATGGCTATCAATCATTACATACGATTTTATTTGGCCCTAACAAGATTTTTATCGAGGTTCAAATTCGCTCTGAAGATATGCACTTTGTTTCTGAATACGGTATTGCAGCACATTGGCATTATAAAAGTGATTCAGACAATGACTCTGAATTGGCGAGTAACTGGCTAGGCTCACTGCTTGATATTCAGCAAAATTCCGGCACTTCGATTGAATTTTTAGAAGAAACCAAGAACGATCTATTTCCATCAGAGGTATTTGTATTTACCCCAGGCGGTGATATCATACAGTTACCTTATCGTTCAACTGTACTGGATTTTGCCTATATGGTGCATACTAATATTGGCAACAGCACGCTTAAAGCTAAAATTGACCAAGTGAATGCGCCTATTTCAACACGATTACACTCGGGTCAAACAGTGGAGATCGTTACTAGTGATCAAGCTAAGCCACACTCTTCTTGGTTGAAAATGGTGGTGACGGCTAAGGCCAAATCTGCTATTAAGACTTATCTTAAAACTCAGTCCGCTTCAGAATTGATTCAATTAGGTGAATATCTGCTTGCTAATGCGCTTGATTATCTTTCGATTGACATGGCTAGTATTAATGCAGAAAAATGGCAAACTTGTTTAGATGATTTGGGATGTGAATCTTTAGAAGAGCTGCATTTACGCATTGGGTTAAGCGAAATTTTAGTGTCGGTAGTGTTAAATAAATTACAAGACGATAATAAAAAGTATTCTATGCTGAGCATAAGAATTAACTCGACTCGAGATAAGGCTATTAGTTTTGCTCATTGCTGTTACCCCATTCCAGGCGATAAGGTTTCTGGTATTTTAACCACATCAAAGGGCTTGGTTATGCACCGTTCTGATTGTGTTAATTTGATACGTTTGAAAAGTAAACAGGCACAATGGTTAAGTATTGATTGGCAAAATGATGAAAGTGAAAGTTTTGATGTTAAGATTGCAATAGATGTGGATAACCAGCGTGGTACGCTTGCTTCCATTGCCAATATGATTTCAAAATTAGAAAGCAATATTGAACACATTGAGGTACAAGAGAAAGACAACTCTATTAAATCGCTCGATTTGGTCATTAATGTGGTGGATTCTAAGCATTTGTATGAAATTATGCAATCCTTAAAAACGCTTAAATTTGTGCAGAGTGTGCGTCGAATTTAGTCTGATTTCCCCTTAGTTAAAATGACACATTAATACTTGCTATTTGTTTAAAATTAAACTAATTTATTTTTTTTTGGTATTTTTATGAATTGGACAGACTCCCTAGATATAGCAATCGCCTTGGATGAGGCGTATCCTGATACAGACCCTTTAACCATTGGATTTGTTGACCTTAGAGATAGGGTGATGGCGTTAGAAGAGTTTGAAGATGATGAGGATAAATCTGGTGAAAAGATTTTAGAAGCCATTCAAATGAACTGGATTGAAGAAAGAGAATGATCAAGTTTTTAGCTACTTTTTTAACGCTATACAGTGCGGCTACTTTTGCAATTTTAGAGGTAACCGTTTTAAAAAAAGCAGAAGACGCTTTCCCGATTGTTATTTCGCCATTTTTGGTTAAAGGCGATGCTCAACAAGGCGAGTCTATTGCGCATATTATGCGTGACAACTTTAATCGTTCTGGTGAATTTAGCGCCTCTAGTGCTGATTATGTTGTCAGTAGTCAAGTTGATTTTGACAAGTGGCAGGCTAAAAAAGTTGAAGCCATTGTGATCGGCAAGCTTGAACAAGTTAGTAAAAAAATTTTTAACGTTGAAATTGAGTTGTTAGATGTATATTCGAAAAAAACACTCTATGCAAAAAAGTTTGCCGTGCACAATAGCGGCATTCGACGAATTGCCCATTATCTTTCTGATCAAATTTACTTTGCTTTGCTGGGTGAAAAAGGCTCGTTTGATACACGCCTAGCGTATGTAACAGTGACTAACAAAGCTCAAGGGATTCGAGAGTATCGCTTAGAAATTGCTGATTCAGATGCGCAAAATCCACAAACTATTCTTAGAGCTGCCAATCCAATTTTATCGCCTGCTTGGTCTCCAGATCAGAATAAAATTGCTTATGTATCATTTAAAAATGGGCGATCTGAGGTTTTCATTCAATATCCGTTTATGCGTCGAAAAACGCAAAAACTACCTTATTTTGATGGCATTGCCTCCTCACCTGCTTGGCACCCTAATGGAGAAAGTATCGTTCTAACCTTATCTAGAGACGGCAATAAAGATATTTACTCCTATCACTTGAAAGAGAAAAAGCTGACTCAGTTAACGCATGACATAGGGATTGATACAGAGGCGAGTTACTCTGCTGATGGTGAGCGCATTGTTTTTACCTCTAATCGTTCAGGACAGGTACAGGTTTATATTAAACATTTAAAAACAGGCAAAATTAAACGCGCTACGTTTGACGGCAGTTATAATGCCAAAGCAGTATTTTCACCTGATGGAAAAAGTTTGGCTTTGGTACATCGAGTAGATAGGGATTATCGAATTGCACTATTGGATATAGCCACTAAAGATTTACTGGTAATGACGCAAAACAAGTTGGATGAATCTCCATTCTTTTCGCCAAATGGTAGTATGATTATATTCGCGACCAATAAAGGGGATTCAGGCGTATTGTCTGTTGTATCTATTATGGGCCATCAAACGTTTGAATTGGCGAGCAAAGCTGGAGAAGTTAGAGAGCCAAATTGGTCACACTATTCTAAATAATATCAGGAGATTTATATGTTGAAAGCTACCTCATTAATAACTGCGGCCGTATTGTTATCATCTTGTTCATCAACAGTTGAACAACTTTATGAAAAAGTCGCGCCTAGACCTAGTGTTGTGACAGATCAGGAAAATCTAGCTGCCACTCAAGAAAATGTTATTGCGCCAGATTCTTCAAGTTTTCGCCCTCAAGAATTTGCAGGCAGTCATTCACGTTCAGCAGTCCAAAATAGCGCCGCTAGCATGGCGGTGGCACAGCTAAAAAATTCAAACACCAAGTTTGTATTGCACTTTTCGTATGATGGTATTGAAATTGACGAGCTAGCTACTCAAGAGGTAATTAAGCATGCAAACTTTATGCGCGACAATCCAACGCTTAATTTACGCCTAGAGGGGCACGCAGATGAACGTGGCACTCGTGAATATAATTTAGCATTGGGTGAAAATCGCGCCTTAGCCGTTAAAGAAATCTTGGGTTTATATGATTTGTCTTCTCGAGTTCAAGTGATTAGTTTTGGCGAAGAGAAGCCGATTGCTCAATTGCACGATGAAAGTGCCTGGCAACAAAATAGACGTGTTGAATTTATTTATCAGTAAAGAGTAATGCGGCGTTTTTTCTTAATTTTTTCGTTGACCGTATTTGTGTGTCAGCCTGCTTTTTCAGGTATTAATACTGATAAAGTGATTATGGATCACAATAAAAAAATTAAGCGCCTAGTGCGTGCCAATAAAGCCTTAAAAGGGCAAATTGAACAGCTATCACAACAGCAGTTAGAGAGTGGTCAAAAAATTACCGAATTGTTTAATTTAATGGAGTATAAAAAATCTAGTGCTGTCGTTGAAAAAACCATGCTACGAGTGCGTGAGCATAATAAAAAAGCTAAAAAAATATACACCAATGCACGTTCACTCTTAGTTACCGACCAATATGAACAGGCTGTGAGTTTGTTTAAGCAGTTTTTAGATATTTATCCTGATAGTAATCATGCCTCAGACGCACATTATTGGCTTGCTAAAACTTATTTGGCGCAAGGTCGATATTCCCTTGCAAAGAATACATTTATAGCCTTTCAGCAAAATAGTCCGCTGCATCATAAGTATGCCAATTCTTTATTTGAGTTGGCCAGAGTATATGTTGAGCTAAAGCAGACAGATAAAGCCAAAGACCTTCTTAACGGCGTGTTGGACAAATTTCCATCTCATCGTGTTGCAAGTCGCGCACAACAGTTACTTGGCAAGATTGCACCTAATAAGTTAATTAAAAGTGAGATTGGGCAGCTAAATTAGCATGAAAGTTTTAGAGATGCCAAATTTTGCTTTGGACGCTTTGTGCCAATTGAATACTCAACGTTATCCTTTTTTACTTGAGAGTGTTAGCCACAATAGCAATAATCGTTATTCTATTTTATTCGCACATCCTCAGCAAAAGATACAGCTTGAGCATTTAACAGAGTTTGATTTTTTAGATGAGTTAGCCAGTCAGATTAAGCCCAGTGATCAGCAGCGCCAAGATTTGCCGTTTACTGGTGGTTGGTTTGTGTATTTAGCTTATGAGTTAATTGGGCAAATTGAACCAACCTTATCAGATAAGATGCATGGCAGCAGTTTGCCTATTGCCATCGCAGTTAAAATCCCAAGTGCTATTATTGTTGATCATCAATTGGATAAAACCTTTTTGCTAGATGAGCAGAGTGATAAAGACAGAATAGCACAAATTTTAAAAGATATAGACGCTGTAAAAACAATTAAAACGGCTGATTTTTCTGGAAATTTGGCTTGTGAAGCGGACCAGAAGTTTTTATTAGGTGTTGAAGCGATTAAAGAATATATTGAAGCTGGCGATGTTTTTCAGGTGAACTTATCTCGTGCTTGGCAATACACTTTACAAGATGATTGTTCTGCCGCTCAGCTTTATAGTCGCTTAAAAAAATCCAATCCCGCACCATTTTCTGCGTTGGCACAATTCGAACAATTTAGTATTATTTCATCCTCGCCAGAGCGCTTATTTAGTGTGAATGATGATACGATTGAAACTCGCCCCATTGCAGGCACTCATCCGCGTGGCCAAGGTGAAGAGGATGAAACACTTAAGCAACAGCTTATTAGTCATCCTAAGGAGCAAGCTGAACATATTATGTTGTTGGATTTAGAGCGCAATGATTTGGGCAGGGTGTGTGAATATGGCAGTATTGATGTTAATGAAGTCATGACACTTGAAACTTATCCTTATGTACACCATATTGTGTCTAACATCAAGGGTACGTTAAAGCCTAATACTCATGTAGATCAGCTAATTAGAGCTTTGTTTCCAGGCGGCACCATTACGGGCTGTCCCAAGATTCGTTGCATGGAGATTATTGCTGAATTAGAGCAAGGCGCTCGTGAGGCTTATACGGGCTCGTTAGGCTATATTAGTAATAATGGAAAAATGGATTTTAATATCTTGATTCGTACCTTGGTTAAGCAAAAAAAAGGCCTTGGCTTTAGAGCGGGTGCGGGCATTGTATTTGACTCTGATGCGAATCGTGAACTAGAAGAGACAACGCATAAAGCCCAAGGCATTCTTAAAGTTTTTTCTTAAAAGCATCCTTAAGGTTTAAACTTTGAAGTCATAGGATAGCGACGCTCTTTACCAAAAGCATTTTTACTTATTTTAGGCCCAGGCGCGCTTTGTCTGCGTTTATATTCGTTGTTAAGCACTAATCTACTAATATGCTCAACTGTGTGTTGATTGTGGCCACATTTAACAATCTCAGCAACAGAAAGCCTTTGCTCAATGAATAGTTCTAGAATATCGTCCAGTTCATCGTATGGCGGTAATGAATCTTGATCGATCTGATCAGGTGCAAGCTCCGCCGAAGGTTCACGATCAATGACACGCCCTGGAATAATATAGGATTGGCTATTGCGATAGTTAGCCAGTCGATAGACCATGGTTTTAGAAATATCTTTTAATGGGGCGAAGCTACCAGACATATCGCCGTAAAGCGTTGCATAACCCACAGCCATTTCAGACTTATTACCTGTGGTTAGTACGATACTGCCTAGTTTGTTAGAAATGGCCATTAGTAGCGTGCCTCGTACGCGTGCTTGTAGATTTTCTTCAGTGGTATCTGCTTGCATGCCGTTAAAAATGCTATTAAGTTGAGCGTTAAAGCTATCCACCATAGCGTGAATACTAATTTCGTCATAATCAATATTCATAATGCTGGCTTGAGCCTTGGCATCTTCAAGACTCATGTTTGAGGTGTAAGTGTAAGGCATCATAATCGCTTTAACCTTTTCACTGCCCACGGCATCAGCAGCAATGGCCAGGGTAAGTGCAGAATCAATACCGCCTGATAAGCCAATAACCACTCCATCAAATACACCATTTTTATTAATGTAGTCTTGGGTAGCCAGCACCAAGGCATCATAGATAGTTTGTTCAACACTAATAGTTGCTATGGTGCTATTAGCCGGCTCAATTAGGGTACTGGTGGATTTAAAGAAGGGGAGTTGCTGGGTGATTTGCGCTTTATTATTCATTATGAATGACCCACCATCAAAAACAATCTCATCCTGGCCACCCACTAAATTTACATATACTAGGTCAATGTTGTTTTCCATAACGCGTTTTTTTGCCTCTGCTAGGCGTTGTTGATGTTTGTCAACATGAAAAGGTGAGGCGTTAATGGCAATCAAGGTTTGTACGCCGTATTTAACCGTTTCTTTAACGGTATCAGCGTTCCAAATATCTTCACAGATCAATAATCCAATGCGCTGATTATTAATGGTAAAAACACAAGTTTGATTGCCCGGTGTAAAGTAGCGCTTTTCATCAAAGACACTGTAGTTGGGTAGTTGTTGCTTATGGTAGATTTTAATTTCACCATTCTGAATAAGGTAAGCAGAGTTGTATAAAGCGTTATTTTGCTTGCAGGGTGCACCGAAAATAATCGAAATATCATCAGGAATTTTGCTTGTAATAAATGTAATCTTTTGTTCCACCTGTTGCATAAAGCCATGGCGCAATAACAGATCTTCTGGAAGATAGCCAACTAAAGCCAATTCTGGAAATACCAATAGGTCAGATCCATTTTTAGCCGCTTCAATACTTAAATCAATAATTTGTTGGGCGTTGTGATCCAAATCGCCAACAACAGGGTTAATTTGCGCGATATCGATTTTGAGAGGCTCTGAGCTCTGAGAAAGATTTTCTAGTTGTTCTTGCCAAAATATGGCCTTCGATTTATCACCCTTGATTTTTGCCGCCTCAAGTTTGGTATAAGCCACGACTTCGGCAGGATTGATGTTCAAAATATCAGCAAACAACCAGGCATGTGTTTCTGAAAGGGTGGATTTTCCAGATTTATATTTACTTAAATTAGATTGGTTAATGCCATATTCTTGGGAAATTTTGTAGTCTGAAAAGCCAGTCTTTTTGCGGACTTTGGCAAGGTAGTCTTTGGTTTTATTGGCCATGATATTTTGTAGTTTTATACTTGAATTTTTTACCTATTATAGTTAATTTTTACCACTAGTGTGATAGACTTAAATTAGTTAAAAAATACTACTAGTGGTAAACACGCCATAAAAACCATATAACCTATTGATTTTTATAGATTTAAAATAGTTTTAATTTTTATTAAAAAAACCCTTTACAAGGCTCATAAAGCACGGTATATTTCGATCAACTTAACAACAAAAAAGGAAAATATCATGAATCAAATGCACGCACATTTGTTAGCAGAATCAGAACTAAAAGTTGAAACCGTTAAGATTCAACAGCAGGCCTATTTAGGTGATGCAGAAGCCCAATATAAATTAGCTGATATTTTCCAAAAAGGCCAAGACGTTGCTAGAAATACCCAGCACGCTTTTTACTGGTATCAAAGGGCAGCTAAGCAAGGCAATTTGGCTGCGCAGTTTAATGTTTGGTACGCTTATTTGACGGGTGAAGGTGTTCAGGCTAATGAAAAATTAGCAGAAAAATGGTACACCAGAGCAACGCTAAAAAATTGTAGTTCAACAAAATCAATTGTTGCGCAATTAATTGGCACCACTATTCACTAAACAATGAATTTATTTTTCAGGGAGAAAAAAATGAACCTAGCACTACACACAATTATTTATTCATCGGCCACTATTATTATGTCATTAAGTGTAACCTTAATCCATTAGATCGATGAAAATATCAGTTATTATCAAATCAATTTTGGCCATAATTGCTTCTCTATTGGCAAGCACAACACTGGCTTCAGTCTATAGTAGTTATTCCTCTACGGTCGATTCCAAGCATCTTAGCGTTATTATTACAGTGGCTTTACTCTTGGGATTGGCTTCTATAAATCAAAAAAGAACCTAGTTTTTTTTAAAACCGCTATTCACAAGTGGTTTTTTTTTGATAAACTTTGTTCTCGCAGTGGTTAATTAATTTCTGCGTTTTTTAATCTCATCGAGGAGAAGTTTTATGAATAAGTTATTAAAATTGTCTGCTGTATCGTTATTAACGATTGGCAGTTTTGGCGTACATGCAGGCATATTCCATGCCGATACTTTAAAAGATGTACAGGCTAAAGGTGTTTTAACGTGTGGCGTATCAACTGGTACACCTGGTTTCTCTAGCCCTGATGCAAGTGGTAATTGGTCTGGTATTGATGTTGACGTTTGTCGTGCAGTTGCTGCGGCTACATTAGGCGACGCCCAAAAAGTGAAATTTGTACCGTTAACGGCTAAAGAGCGTTTTGTTGCCTTGTCATCTGGTGAAATCGACATGCTTTCGCGTAATACGACTTGGACACATACTCGTGATACGTCATTAGGACTGACTTTTGCTGGCGTAAACTACTACGACGGTCAAGGCTTTATGGTTCAAAAGTCATTAGGTGTTAATAGCGTGAAAGAGTTAGATGGCGCTTCATTTTGTATTCAAGCCGGAACCACAACTGAGCTTAACTTAGCTGACTACTTCCGTGCAAATAAAATGGAATTTAAAGCGGTTACTTACGACACATCTGCACAAACCAAAGGTGGTTTCGAAGCAGGCCGTTGCGACGCATTAACTTCTGATGTTTCTCAGCTTGCTGGTCTTAGATCAACCCTGAAAGATCCTTCATCTGCAGTTGTTTTAGGTGACGTTATCTCTAAAGAGCCTTTAGGTCCAGTTGTTCGTAAAGATGACAATACTTGGCTTAATATTGTTAGATGGTCGCTTAATGCAATGATCGAGGCAGAAGAGCTAGGTGTTACTTCAGCTACGATTGACAATGCGTCTACTAGTCCTGGTATCCAGAGATTGCAAGGAAAATCTGGTAAGCTTAATGAAAGTTTAGGTCTTAGCAAAGATTGGTCACGTAACATTATTGCGCAGGTGGGCAACTATGGCGAAAGTTTCGAGAGAAACATCGGTATGTCAACACCGATTCAGCTACCACGTGGTGTAAACCAGTTGTGGATTAAAGGCGGTATCTTATACGCACCAGCGTTTAGATAGAATCTAGAAAAATATAAAACGGCTAATCGCAAGGTTGGCCGTTTTTTTATAAAGGTTTTTTTATGTTTATAAAACTAAAATCACTACTATACGATAACGAAGTTCGGGCAATTGTATTTCAAATACTAGCCGTTGCTGTTATTGCTTATTTTGCTTATCAAGCTTTTGATAACATGATGCTTAATATTGAACAAAGAGGCATTAGAAGTGGTTTTGGTTTTCTAAATGATGAGGCTGGTTTTGCTGTTAATGATAATTTCTTTTTAGAGTATTCGCCAGCATCAACCAATCTTCAAGCATTCTATGTTGGCATTGTTAATACACTCGTTGTTGCAATAGCAGGCATATTTTTTGCTTCAATTATTGGTCTTATTATTGGTGTTGCTCGTTTATCTAGCAACTATTTAATTAGAAAAATAGCTACTGTGTATATTGAGACTTTTAGAAATATACCGATATTACTTCAAATTCTATTCTGGTACTCAATAGCGCTTAACGCCTTTCCATCCCCTAAAAATAGTATTAATTTCTTTGATAGTATCTTCCTTAATTCAAGAGGATTGTATTTACCTAAACCTATTATGGAGGGTGAGTTTTATTTAGTGCTTGCAAGCCTTGTTATTGGTATTGTTGCTTATATTTTTATTAAAAAACATAGTAACAAGAAGCATGATGAAACAGGTGTGGTTACTAATACTACCCCTCACTTTTTGAGTCTGGTTGTGGCATTGCCGATTGTAGCTTACTTTGCTTTTGGTGCGCAATTAGAGTATCCGGCGCTAAAGGGTTTTAATTTTAGAGGCGGTTTGGATTTATCGGTTGAATTCTTTGCCCTAGGTTTTGCTTTGAGCGTTTATACAGCTACTTATATCGCTGAAGCTATTCGTTCGGGTATTGAATCTGTAGACAATGGGCAAAAAGAGGCGGCAGCATCCATGGGGTTAACCCAGGCTCAATCGTTAAGATTAGTGGTATTGCCGCAGGCATTGAGAGTAGCCATACCGCCAATTATTAACCAATACTTAAATTTGACGAAAAATTCCTCTTTAGCAACAGCAGTCGGCTATTCAGAATTAGTAACCGTATTCTCAGGAACCGTCCTAAATGTTGTTGGTCAAGCAATTGAAATTATTATATTAACAATGCTAGTGTATTTAACAATATCTCTGGTTATATCATTAATTTTGAATATTTTTAACAAGAAAATGCAAATTAAGGGTAAATAACTATTATGGCAATCTATTCGTTAAAAGAAACAAAACAACCGCCGCAATCGCAAACCAAGGCAATTCTATGGCTGAAAGACAACTTGTTTTCATCCGCGTTAAATGTCCTGCTTACTTTTGTTGCACTATATATTCTTTATTTGCTTTTACCGCCAATTTTAAATTGGACAATCTTTGACGCTAATTTTGATATGACTGCAGACAATCAGTCTTGTGGTCGGGAAGGTGCATGCTGGTCATTTATTAATGCCAATCTTAAAATGTTTATTTATGGATTCTATCCGCAAGAAGAATTATGGCGTGTTAACACCATGTTTGGTCTTATTGCAGTATTAATTGCATTTGGATCACTGATTAAAAATTCACAATACAGAGCTCATTACATTATCGGGTCTTTTCTAATATATCCTGTTGTTGCTTTTATTTTGCTACATGGTGGACTAGGCCTAGAGGTTGTTGAAACGGACAAATGGGGCGGTCTTACGTTGACTGTTGTAGTTGCTGCTGTGGGTATTGTTGCTTCTTTTCCGTTAGGCATCTTATTTGCACTGGGGCGTCAATCTGAAATGCGCGTTGTGAAGTTTATTTCTGTGGTGTATATCGAATTTGTACGTGGCGTTCCACTTATTACTATTTTGTTTATGGCGTCTGTTGTGTTGCCGTTGTTTTTCTCTGCAGGAATGGACTTTGATAAGCTGCTTAGAGCTTTAATTGGCATTACCTTGTTCCAAACAGCTTATATAGCAGAGGTGATTCGTGGCGGATTGCAAGCTATTCCTAGAGGACAATACGAGGCCGCCGATGCTGCCGGTCTTAGTTTCATGCAAAAAACAACCCTTGTTATCTTGCCACAAGCATTAAAAATTTCTATTCCCAATATTGTGGGCTCCTTTATTTCATTATTTAAAGACACAACCTTACTTTTGATTATCGGCTTGTTCGACATGTTGGCGATTGTGGGTGCGGCGACCAGTAATTCTAATTGGCTTGGAAGAGAGACTGAAGGTTATGTGTTTGTTGCTATGGTTATCTGGGTGATTTTGTATTCAATGAGTCATTATTCAAAAAGATTAGAGGTGCGTTTTAGCACCGAACACAAGTAGGTAAAAAATGAGTGAACTAATAAATAAAAAAATAGGTGAGAAAGGCTGTTGCGACATTATTGAAATAAAGGGGCTAAACAAGTGGTATGGTGACTTTCATGCGCTTAAAGAGATTGATCTTAACGTTAAAGAGGGTGAGATTATTGTTGTTTGTGGCCCTTCTGGTAGTGGCAAGTCAACTTTAATTCGTTGCGTTAACTTTCTAGAAAAATTTCAAGAAGGTTCGATTTTGGTTGATGGTACTGAATTAACAGATGACGTTAAAAAGATCAGACAAGTGCGTTCTGAGGTTTCTATGGTATTTCAGCATTTTAACCTGTTTCCCCATTTAAGTATTATTGACAACTTAACACTTGCCCCAATTTGGGTGCATAACGAAACCAAGCAAGAGTCAAGAGAAAAAGCCTTGAAACTACTAGATAGAGTAGGCATCAAGGATCAAGCTGAAAAGTATCCAAATCAGCTCTCTGGTGGCCAACAACAGCGTGTAGCAATCGCTAGAGCATTATGTACATCACCTAAAATTATGTTATTTGATGAGCCAACTTCAGCACTTGATCCGGAGATGATTTCAGAAGTATTGGATGTTATGATTGAGCTTGCTAAAGAAGGTATTACCATGTTGTGTGTAACGCATGAGATGGGATTTGCCAAAAAAGTAGCGGATCGCGTCATTTTTATGGATGAAGGGCAGGTTATTGAACAAAACACACCAGAGAAATTCTTTGAAAACCCAGAATCAGAGCGTTTACAGCTGTTTTTAGATCAAATATTAACTCAATAACACCTAAACGTAAGCTTTCAAGTGTTTGTAATTTTCAATCCCTGCTGTTTAAGCGGGGATTTTTTTGGTAAACTTTATTGTAATAGGGTTAATATTTGGCAAAAATGGCTTGGTTTGGAAAAAATAAAAAAATAGAAAAAAGACAAGACTCTAGCAATGACAAAGATTTTAGCAAGGAGTTAAAACTCAATAATTCAATTTCAAATTCGGCAGAACAGCAAGGATTTGATTTTAATGAAAACATTGATAAATCAGTAGTTTCAGACGTATCTTGTACTAAGTATGGACTAAGTTGTGATATTGAGAAAATAGGCTCGGATCAAGTTCAAGTATTAAGAAATTGTCAGCTAGAAAGTAGTGCGGATGAGTTGATGAAAATTCTTAATCGCACTCATAAACATCGATTTAAAAATGATATTTTAAATCCTTTATTGGAATGTGGTTTTTTTGAACGAACCATTCCAGAAAAGCCAAAAAGCCCAAAACAAAAATATCGGTTAACCAGCAAATTTGTTCGCGCCAATATGGCGTTGTTATAAATTTTTTAAACGACCTAAAATATCGTTTTTAACGATTTTTTAACAAATAGCTCTAAATTTTCGATTTAAGACTCTTTTGTGTAAAAAATATACTGTCAATTAACTAGCCTTTCAATCGTCCAAATATGGACATGTTTTTATTTTAAACACAACTCTTTGATTTTTAATGATTTTATTAATTTTTTAGCTTATTTCATCGATTTTTATTGTTTACAGCTTATACTATGACTACTTTTTTCTTTATTTTTGGCTATTGGCATGGAAGCTAGATTTTTGTTTGTTTTTTCACTATTGTTGAGTGTCGGGGTTTGGGCTAATTCTACTGTTTTTGTGCTAGAAGATAATACAGCTATTCGTTCTAGCAAATCTGAGGAAAATTCAAATAATATTTTAAAAGTTATCAACAAAGATCATCAATTGCAACGTTTAACCATGCATTATTCTGGCTGGTCTTTGGTTGAAGTTGACAATATTAACGGCTGGATTCCATCTGCTGTTTTAACTGATGTGGCGCCCAATAAATTAGAAAAAATCACTAACAATAATGATCTTTTAAAAGAGGAGCTTGATCACCACAAAAAGAAGACTAAAGATCTTTCTGACAAGCTGTTAAAGGCAGAACAAAAGCTTAAAGACCTTCAGCTTTCTTATGAAAAATCTACTAACACGATTACCAAATTAACTACTGATTTAGAAGCTTTGATGCTTGAAAATAAGCATCTTATAAATACAAAATCTGAAGTTAATAAAGTAAAGATCTCTCAAGAAAAGAAGGTTAAACAGAATCCTAAACCTGTTAAGAAAACACCAGCTATTGTAAATAACGAAGCCAATCTTACAACCACCCCATTTAACATAAATTGGGTTTATTATGGCACTGCTGGCGTGTTTGGTGTAATCGTGTTGTTAATTCTCTCTATTTACAATAGAAATAAGCGTCGTCATTTTGATCTAAATACACTAAGGCGTTAGTAAATCATGGCGGCTTTAGAGGTGAATATTGATACTTTTGATGAATTGGTTATTAATCAATCACATGAGAGACTGGTCGTTTTAGATATCTCTGCAGAATGGTGTGGCCCTTGTAGAATTTTAGAGCCGGTCATTACGTCAATTGCACAAGAGTTTGATGCATCTGAATTTGTTTTGACCAAAATTGAAGCGGAAGATGAAAATATGAAAATCGCTGGACGCTATGGCGTACGTGGTTTTCCGACAGTTATTGCGTTTATTAATGGCGAAGAAGTGGATCGTTTTCATTCAGCTCAAACACCTGATTTTGTTCGTGATTTTATCGAAAACAATCTAAATAGGCGCTGATGAAAACGGGTGTTTTTCTCATAAATTCCGGCTGAATTACTGCGTTAAAAACTTGCTAAGACTACATTATTGATGAGCTTGTTTTTCGTGTTGTTAGAATATTTATATTTTATTCGTATAATTTATATTATGTTAAATAACCTGAATTAAGTCCATGATTCATAGGTTCATTTCACATTGATTAATAAACCCCTCTTCTCTTTATTAAGTTAATTCGGTAGAACTAGATTGTGTGTAGTTGGCATTGTTATTGCTTTGTATCACTGGTTTGGCAATGGCTGAGGCTACAGTTTTTAGATCGACTGAGCCAATCACCTGGTTTTGGTCATTGGTCACATTAACCATTTGCTGAGTACTTTTAACGATTTCAGGCAATATATCTTCCAACACCATGTTTTGATGGAAATTTGGACCTTCGATGCTTACACCTTTATCCATCACTGATTTGATTTGAATGACTCGTCCTCGATTAACATCTTGAATAAAGTCAACAATGTACTCATCATCAGGTTTGAGAATAATGTCTTGCGGACTGCCCTGCTGTATTATCTCACCATCACGTAAAATTGCAATTGAGTCGCCAATGCGTAGCGCTTCAT
This sequence comes from Pseudomonadota bacterium, assembly GCA_022600805.1. GTDB lineage: Bacteria > Pseudomonadota > Gammaproteobacteria > PS1 > Pseudothioglobaceae > Thioglobus_A. The sequence goes on from JAHZJR010000027.1 coordinate 25,854, forward strand.
CCAAATCGTGGGTAATAAAAACAATGGTTTTATGCAGCTCTTGTTGTAGATTTAACAGAATATCTTGCATATCGGTTCGAATCAGCGGGTCTAGCGCTGAGAATGCTTCATCCATGAGTAGAATGTCCGCATCGGTGGCCAAAGCACGCGCTAGGCCAACACGTTGCTGCATGCCACCTGAAAGCTGTGATGGATAATGGTTTTCAAACCCTTCTAAGCCCACTCTAATAAGCCATTTAGATGATTTCTGTTTGGCTTTTTTTAGTGACATACCTTGGATTACTAAGCCATAAGCTACATTTTCTGCAACGGTCTTATGTACATGTAGGCCAAACTTTTGAAATACCATTGCTACTTTATGGCGTCTAAACTCACGCAATGTGCCTTTTGACATTGATAATACATTTTCACCATAGATATCGATACTGCCAGCGGTTGGTTCAATTAATCGGTTGATGTGACGAATCAAAGTTGATTTACCCGAACCTGAAAGACCCATAATTACAGAGATCTGATGCGCTGGAATGTCAATATTGATATCCTTTAGGCCGACCACATGATGATATTTATCTAGCAAGTCTGCTTTTGACACACCATTCTTAAGATGAGTCACCATTTTTTTTGATCGATTACCAAAAACTTTATAAAGTCCTTTGATGCTAATGGCTATCTCATTCTTACTCATGCAAGTCTCCATGCCTGTGTTTTTGCAAGCGCTTACCATATTGTTGCGTTACACGATCAAAGATAATGGCTAGGGCCACAATTGCCAAACCATTTAACAGCCCTAAGGCTAGATATTGATTTGAAATTGAACGTAATACTGGCACGCCTAATCCTGCCACGCCAATCATTGACGCAATCACCACCATTGACAAAGCCATCATAATGGTTTGATTAATACCAGCAAAAATATTGGGTAGCGCTAAGGGAATTTGCACACCAAATAGACGTTGACGATAATTAGTGCCAAATGCATCTGCTGCCTCTAGTGCTTCTTTACTGACTAGGCGAATACCTAGATTAGTCAAACGCACAATTGGTGGCAATGCATAAATGCATACAGCGATCAGCCCTGGAACTTTACCAATACCTAAAAGCATAACTACTGGAATTAGATACACAAATGCTGGAATGGTTTGCATGACATCGAGTAGCGGTGTGAAAAAAGCCTGTGCGTATTTTGACCTGGCCATCAAAATACCAATTGGAATACCAATAGAAATACAGATAAGCGTTGCTACCGAAACAATTGCTAAGGTTGACATGGTGTCTTTCCACATACCAAAATAGCCAATCGCTACAAAGGCTAGCACTGCACCTATTACAATTTTAACGCTGCGACTTCCTAGCCAAGAAAACACGCCAATAATTAGCAAAATAAGTGGCCATGGTGTTGCTAGTAATAATTTTTCGAACCAAACTAAAAAATGTAAAAGCGGGTCAAAGAAGCTTTCAATCGCCTCACCATGCTCGCTGGTAAATTCAGAAAAACTACTGTCAATACCTTTTTTAAAATCACGCAATTCACCGCGACTCATCGCCGGAAATTTACCTAAAAAATCCATAACTAGCTCGTATTATTAAAAAAAATGCCTGAATAATCAGGCATTTTTTGTTGTTTAAATATGTATATTATTTAATGGCTGCTTTAACTTTAGCGGCAACATCATTACTCACCCATGATTTCCAGACGTCTGGCTTGGTTAGTAAAAATTCAATCGCGGCATCGGCACCACTGGCTTGATTGTCACCCATGTAAACCAACATTTCATTCATATCAGCACCTGGGTAAATACGATTCTTTAAGTAATTTGAGACTTCAGCGCCACTATTTTTCTTAAGCTTGTCAGTAATAACCGTATGCACTTCTGACTGAGTCCAAGAACTTGGTTGTGGATTAGCGCACTCTTCTTTGACCAAACAACCATCCCAATGTTCGCTACCCACAAATGGAACGCCAAAATCAAGCTTAGTCATGTTGTGCTTGCCGATCAATGCCGTTGGTGACCAGTAGTAACCAAACCAATTTTGACCACGTTCAACTGCTTTTGACATAGAGCCATCTAGGCCAGCACCAGAGCCAGGATTAATCAACTTCCAGCCTTTGCTTTCCATGTTAAATGCTTTAAATAAATTAGCATTGGTTGGCTGGCAACCCCAACCTGCAGGACAAGTAACAAAAGCGCCTTTTGACGGATCTTCTTTGTCTGGAAATAAGTCTGGGCGCTTAATTACATCAAGTACTGTCTTTAACTCAGGATGTGCTTTAGCTGTGTGCGGTGGAATCCACCAGCCTTCGCCTAAGTCTGTGATTGGGTTAGCATTTGCTGAATGAAGCGTACCGGCATCCATTGCTTTGCCAAGTGGCTCACGTACTGAATTGATCCATAATTCTGGCGCAACGTCCGGCTGACCTTTGGTGTTCATTGAAGCAAAGGTTGTTGTTGTGGCGCCTGGCACTACCGTGACATTGCAGCCATAACCCTCTTCAAGGATAATCTTATCAACATTAGCCATGAGTTCTGCTGATGCCCAGTTCATCTCAGCAATTTGAATATCGCCACATTTAGCTATAGCTGCATTTGATGATAAAAGAAAAGTAATGGCAAGACCTGCCGCTTTGATGTGTTTTTTATTTAGCATAGAACCCTTTTTTGATTAAAAAAACTGAAGAAAACAAATAAGGCTTAATTAAATAAAGCAACTGTTTTCTTAACAATTGCTTAAACATGTTAACAGTCTGAGCTGAGTTTTGAGAGAATCTGTTAAATATTTTACAAATAAGAGTATAAAAAATAAATAATAAAGATAATGTGTAAATTAGATTTATAACTTTAGCACTTTTTTTTGTTATTAATCTATTTTGTGTAAATGGCTGCGTTAAAATTTATTATTTGATGCTTGTAAACTGGTCTTATAAGCCCTGATATCAATTTTATTTTGCTATTGAAAGTTACACAGGAATTAAACGCTAATGGCTAATATTCATCAAGTTACACTCACGCCTGCGAATAAATTTTTTGAGTGTAGTGCGTCGGATTCTATTTTAAAAGGTGGCTTGCGTCATGGTTTGGCACTACGATACGAATGCAGCAATGGTACTTGTGGTGCTTGTAAAGCCAAACTTGTGACTGGCAATATCGAGCAAGTTAAACATTATGATTTTTCCTTGTCTGATGATGAATTAGCTGACAAGGTGTTTTTAATGTGTTGTCAGGCACCTAGTTCAGATCTTGAGCTGGAGGTTGATTTAATTGGCGATGTTCGCACCATACCACTTCAAGAAATTCAGATTAAGGTTAAAGATATACGCTTTGTGAGTGACGATATGGCTATTGTGAGTGTGCGCACGCCTAGATCCAAAACCTTGCAATTTATGGCGGGCCAGGATGTTGAGCTTAACTACAAAGGAATTTTGGCTCGCTACCCTATCGCCTCATGCCCTTGTCATGGTATGGAGCTTGAGTTTCACATTAGAAAGCTAGCGAGTGATGATTTTTCACAAGCGATATTCTCTAACGCCATTAAGTCCAAATCAAAAATTGATTTAACCGGCCCTAAAGGTGTGTTTGTTTTGAAAGAAACCTCCAGTAAGCCTATGGTGTTTATTGCCTGGGATAGTGGTTTTGCCCCTATTAGAAGTTTGATTGAGCATGCATTTTCATTGGAAATGTCAAATTCTATTTATTTTTATTGGGCTTTTCCCGCTACTGAACTATTGCCTTATTTGGACAATCATGCCAAATCTTGGCAAGCGGTGATAGATGACTATCATTATCAAACAATCGCTTGTGAGTTTGATCGATCGAGTAAAAATGATTGCCACAAAGTAGCAAAACAGATTTATGATTCATTAGATCATAAAGTGGTTAATCAATCTGATCTCTATATTTCCGCGCCCGCCGAAGTGCTGATTTATTTGGGTGAATTATTGCTTGAAAATGGCCTTGATGAAACCCAATTAATCGCCTCCCCTATTTAATCTTTTTTTAAGTTAAATTGGTCATTTTTTAAGGTTGATTTAAATTGATTTTTTCTGAAATCTTATTGCAGTGCGCCTTACGCTTTTTATTAAAAATTAGTAATATAATCGCATCATAAATTGCTAATATTTTGGCTTAAAAAACCCCTTAAATTATTTTAATTTTTTTTCATTCTCGCAATCCCTTTGGTAGCAAACTATGTGGCGATTTTGGTGTAATTTCTGTATTTTTACCCCTTGCAAAATACCCTGAAACACACTATATTTAGTTGCAGCTAAATTTAATAACACTATATATAGTGTTTCTCATTCGGGGGAGGATATGGATCAAAATATTAAAGTCACCAAGCGTAACGGCCAACAAGAGCCGATCGATATGGAGAAAATTCATCGCGTTGTGCACTGGGCTTCTCAAGACTTGGAAGGGGTTAGTGTTTCTCAAGTTGAGATCAATGCACAATTGGCATTTTTTGATGGCATCAAGACCGAAGATATTCATGAAACAATTATTAAATCAGCGGCAGATTTAATTTCAACTGACGCACCAGATTATCAATATTTGGCAGCACGTTTGGCCATTTTTCATTTACGTAAAAAAGCCTTTAAATCATTTACACCCCCTGCGCTTTTTGAGCATATTCAAAAATTTACTGATTTAGGGATTTACGACAAAGATATTTTAGATAAATACACACAAGTTGAAATTGAAGAGCTTGATGGGTATATCGATCACTGGCGTGACATGAAGTTTTCTTATGCCGCTGTTAAGCAGTTAGAAGGTAAGTATTTGGTTCAAAATCGTGTCACTGGCGATATTTATGAATCCCCGCAGCAGTTGTACATGTTGGTGGGTATGTGCTTATTTCAAGAGTACGAAGCTCAAGCGCGCATGTCAATTGTTAAGCGTTTTTATGATGGTGTGTCGAATTTTAAAATTTCATTACCAACACCAATTATGGCGGGTGTGCGTACACCAACTCGTCAGTTTTCGTCTTGTGTGTTAATTGAAGCAGACGATGATCTTGATTCCATTAGTGCAGCGGCTGGCGCCATTGTTAAATATGTATCGCAGCGCGCTGGCATTGGTGTGAATGCAGGACGAATTCGTGCAATTGGTAGTCCAATTCGTAATGGCGAGGCCACGCATACGGGCTGTATTCCTTTTTATAAGCATTTTCATACGGCGGTTAAGTCTTGTTCTCAAGGTGGCGTTCGTGGTGGTGCAGCCACCTTGTTCTATCCGTTATGGCATCTTGAGGTAGAAAGTCTATTGGTGCTTAAAAATAACACTGGTACAGATGAGAATAGAATTCGTCATCTAGACTATGGTGTGCAGTTTAATGGCTTAATGTATCAACGTTTTTTGGCTGATGGTGACATTACTCTATTCTCCCCTCATGATGTGCCTGGCTTGTATGATGCATTTTTTGAAGACCAAGTTGAATTTAAGCGCTTATATGAGCTATACGAGCAAGATGAATCGATTCGTAAGCAAACCATTAAAGCCAGAGATTTGTTTGCCAAATTTATGCAGGAGCGAGCCAATACAGGGCGTATTTATCTGCAAAATGTTGATCATTGTAATACGCATGGCGCTTTTGACCCTAAAGTGGCCCCAGTTCGACAATCAAACCTGTGTATGGAGATCACTCTACCAACCAAGCCACTGCATTCGGTTCAAGATGAAAATGGTGAAGTGGCTTTATGTACGCTATCAGCGGTTAATTTAGGCGCTCTAGAGTCGCTTGATGAGCTAGAAGATGTTACAGATATTATTGTACGCGCACTAGACTCTCTACTTGACTATCAGGATTATCCACTTAAGGCAGCAAGAATTGCTAGTATGAATCGTCGAACGCTTGGTATTGGCGTAACTAATGTTGCTTATTATTTAGCTAAGAATAACGCTAAATATTCTGATGGTTCGGGTAATGAGCTTATTCATCAAACCTTTGAAGCCTTGCAGTATTACTCACTAAAAGCCTCTAATATTTTGGCTAATGAAAAAGGCGCTTGCCCTTCGTTTGGCGAAACTCAATACGCACAAGGAATTCTACCAATTGACACCTATAAAAAAGACGTAGATGATTTTTGCGGTTGTGAATTAAAGCTAGATTGGGAAAAGTTGCGTAGCGATATCAAGACAACAGGCCTAAGAAATTCTACCTTAACGGCACTAATGCCTTGTGAAAGCTCTTCACAAATATCTAACTCCACGAATGGCATTGAACCACCTCGCGGGTTTGTGTCAATCAAACAATCAAAAGACGGCATTCTTAAGCAAATTGTGCCTGATTATCAGCAACTTAAAGATAAGTACGAGCTGCTTTGGGATATTAAAGATAATGATGGCTATTTACAGTTGTGTGCGATTATGCAAAAGTTTGTTGATCAGTCAATCAGCACCAATACACATTACGACCCGTCATTATTTGAAGGTAATCGAGTGCCGATGAAATTATTCTTGATGGATCTATTGAAAGCTTATAAATACGGTGTTAAGACGCTTTATTATCATACAACCCGTGATGGCGGCGCTGATGATATGCTTGAAAAAGAAGACGATAACGCTTGTGCTGACGGCGTTTGTAAATTATAGGGAGTTATTATGTCATATTCTATTTTCAGTAAAACTATTAGCGATACATTAACTCAACCAATGTTTTTTGGCGATACGGTTAACGTGGCGCGTTTCGATAAACAAAAATTTGAAATGTTTGAGAAATTAACGGAAAAGCAGTTGTCGTTTTTCTGGCGTCCAGAAGAGATTGATGTCTCTAAAGATAAGATGGATTTTGCCAAATTGCTACCTAACGAAAAGCATATTTTCTTGTCAAATTTACAGTATCAGATTTTGTTAGATTCAGTTCAGGGTCGTAGTCCAAATATTGCTTTTTTGCCTATTGTTTCTTTGCCAGAGCTAGAAAACTGGATTGAAACTTGGAGCTTTTCAGAAACCATTCATTCACGCTCTTATACGCATATTATTCGCGCTATTGTGAATGAGCCAGGTGCTGTATTTGATGACATTATGAAGACTGAGCAAATCATTGAGCGTGCTGAAAGTGTTTCTAAGCACTATGACGAATTGATCAAATGCTCTCAGGCTTATTTGCTTCATGGTGAAGGTACGCATGACCTGAATGGCGAGCAAACTACCATTGATCTTAAGTGCTTAAAGCGTAAATTATACTTAACCATTATGTCGGTCAATATCCTCGAGGCTGTGCGTTTTTACGTGTCATTTGCTTGTTCGTTCGCCTTTGCAGAGCGCAAGGTAATGGAGGGTAATGCCAAAATTATTAAGATGATTGCCAGGGATGAAGCGCTACACTTAACTGGCACTCAACATATGATTAATCTGATTCGTGATGGCAAGGATGATCCGGAAATGACTAGCATTGCCACTGAGTGTGAAGAGGAAGTTATTCAGATGTTTAAAGACGCCTGTGAACAGGAGAAAAATTGGGCTGAGTACTTATTTAGAGATGGTTCTATGATTGGTCTAAATGCTGAAATTCTTAAACAATACCTTGAATATATCACCAATATTCGCATGACTGCCATTGGTCTTAAACCGTTATTTGAAGAACGCTCTAACCCACTACCATGGATTAATCATTGGCTAGATTCTGACAATGTTCAAGTAGCTCCTCAGGAAACTGAAATCACCTCTTATTTGGTGAGTGCGATTGACAACACCTTGGATGAATCTGATTCAGACTTTGGAGAGTTTAAGCTTTAGTTTGACACCATGTTTAGGATTGAAGTTGACAATATAAATGGTAAAACAGAATCGCTATATGTGTATGGCGAGCAATCAATCCTAACCGAGTTAGAAGCGCACAATGTGTTGATTAATTACTCTTGTCGTCAAGGCCATTGTGGCTCTTGTGTACTGCAGTTGTTAAAAGGTGATGTAATGCATCAGGATTGCTTGGTGCCTTTGTCTCAGGGCGAGATCTTAGCGTGTCAAGCTAAGCCGATCACTGACATTAAAATTGGCTCAAGAAATGGCTAGATTGTTAATATAGTCTGACACCTCTGAGCGACTACCTTTAAACACAACACGATCTAATTTCTTTTGAATTTGATAGTTATACATTGGGTCATAATAATCGACCAGTAGTGATTCAACAATCGGTAAAAAACCATCAAAACTGTTGGTTGTTTGCTGGGTTTTTAGGGCTTGTTCTACGCGCAATTTCATGACTTTGTAGCGCTCTAATCCTAGTCTTTTTTGAATTTTCTCAAGACTATTAAGCCAATAATTGGCAAAATTATTAAAGCCATTTTCAGCATCTTGATTGATAAAATCTGCATACATATTAATCACATAGGCATCCATGCTGACACTGATTCGCTCTTGTGCGCTGGCCTCTAGCAGTATCAAATCCGCTTCAGAGGTTTTACGTTTAACGCACTCAGGAATATGCACAGTACCCACGTTTGAACCTTCATCTTCAAAGATTAAATGCGTGTAGTCTTGTTTTTTAATAAGCTCTACGGCCAATTCATTTTCAAAGGCAATTTGAGTGGGTTGCGCCGTTGTCGTATTGCCAAATGCCGAGCCTCGGTGGTTGGCTAAGCCCTCTAAATCAATCATTGGTGCAATGTTATCCAATAATAGGGTTTTTCCGCAGCCCGTCTGACCACCAATAACAATAGGAGTGGTATTTTCCATGATGCGATCAGTTTCATCGATTAAGTAGCGACGTAGGGCTTTGTAGCCACCCTTGAGTCGTGGATAGTCTATCCCAGTTGTCTCATAAATCCATTGTTGGGTAATTTGACTGCGCAGTCCACCTCGAAAACAATACAAGGCGCCATTTGGGTTATTTTTAACAAATTCAGTCCAAGCTTTAATTCGCGATTGCTTAATGTCTCCTTGGACTAATTCGTGGCCTAATTTAATGGCCTCATCTTGACCTTGCTCTTTATAACACGTGCCAACCAATTCACGTTCTTTGTCGCTCATTAGTGGCAAGCTGAGCGTATGCGGGAAGGCGCCTTGTGCAAACTCAACTGGTGCACGCGTATCAAACATTGGAGTATCACTAGTGACTAGCATGCGAAAATCCTCGATTTGAGTGAGCGGTTTACTCATTAATGGTGACAATTGCCGTGTTGTTATTTGATGGTAGAATTTCACCAATGGCGCTTGCGTTAAAGCCCGCTGATTGCATTATTTTCTCAAATGCTGCTTGCGCCTCACCACTTACCATAATCAACAAGCCGCCACTGGTTTGCGGGTCACAAATAATAGACTGAACTTCGCCATTCATGCTGCTTAGGTGTTGACCATAACTGTCAAAGTTTCGTTGCGCTCCGCCAGGTGAACAACCGTCGGCTAAATAGCTTTGAATGTTTGGCAGTGTTGGCACTGCTGAATAGTTAACCGTTGCTGATACGTTAGAGCCTTGGCATACTTCAACCAAATGTCCGCCTAGGCCAAAGCCAGTCACATCGGTAATAGCATTAACACCCTCTATTTTAGCCAGCTTGGCGCCAATATCATTTAATTGACACATGGTTTCAATTGCGCGTTGTTCATCTTCAGGGGTGATCTTTTTTTGTTTTTGCGCCGTGGTCAGAATGCCAATACCGAGTGGTTTAGTTAAATAAATTTTATCGCCTACTTGCGCTTTGGAGTTTTCTTTAAGATGTTTAATCGCCACTCGTCCAGTGACTGCCAGGCCAAAAATAGGCTCTGGCGCATCAATACTGTGTCCACCCGCTAAAGCAATGCCGGCATCGGCACAAACACTGCGTCCGCCTTCAATAACCTGTTGTCCCACTTCGGGCGAAAGTTTATCCAGCGGCCAACCAAAAATAGCAATGGCCATAATTGGTGAACCGCCCATGGCGTAAATGTCACTAATGGCATTTGTGGCAGCAATACGACCAAAGGTGTATGGATCATCCACAATTGGCATAAAAAAATCTGTGGTAGATATGACCGCTTCACCATTGCCTAAATCGTACACAGCCGCATCATCACGTGAAGCATTGCCAACTAATAAATTTGGATCTTTAAATTCATCCAGTGATGACTCTAGAATTGTATCTAAAACTTTGGGTGAAATCTTGCAGCCACAACCTTGACCATGGCTGTATTCAGTTAGTTTTATCTTGGGATTTAATGACATTTAGTAACTGTTTGGATTTCGGTTTTAATGGTTTTAATCATGACAGACATTTTAAAGTTACTTAGCTGGGTAAGCTAATTCTAGCTGTTCGTAAAGCTGTTCAGGTGTTAATTCTGGATTATCATCCATGATATTGAAGGCGATAACATTATCTTCAACGTCGCCCCACATCTTCACATAAGAGCCATCTTTGTAGCCATGGTCTTGTCTGAAAGTGTTAAGCTGGTTTTTAACCAAATAACGCTTGTATAGCTCAGGCACATCCATTTCCATGTGTGCAATGGCTTGGAAAAATAAAGCAAATAATTGGTATAAAGAATTTTGTGATTTGTCAACATTAGCGCTGGCTGATATAGCAACAATTTTTTCTAAAATTTCCACTAATTTTTCAGGATTTGTTTCACGCTCAGGTTGCATATCATTATAAATTTCAGCAAATCCTGCATCGCCATAATGAATCGCTTCAGACATTAAAAAATGCCAAATATCAACCAACTCCACTTTGACATTATCAAGATCAGGTTTGGCATCAATATCCTTCCAGTGCTTCCAGTTGAACGAATCAATTGCTTCAGCTGCCTCCATATAAATGCAACGCAACCAGGAAATCTGACGCCCTTCTTTAGTGGCTCCCTCAGTCCAAATTGTACCGTTAGTTGCGTCGTTAAGTTGCTGTTGCAACTCAAACATTTGTTTAATTTGATTCATGAATAAAACCTTATAATAATACGAAATTTATCGATAAACATTATACAACCGAGTGTGAATAAAAAGCTGATTAATTGTGATTTAGGCGAGTGTTTAATACCCAACCCTGATACTGATATAATGCCACTAATTAACATGGCGAATATCGCTTGTGGTGGGCATGCGGGTGATGATAAAAGTATGGTTAAAACCATTCAATTTGCGAAACAGAATAATGTCAAAATCGGGGCGCATCCTAGCTATGCTGATAAGGCAAATTTTGGCCGAATTAGTCATGATTTAAGTACTGAAGATTTGTACAATTTGATTCATGATCAGGTGTTTTATTTTCAAACACTTTGTCATCAGCAAGGCGCTAAGCTTGACTATATTAAGCCACATGGTGCCTTGTATCATGATATGACACATAATCAATCGGTACTTGAAGTTATGTGCCGTGTGATTAAAGCGATTGATCCAAACTTGGCTTTAGTGGTACAAGCAGATAATGAGGCACATTTTAAAAATTTCGAAAATTTTAATAATGGCGGATTTTTGCACGAAGTGTTTGCCGATCGGGGTTATAAAGGTATGCGTATGATTGCTAGAGGTGAGTCAGGGGCGGTTTTAGATAATCCGCAAGCCATCATTGAGCAATATCAGCGATTTTCAGCCGATAAAAGCCTAAAAATTGATACAATTTGCTTTCATAGTGACAATCCAGCCTCTGTTGAGGCGTTAAAGATGCTTAAACATGGTTAAAGTTACACTAGCAGGCGAAAGCTCAATCCTTATCTATTTTGGCGATAAAATCGACGCTCGCTTACCTAAAAATATCGCAAATTTTGCAAATGCTTTAAAAGCCGAGTTTTCTGAGTTAATTATTGATTTAACACCGGCTTATACTTCATTGCTGGTGAGTTATGACCTTGGTAAAATTAATTATCTTAAGTTTGCAGCCGATGTTGAGCGTTTGCTAAATGGGTTTGATTTTTCTAGTGTTGTTGAGCGCTCTGAGCCAATCCATATTCCGGTTTATTATGGATTTGAAACTGGGCTTGATTTGGAACGACTACTAGCTGAAAAAGAACTAACACTAGAGGCGTTTGTTGACATTCACAGTTCGCAAGAATATTTAGTGCATGCGATTGGTTTTAGCCCAGTGTTTGCTTTTTTGGCCGAGGTTGATTCGCGCATTCAGGCGTCACGCTTAGCCACGCCAAGAATAAAAATTCCTGCAGGTAGTGTTGGTATTGCTGATTCACAGACTGCCGTCTACCCAACTAATTCTTCAGGTGGCTGGAATATTATTGGGCGAACCTTGTTGGATTTGTCGCTTAATAATCCAGATAACTTGAACAAATTTAAAACCGGTGATCGAGTTAAGTTCTACCCTATTACTCGTGACGAGTATATTAAGTATGGTGGTGGGTTATGAGTTTTAAGGTTATTAAGCCAGGGTTTTTAACCACTGTTCAGGATTATGGGCGAACAACGCACGGCGCACACGGTATGAGCCAGTCAGGGGCAATGGATGAACATGCTTTTTGCTGGGCTAATCATTTGCTTGAAAATGATTTTAATGATGCGGTTTTAGAGATAACCTTTGGTGGTGTTGAGCTTGAGGCGCTTGATGATACGGTGATTAGTGTGTGTGGCGCTGATCTTGATTTTAAAATTAATGACCAAGCTGCACTGATTTGGCATAGCGTGAAAGTGAATCAAGGTGACGTTCTGAGCTGGGCGTTGCCAAAGTCTGGCATACGTACTTATTTAGCCGTTAAAGGCGGGCTCAAAACCCCTGTTTTGTTTGATTCTAGATCAGTTAATCTGCGTGAAAATATTGGCTCGAAGTTGGCAAAAAATGACATTTTAGATTACGAAAGCTCCTCGCTTGAGTTGGATCATTTTGTTGCACCTCAATACATTCCGAACTACAATCAAGACATTGTATTAAGATTATTGCCAAGTTATCAGTATGCTGAGTTTAGCGAGGCTCAAAGGGCTTTGTTTTTTAATCAATATTATCAAATTACCAATGCTAATGATCGAACTGGATGCCGACTAGATGGCGCCCCTATTGCGCTCGAGCAAGAGAAAATGATTTCTGAAGGGATGAGTTATGGCAGTGTAGAAATTGCCACGAATGGCTTGCCAATTATTTTATTAAAAGATGCACCAACCATTGGTGGCTATCCTAAGATCGGTACGGTGTTTTCATTAGACTTAGCGAAGCTTGCACAAAAACAGCCACAGACAAAACTTAAATTTGAGTTAATGGATATTCATCAAGCGCAGAAACAGCGCTTAAAGTTTAATCAATTTTTTCAGATTTCGCCAAACTGATGATTATTAAAAATTTGACAAAATAATTCAGCAGTTTTAACCGTGTCGTAAAGTGCCGAATGCGCTTGTGTATTATCAAACTCAATGCCAGCTTTGGCAATGGCTTTTGCCAGTACCGTTTCACCATAAGCCAGGGCTGATAAGCTAACCGTGTCAATGGTTGAGAATTGATGGAATGGATTTTTAAGTTTGGATCTGTCGCTGGCTGCGTAAAGGAAGTTTAGATCAAAAAATGCATTATGCCCGATTAGAATTGAGCGCGTGCAATCTTGTGTTTTCATTTCACTGCGAATGGTTTTAAACATATCGTTTAACGCGAGCTTTTCATCAATAGCACCGCGTAATGGATTGTCCACATCAATGCCATTAAATTTCAACGCTGCCGGTTCTAAATTGGCACCCTTAAATGGGTTGATGTGAAAATGCTGTGGCTCTTTTGAATAAAATTTTCCAGTTTCGTCAATGCCAATAATCACTGCACATATTTCAAGCATGGCGTCGGTTTGATGGTTAAAACCTGCGGTTTCAATATCGATCACAACCGGTAGATAGCCTCGAATACGCTCGTTAATTTGCATCAGTCAACCTCTTTAAAAAAGATAGAAGAGTTACGATCATGATTAAAATACTGCTGACGCTTGCTTGGTAAATCAGCTATTTTCATTTGAGTAAAACCATGTTTGATAAACCAATCTGTACCAAACTTAGTGAGTGCAAAAATCTTAGAAAATTGACGTTGTTTAGCCTGAATTAGTATCTTGGCAAGTAATTGGTTAGAAAGCCCAGTATTTTGCAAATTTTGTGCCACAGCGAGTGAATAAATCTCGCCCATAGCGCCTTCTTGACAATCTTTAAGTCCAGCACAAGCAGCAAGCTGATTATTGTCAAATAGCAAAACAAAGTCGCCAATACTTTCCTCAATTTCTTGCTTGCTTCTAGGAAGAATTTTTCCCTGCTCTACAAAAGGCTTGATTAAAGTCAAAATTTGTTCAGAATTATCCAAAGTGCAGTGTTAAAACATTGATATAAGCTCAGTATTTTAATCTAAAATGTAATGCTTTATATCAATACAAAGTAATTATGTCTAATTCAAGAAAATACTCTTCACAAGTGGTTGATGGCTATGAAAGAGCACCTTCGCGCGCCATGTTGTATCCAGTTGGATTTGAAAAAGAAGATTTTAATAAGCCTCAAGTCGGTATTGCATCAACTTGGTCAATGGTAACCCCTTGTAATATGCACATTAATCAGCTTGCTGATGAAGCTGAAAAAGGTATTAATTCTGCAGGTGGCAAAGGGGTAATTTTCAACACAATCACAATTTCAGATGGCATTTCTATGGGTTCAGAAGGTATGAAATACTCCCTGGTTTCTCGTGAGGTAATTGCTGATTCGATTGAAACAGTGGTTGGCTGTCAAGGGTTTGATGGTGTCGTTGCTATTGGTGGTTGTGATAAAAATATGCCAGGTTGTTTAATTGGATTGGCACGTCTTAATAGACCTGGAATTTTTGTTTATGGTGGAACGATCCAACCAGGTAAAAATCATACCGACATTGTGAGTGTTTTTGAAGCGGTTGGGCAATATGCTAATGATGCAATTAACGATATTGAATTAGAAAATATTGAATCAACAGCAATCCCTGGTCCGGGCTCTTGTGGCGGCATGTATACTGCCAATACCATGTCTTCTGCTATTGAAGCATTGGGCATGAGTTTGCCTAATTCTTCTGCACAGGATGCCGTCTCTGCAGATAAAAAAGATGATTGTATTCGTGCTGGTGCAGCTGTTCTTAATTTACTTGAAAAGGATATCAAACCACGCGATATTATGACCTTGAAAGCATTTGAAAATGCTATCACTGTTCTTATTGCTTTAGGTGGTTCTACTAATGCCGTACTGCACATGATCGCTATGGCGGATGCAGCGGGCGTTAAAGAACTAAATATTGACGACTTTACTCGCATTGGTAAAAACGTACCGGTATTGGCTGATTTAAAACCATCAGGCAAATATATGATGAGCGAGCTGATTGAAATTGGCGGTACGCTGCCACTAATGAAGATGCTTTTAGATGCAGGTTTATTGCATGGTGACTGTCTGACAGTCACAGGAAAGACTATGGCTGAAAACTTACAAGATGTTGAGCCGTATCCAGATTCTCAAGAAATCATTAAAGCTTTAGATAATCCAATTAAAAAAGATTCGCATATCAGAATCTTAAAAGGCAATTTGGCATCAGAAGGCGCTGTAGCCAAGATTACTGGAAAAGAAGGATTGAGTTTTAAAGGTAGTGCTAAATGCTTTGGCAGAGAAGAAGAAGCGCTTGAGGCAATTTTGAACGACAAAATTCAAGCTGGTGATGTAATTGTTATTCGTTACGAAGGCCCGGCTGGCGGACCTGGAATGCGTGAAATGCTTGCTCCTACCTCCGCTGTTATGGGTAAAGGACTTGGTGGTGAGGTGGCATTGATTACTGATGGTCGATTCTCAGGTGGAACGCATGGTTTTGTTGTTGGGCATATTACCCCTGAAGCCTTTAAAGGTGGTGTGTTAGCTGTGGTTGAAGATGGCGATGAAATTCTTATTGATGCTGAGAATAATGTTTTAGAACTGATGGTTGACCAATCAATCATTGACGAGCGTTTATCACATTGGGAACAGCCTAAGCCAAATTACACCAAGGGTGTTTTGGCTAAATTTGCAAAGCTTGCTAGATCTGCTTCAGAAGGTGCTGTGACTGATTGACCTCAACCTAATTAAAAAAAAGGAGGCGCTAGCCTCCTTTTTTTTTAATTATTTTTTTATCTTTATTCTTCTTCAGGCGCAGGAACAAATACCATTTGCCTGTCATCTAAATTAACCGAGGCAATTTGAATTTTGATTGTGTCACCTAAGCGAAATACCTTGCCTGTTCGGTCTCCTTTGAGCTGGTGATGAATATCATCGAAATTATAATAATCATCTTTAAGGTCTCGAATAGAAATCATGCCTTCAACAAAGACTTCTGTTAGTTCAATAAAAATACCAAATCCTGCTACGCCTGAGATAACGCCATTAAAGGTTTCACCAACTTTATCACGCATATATTCGCACTTAAGCCATTGCTCAACATCACGAGAAGCTTCATCAGCACGACGCTCAGTAACTGATAAATTAGCCCCTAATTCGATCATTTTTTTAGA
Organism: Pseudomonadota bacterium; assembly: GCA_022600805.1. GTDB lineage: Bacteria > Pseudomonadota > Gammaproteobacteria > PS1 > Pseudothioglobaceae > Thioglobus_A. The sequence continues at coordinate 42,206 of JAHZJR010000027.1, forward strand.
AGGTTTTTTGTTTTTATCACCAAGCATCTTGCCAACCAATTTACCCACGAACGAAGGTTTTTTCTTGTTCAGTACGCGGTTAATAGCGCGATGTACCAGTAAATCTGGGTATCTTCTAATTGGAGAGGTAAAGTGTGTATAGTCATCAAAGGCCAAGCCAAAATGTCCTTCGTTAGCTGGCGTGTAAATTGCCTGCTTCATTGTTCTCAGTACCACGGTCTTAATAATGTTTTCATCCTCTCTGCCTTTGGCATCTTCTAGTACTTTTGCAAAATGTTTAGAATCGGGTTGATTGCCACCTTCTAGCGTTAAGCCTACCGCAGTTAAGAATTGGCGTGTCACCTCGACTTTCTCAGCCGTAGGTTTTGGATGAATTCGATATAAGAAGTCTTCCTTGTTTTCACCTAAAAATTTTGCAGTCGCTTGGTTAGCCATTAGCATGCATTCTTCTATGAGCTTGTGCGCATCATTTCTTGTACGGGCAATAATGTTGTCAATCTTGCCATTATCATTAAACAAAATTTGTGATTCGATACGATCAAAATCCATGACACCGCGTTTGGTTCTTGCGTCTTTTAGGACTTTGTATAAATCATATAAGTCATTAAGATTGTCAAGTACTGGTGCATATTCCGCCTTCAGCGCTTGATCGTCATGTTCTAAAATTTGACTTACTTTGGTGTAAGTTAGGCGTGCATGTGAAAACATTACCGCCGGATAGAACGTGTAATCAAGCAAATTTCCCTGTGTATCGATGTTCATTTCACAGGTCATACATAGGCGCTCAACACCAGGATTAATCGAACATAGGCCATTTGATAAAGCCTCAGGCAACATTGGCACAACGCGACGTGGGAAATAAACTGAATTACCACGTTCGATAGCATCATTGTCCAGTGGTGTGCCTTCTGCTACGTAATGTGATACATCAGCAATAGCCACTACTAATCGCCAGCCGTTGTCAGTAGATTCAGCAAATACTGCATCATCAAAGTCTTTAGAATCTTCACCATCGATAGTGACTAGCTTCATGTCAGTGATATTTTTACGGCCTTGTTTATCAGCAGTGGTAACTTCAGTAGGGATTTTGGCGGTTTGCGCTAATGCTTCATCTGAAAAATCTACAGGAATACCGTTACGATATAGAGCAGCATCTGTTTCAACGCCTTCATCCATGTAATCACCTAAAATTTGAATAATTCGACCTTCTGCTAATGACTTAAAAGTAGGTGACTTGGTAATTTCAACAATGACAATTTGCTCATTGGTATTGTTTTTGTCAATTTTAGGAATGTTGATATTATTACGAATGCGCTTATCATCGACCACGGCGTAAGCGCCATCTTCTGTAATGTGCAAGCGCGCAACAACTGTTTTAACGCTTTCAAGCACTCTTATGATTTTTGCATCGCCACGCTTACTAATCAACCGAGCTTCAACCCTGTCACCATGAAAAACCAACTGCATTTGGCGAGAATTTAAGCGTAAATCGCGCCCGCCTTCATCTAATTTTAAAAAACCAAAGCCTTTGGGATTGGCAACAACAGTGCCAATCTTTACGCCAACTTTTGGATCAAAAATAACAAAATTTCCTTGTTTGTCGTAATCTAATTGTTCATCACGCAGCATCGCTTTAAGGCGGTGAGTTAGTGGTTTTTTTTGTTTTCCGTCAACCTTTAAAAGGTCAAATAAGTCGTATTTTGATAAAGATTTTTTCTTTTTAACAAATCCGAGAATGTATTCTCTTGATGGAATGGGATTATCGTACTTTTCTGATTCTCTTTTTTGGTGCGGATCACTCATATATTTACTCGTTAAATGGGTTGTTGAGGATCAGAGTTTCGCTGCGATCTGGCCCGGTTGATAAAATATCGATTGGCAAGCCTGAGAGTTCTTCAATTTTGCGAATGTAGTTTTGCGCTTCAATTGGTAGCGAGTCAAATGAATCGGTGCCAATAGTTGAGGTTTTCCAGCCTGGCATTTCAATATAGTTTGGCTCGGCATCTGCATAGCCTTGAGCATCGTATGGTGGTGTGGTTGTTTGCTCGCCGTTTAGATTATAACTAGTACAAATCTTAATGCTATCCAAGGTGTCCAATACATCTAATTTGGTTAGGCAAATCCCGGTAACTGCATTAAGTTTGAGTGAGCGATTCAGTGTAACCATGTCTAGCCAGCCACAACGACGCTGACGCCCTGTGGTTGCGCCAAATTCATGCCCGATTGTACCTAAAACCTTACCAATTGCATCACCTTTATCTATGGCCACATCGTAAACCAGCTCAGTTGGGAATGGACCGCCACCTACGCGCGTTGTATAAGCTTTAACAATGCCGCAAACATAATCAATATCTGTGACGCCAACGCCAGAGCCTGTTACTGCACCGCCTGATGTGGTATTTGATGAAGTTACAAATGGATATGTACCTTGATCAATATCTAATAGAGCGCCTTGCGCCCCTTCAAATAGGATGTTTTCGTTATTGGCAATATGTTGATGAATCTGTTCAGTGACATCAGTAATCATTGGGATAACTACTTTGGCTTGCTCTAGGGCTTCAGCTAATACCGTGTCAAATTCTAGTGCTGGTGCATTGTAGTAGTTTGTGAGTGCAAAGTTATGATATTCCATTACCTCTTTTAACTTTTCAGTAAATGCTTCAAGATCTAACAGATCGCCAACTCGCAAACCGCGGCGCGCAACTTTGTCTTCATAAGCGGGACCGATGCCATTGCCTGTTGTGCCAATTGCAGCCTTACCGCGTTTTGCTTCACGAGCATTATCAAGAGCAACATGATAAGGCATAATAAGCGGGCAGCCCGGCGCAATTTTTAAGCGTGATTTTGCATCAACACCTGCCTCGTCTAATTCACCAAGTTCTTTCAGTAAGGCTGACATTGAAAGTACAACGCCATGCCCAATTAAACATTCAACGTTATTACGTAGAATGCCAGAAGGAATTAAATGTAGTACCGTTTTTTGACCATCAATTACTAAGGTATGTCCTGCGTTATGACCGCCTTGGAAGCGTACAACGCTTGAAACTTTATCGGTGATTAAATCTACGATCTTACCTTTACCTTCGTCACCCCATTGAGTGCCGATGATTACTACATTTTTTGACATACTAATTCCTAACTAATTTAACTGTTAATAATGGGTTAATTTGATTGAGATAAAAATTTCAAATCAAACGAAAATCCTGTGGCTGCTCGTGACTGTCCAAATGACTCACCAATGCCATTATAACGCCCGCCCTGAGCCAAGGCTTTAGAGTAGTTTTGGTGATATGCTGAAAAGACAATACCTGTGTGATATTCATAAGTTTGTAATTCAGCTAAATCATAGCTTACTTGTATATTTTTATAACTGAGCGCTTGATCAATGGCTTGCAAGTCTTTGATGGCTTTTAAGGCATCAGGAAAGTTTGCAAAAAGCTCCATGGCTTGATCTAACACCGTCTGCTCACCCTCTAGCTTGATTAAGGCTTCAAACAGGTTTGCATTTGTCAGTACGTGCTGGGTAGTGAAGATGGCTAAGTCTGGAGATGAGCGATGTGCAAAGATATGACGTAGTTCAGCTGTTTGATCTGAATCTAGCGTTTCTTGCGCGATTAATGCGTCAAAAATTGCAACATTTCCAAGGCTGACAACCACTGGGTCGATGGACAATATTTTCAAACTCTCAAGCATTAGTTCAATTACCTCAACATCTGCTGAAATATCATTAGAACCGTATAATTCTGCACCTGCTTGAATTGGTGAGCGAGAATCATAAAAGTCGTCAGCCCGAGTTTGTAAGATTGCGTTAATGTAGCAGTACTTTTCAATACCGTCACTTGCACGTCTTGCATCAATACGTGCAATTTGCGGGGTAATATCAGCGTGCACACCCAGCATCTTTCCACTTACAGGGTCTAAAAATTTAAAAGTTTTTTCGTTAACTGAATCACTGGTTAGTAGCAATGAATCTACATGTTCAACCATTGGCGGAATAACCAATCCAAAGCCTTTTTCAGTATAAAGATCTATTAATTGACGTCGAAGCATTTCAAAATTAAGTGCTTGATTATTGCTTAATTCGTCAATGCCCTCGGGTAGCTGCCAAGTCTTCATAAAGTGTTTATTTAACCTCAGGGTTAAAGTGACGGAAGAACTCAGTATTTGGATTTAACACCATAATGTCATTTTGACCAGTAAAGGATTTTTTATAAGACTCTAGTGAACGATAGAATGAATAAAAATCTGTATTTTTGTTATACGCTTGTGCATAGTTTGCTGCTGATAGAGCATCACCCTCACCTCGAATCATCTCTGAATCACGATAAGCGTCTGCTAAGATAATTGTTCTTTCTTTATCAGCTGCTGCACGGATAATTTCAGCTTCTTCGGCACCCTTAGATCTAAATTCTTTAGCAACACGCTGACGTTCTGCCTGCATTCGACGATAAACTGAGTTTGATACCTCTTGCGATAGGTCGATACGTTTAATGCGCACATCTACAATCTCAATACCAAATTCACCGATATCTTTTTTAGCAAGTTTGGCGATATTAGACATAATTTCGCTACGCTCACCTGAAACCACATCAGCAATAGTACGTTTTGAGAATTCACTCTTTAGCCCAGTTTTAATAATTTGCGCAAGACGATTATTAGTACGCGCTAAATTACCACCGGTTGATTTGTAAAATTGCTCTGCATCGCTAATTCTCCATTTAACATACGAATCAACAATAACATTTTTCTTCTCTCCCGTTAAAAATCGCTCAGCCGGTGCATCTAATGTTTGCACACGATCATCAAATTTCACCACATTGTTGACAAAAGGCATTTTAATCTTAAGTCCCGGCTCTTTTTCAACGGTAACAATTTCACCTAGGCGTAACTTAATGGCTGTTTGAGTTTCGTTAACCGTATAAAGTGCTGAACTCAGTACAAAAAATACTGCAGCAATGATAATTAATCCTAGCTTTTTCATTATCTTACTCCTCTGTTACGGAAAATTTTTCTAGTGTCGCTGACCCCTTCAACCGACTCTTGGGTTGTTTGAGGGGTTTCTTGATTATTAGTTGTTCTTTTGCTAATTAACTTGTCAATTGGTAAATACATCATTGAGTTGGCTTTTGAATCAACCACGACTTTGCTAGTAGCGGCTAGTACACCTTCCATAGTTTCCCGATATAGACGCTCTTTAGTAACAGATGGTGCTTTTTCATATTCGATTAAAACTTGTTTGAATCGAGATGCCTCACCTTCAGATTTAGAAATAACCTCTGATTTATAGGCTTTGGATTCTTCTAATAAACGGGCAGCAAGTCCACGAGACTTCGGCAAAATGTCATTTGCGTAAGTTTGCGCTTCGTTTATTAAACGTTGCTTGTCTTCACGTGCTTTTACAGCATCAGAAAAAGCGGCTTGAACCTGTTCAGGTGGCTGAGCGTCCTGCATGTTAACCGTGGTAATTTGCAAACCTGTTTTATATAAGTTTAATAACTCTTGAGATCTTTCTTTGATGTCGTCAGCGATACTTACTCGTCCTTCGGTTAAGATATAGTCCATTGTATTTTGACCAACCACCTGACGAATAGCACTTTCAGAAACATGACGTAGTGTTGTATCTGGACTGGCAACGTTAAATAAGTAAGCTTGCACATCATTGATTTTATATTGAACCGCAAATTTAGCATCAATCATATTTTCGTCTTTAGTTAACATGAGCGATTCAGAAGATACGTTACCGCCAAAATTACGTCCACCCTTGACAGCATTTCGGTATCCAATTTCAGCTGTTCTAATTTGCTCTACATTAACCCTATTAACCGTTTCGATGGGAAATGGCAAGTGCCAATGTGGCCCTTGAGAGGTTTCCTCTTGGAAAGCGCCAAAACGTAAAACAACACCTTTTTCAGCAGGATCAATAATGTAAATACCTGACAACATCCAAACCAGTACAGCAATAATGACAATAAATTTCACACTACCCTGTGGTGGCGTTGGTGCTGCTGACGATTCGTTTGATTTATTTGAGCCAAAAATACCATTAAATTTATTTTTAAACTCTTTGATTACTTCGTCCAATTCTGGCGGTGTTTGATTGTTACTACCCCAAGGGTTTTGATTGTTGTTATTATCGTTCCAAGCCATTTAGATGCTTCCATTATTGTTAAAAACCTGAGTTATTTTACCCAAATAAAGTTATGTTGATGTAACTAATATATGCAGGATATTTGTTATTTAGTTGGTGTTAAAATAAATAAATTTTTATAAAAATAGAACCTGTATGAAAAAGTCACTTGCTTTTTGCTCATTTGCTCTACTATCTGGTTTAGTCAGCGCACAAGGTTATGCGTTAAACTGTTCAGACAACCGCCTACTCTTTCCTAAACAAACCTTATCAAGTGATAAAAATCTTGATGTTATTGCCGATCGTAGTGAAATATCCCAGGGCGATAATTATTTATTAACAGGCAATGTGTCGCTTAACTCAAGTGCTTACTTCCTGAGCGCTGATGAGATTCGAATTAAAAAATCTGATAAAACTTCAACTGCTATCGGCCAAGTTAAGTTTCAAGATGATGAGTTAATGTTTGTCGGTGATAAGGCTATTGTTAAAAAACAAGCTGACACAACATACACCACGCTTAGCGACGTTCAGTTTCACTATCCAAATAGTAAAATAAATGGTCAGGCGCAGCAAGTAAACAACGATGGCACTCAACAAATCTTTGATGAGGTGAGTTATTCTTTGTGTCCGTTAGGTAATACAGATTGGCAAATGAAAGCTGAACAAATTACACTTAATTCACAAACTAATCGTGGTGTAGCAAGCGATGTTGTGGTTGAGTTTTTGGGCGTTCCAGTGTTTTATTCACCTCATCATGAATGGGTGTTAGAAGGCAGAGGGTCTGGATTTTTAGCGCCTGCCTTTGGTAGTTATGATGAGTCTGTTGCCAGTGAGGATAACAATTACCAAGTTCGAATTCCTTATTATTTTAATATTGCGCCAGATCGTGATTTTTTATTAACGTTAAATCAACTTTCCAGTCGTGGTAGTGTTGTTGAAGGTGTTTATCGTCAATTAATTGCCGGCAATAATTATTTAGATAAGGGACGCTTTGAAATTGAAGGTCATTATCTTTACGAAGATGATATTACCAATCAAAAACGCTGGTTACTCAATTCAAGTATTGATTTAACGCTCAATGAAAAAACCGAGCTTAGCTTAGCCACCAATCGTGTCTCTGACACTAAATATTTTGAAGAAATTGCACATAGTAATACTAGCGCTACTGCCTTACATTCTCATATTGACCTAGTTTATGCAGATAAAGATCAAAATTTAAACATCGCTTTGTTTGCTGAAAATGAGCAATTGGTTAATAGTGGTACCGCCGCTTATACCCGCGCACCAGAGATTTCAATCTCTAAAGTATTTACAGGTATGGATAATCGCCAAATAGATTTATCTTTAGTGAGTACTAAATTTCAGCATCAAACATCAAGTGATACTGGTGTACGAACTCATGCACAAGCGAACCTCTCTCGTCCAATCACAACTAACGCATACTCTTTAACTCCGAAACTCAGTCTTTCTAGTACAGATTATGCACTAGATAATGCAGCGGACGAGTCACGCTCTATTTATAGTTTTGGACTAGATTCAAAACTCTTTTTAGAAAGAGAAACACGTCTATTTGGTACAGATCTGATTCAAACCCTAACCCCAAGATTGGCTTATAACTACACCCCTAAAAAAGATCAAAGCGCCCTACCTAGTTTTGATTCTGCCGATAAAAACGATTCCTACGAGGGTTTGTTTTCAGGACAAAAATTTACCGGTATTGATAGAATTAGTAACGCTAATAATTTCACCTTAGGTCTTGAATCTGACTTTATTGATGAAGAAACGGGTGATACGTATTTAAGCTTAAAAGTTGCTCAAACACGCCATCTCGATGATACAGATATGGACAGTTCTGGCGCGTTGGTGAATCGAAGAAAATACTCAGATATTGCGCTATCGGCCAACCTTTCTCTTGATCAGTTCACCTTTGACAATACTTTGCAGTATGATCCAGAAACTAATAAAATTGACAAACGCGATAGTTCAGCAAGCTATATTCTTAACCCGAGAAAATTCCTAACTTTGGCACATCATTATGACAGAGCTAATAGCGATCCTAAATCAATTGAATTATACGGTGCTTATCCATTAACACAGCAAGTGCATGTTTTTGCGGGTATTAATAGATCGCAAAACCAAGCAAGTAATACCTGGACGACAAGCAAAGAAACCACAGGTGTCGCTTATGAATCTTGCTGCTGGGCATTGCGTTTAGCGCATTTTAAAAAGCATATGGGTAGTAATGATTACGACTATGTTACCAACTTTGAGTTAGTGCTTAAAGGGCTTGCTTCTACTTCGCCAAGTTTGTATAAGCGTCTTGAAGATGAAGTGCCAAACTACCTTGCCAATTTGGATGATTTTTAATATGAATAAACTTCCTTTATTAGCCCTGCTTATTTCACTGAGTGTTAGCGCTGCACCTAATAGCATTATTGCTATTGTTAATGATCATTTAATCACTCAAGATGCGCTGCTCAACGCTCAAGGCCCAGCAACAAATAAACTAGATGTTGTTAATCAACAAATTGACATTCTTCTACAAATGGATAAGGCAGAGCAGCTAGGTGTTAAGCCCAAGACTATTGCGGTTAACAATATGCTTAAACGCGTGGCTAAACAAAACTCTTTAACTTTAGAACAACTCCAACAAAGACCCGAGTTTGGTGATATTGTGACTAGTATTCAACAAAAGCTGTCTTTAAATGGCCTTAAAGAATTAGTTACCAGTAAAGTTAAATTAGTTGTTAGTCCAGCTGAACTTGATCAGGCTTTAGCAAATAATCCATCCGATACGCAAACACTGGAATCTCAAATACGTATTGCGCAGATTGCCATCAGTTCTGTTGAACAAACTGATTCATTGCTACAATCTCAAGATGATTTGATTAAAGCTGTATTGTTAGATTTATCCGCCCAGATTCAACAAGGAGCGTCATTTGCTGCGTTGGCAAAACTCCATTCTCAGGACAAATCTTACAAAGATGGTGGCGAATCAGGCTGGCTAGTGCAAGAACGCCTACCTAAAGACTTTATTGAAGTGATAAAACCTCTAGAACTTGAAGAGCTATCAAAGCCTTTTAAAGTAGGCGATGGCTGGAGACTAATTAAGGTCATTGAGAAACGTCAGATTGACACACACCTACAATCAATTAAAGCGGCACTTATACGTCAAAAGAAAAATTTGTATTTTCGCAATTGGACTAAAAAGCTTAGAAAAGATGCTTATATTGAAATTTTTGACCATAAACTCTAGTCTAATTATTCATGTCTAAAACCATCGTTATTTTCGGATTTCATGCCATTCAAGCGCAACTTGATTCTGTGCCAGAAGGTTTTGTAAAAGTTTTGACGCTTGATAATCGTAATGATAAGCGTATTGGTGAAATTAATGCACAATTAGCTCAACTAGGCATTCGAGTAGAAAAATCTAATAAACAACATCTTGATAAATTGACTCATAATCAAACTCATCAGGGTATTGCTGCAGAAATATTATTACCCACTCTACCCAATCAAGATGAGCTTATTACCTATGTTGCTAAGTTAGACCATGCGGGACTTATCTTAATTTTAGATTCTATTCAAGACCCTAGAAATTTAGGCGCCTGTTTGCGCAGTGCTAATGCTGCCGGAGTTGATTGTGTGGTGATCAATAAAGACGGCTCAGCACCCATCAATGCGTTAGTACACAAAACCTCAGCAGGTGCCCTAAATCAACTTAAAATTTTCCAAGTAACAAATCTTGCTAGAACTATTAAAGCACTGCAAAAAGAGAATGTTTGGGTGGTAGGCTTGGATGGTTCGACCAAAACTTCAATTTATCAAATTGACCTAACCACGCCTACTGCGCTGATTATGGGCGCTGAAGGCAAAGGTTTGCGCAAGCTAACCAAGCAATCTTGTGATCAATTGGCACTAATTCCCATGCAAGGCAATGTAGAAAGTTTAAATGTATCGGTTGCGACAGGTGTTAGCTTATTTGAGGCCAGTCGTCAGCGTTCAATATAAGGCCATTGAATCGTCAATGGTTTTAGCCCAAGCATCAATGCCGCCTTTTAAATTAATCACATTCTCGAACCCTAACATGTCAAAATAACGCGCAACTTGCATGGATCGAATGCCGTGATGGCAAATAATCACCACTTCTGCTGCTTTATCAAAACTATCGACATTTGCCATAATTTGCCCCATGGGCATGAGCTTAGCTTCATCAAAATGGCATTTATCCCATTCCCATTGCTCCCTCACATCTAATAATAGTGGGGAATGATTTTTTAAATGGGACTGAAGTTCTATTGGGGTTAAATCTTGCATAACTAATTTAATTGGATTCTTGAGCCCCAAGGGATAGGCTCTTTGCCTTTGACTAGCCACATCACTGGATAGCTAGGTTCGACTTCTGGAAATTTACCCTTGGCGTCGGTGAAATAAATAAGAACGCTAGGAGAGGCATCTTGTTGCTCTATGTAGTCAAATACAGGATTGAAATTAGTACCCTTGCCACCACCCAATGACACAGGAAATTGCAATTCATCCCAAGCTTCAAAGCGCCAAATTAACTGTGGACTGACCTTTTCATCACAAGCAATTAAGGTTATTGAAGCGCGCATATTGCTTTTAATAGCATCAATTTCAGAGATAAATTCGTTAATTTCTTCTTGTGAAATTGACCCTGAGGTGTCAATGGCAACACTCACATCAATTTGACTAGACCTAAGTGATGGCAAAATTGCATCGCCACTTCTTCTTGAAGCTCTTGCGTAGGAAAAATCATCTCGAGCAAGGCTTGACATATATTGTGCCAATAAAGATTGCCAAGAAAGCTGTGGCTGTAAGAAAAAATCAATTAATTTGGCAAATTCGCCGTCTAATTTGCCCGCTTGTTGTGCGAGTTGTGCTGACGAGGCTAGGTTTTTTTGCCATTGCGCGCTGAGCGATTGCATTTCATCAGGGCTTAATGGTGGTGGCTGATCAGCCAAACTCTCAGAGTTTGTTTTACCTGATGATGATTGATTGTCCTTTCCTTTGGCAGATGCATTGTCTTTTTCACCTTCAAGGCTATCTTCACGCATTCCACCATCTGATTCATCTGCGTCATCTTTTGGATTGTCATCGTATAAATGCTGATCCATAGGTTCGGTGTCAATACTATCATCAATCATTGGATAGATTTCTTCAGCAATCATGCTCTCGTATTTGCTAAAGATGGGTACATCTAATGGCGGACGAAACCCCTCTTTAACTAATAGAGGGTTGATGGCAAAATCACACGCCAAATCCCATTTATGCTTGTCTCGATTACCGCGTCTGGAAAAGTGCGTTAACGCACAGTGAAGTGCCTCATGAATAAGTACAAATTTTGTTTGATGATTGTTAAGTTTGTCGATAAAACTAGGGTTGTAGTAAAAATTTTTAGCATCCGTAGCACTGGTTTTACACCAAGATCCAGCTGCCTTTAATGGTAATCTAAGAACCAGATTTCCTAAAAAAGGCTTGTCTAAAATAAGCTGTGTACGTGCTTTAGTGAGCTTTGCCTCAACCATTTCTAAATCAATATCATCAATATTGTTTTCAAAGACAACATCTTCACCAATCACTTCCACCTTTGATTCAGGTGTGGATTTCAGCTCGTCATTACGCCAATATGGATAGTCAGAATCACTCATAAATTGTGGCCGAGCCGTGTTTGGCGCTAGAATTAAGAATTTGTCGTCGCTGTGGTGCAGAGAGTAAATCAATCTGTGGAAATAATTCTCTATTTTCCAATCTTGCGTGTGATTTTAATAATTTGCTAAATTTTTCTAAAGATTTTGGTTGATTAGCCAATTCTGCTGAAATTTTGTACAATTGTTGATGTTCTAGGGTTAATTGAGCGCATAATTGCGCTAAATCGTCTGATTTTTCACTCAAAAAGGCAAAAATAGTCGCCTCTTCGGTGTCAAAATGCTCAGAATAGTCCATTTTAAAATTTTGCGATATTTTCGCACACAAGGCTTGAATTTCCACCTTATCATTTGCGAGACACTTATTGGCTAGCGACAATGCAGGGTGATGCTCTCGCGTTAGAATGAGTAATTCGCCAGCAACTTTCATCAGCCAAACTGCCCATCAAGACGTGCTTGAAAATACATAGGGGTGCAAATCAAAACAAACCCTACAAACGACAAAATTACAAATAGTTGAGAGGTATGTGCATACCAATCAATTGGGTTGGCATTATTAACAAGAATCAGTGCTGGGTAGAATACCATCCACATGAGCATGGAAATAACAGCAATAACACCAGAGGCAAAGAAAAAAGGTCTAAACCCTAATCTTAATATGGGTTTGGTTGTGTATTCTTGATGTTGATTCAGATTAATCACGTGGTTTATTAGTCAAACAGGGTTTCTGCTATTTTACCTGCCCAATTAGCAAACTCAGGTACTGCGAAAATATCACCGCCAATGGCTCTTTGCATATCAGAAACCAGCATAACGCCTAGCTCTTTTTGTGGAAACTCGCGTGCAAAATTAAGAATATTGCCCCAAATTTGTTGCGCCTGATCGCTATCTTTTGCAGCAATTGCTCGCCCCGCTAAGGCGGCACAAATTGCATATTGAAGATCTAGCTCTTTGGGTATGCTAACTGATTCGCCTTGAACAATGGCATCCAAATCAGGCAGGTCAGCCATATGCTCAACAAAAGTCGTAATTTCAACGCCGGCTACTTCACCCACACAAGCGCTAGCTGCTTGTCTGAAGAGTGCTAAATTAGTGTCAAATTTTTTCAGTGCTCGGTGCACGAATTCCCAGGTTCTTGGCGAAGGAAAAGCCACTGGATTGTGTGCTGGATCAAATTCAAATAAATGCTCAGGGCGGTAACGCAAAAAACCAATAATACGCTCGTCAATTTGATTTTTATAAGCCCAGGCCGCCCAATCATCTAGATTGACATCTAGTTCATAATGGGAAAAACGATTAGCTAAAGGAGCTGGCATGGAATA